>DATHCI010000134.1:0-3482 GCA_035319645.1 Methylocystis sp. | reverse complement strand
CTCGTTTCGATCCACGCGCCCGCGAAGGGCGCGACCGCGCGAAGGCGCGATGTTCAAGCGGCATTGGTTCGTTTCGATCCACGCGCCCGCGAAGGGCGCGACGCGGTCGCCGACGAATTGTTTGGCTCGGCAAGAGTTTCGATCCACGCGCCCGCGAAGGGCGCGACACGGCGCCACGATCAGCTTTGCGCAGAGCACCGCGTTTCGATCCACGCGCCCGCGAAGGGCGCGACGGGACGTCTCTCGACCAATATCTCGACATCTCGCTTGTTTCGATCCACGCGCCCGCGAAGGGCGCGACGGGCGCGGACTCAGCGGTGCAACAGGAAGAGCGGGTTTCGATCCACGCGCCCGCGAAGGGCGCGACATGGCGCGCCGGATGACTTGGCGCCAGCGCGGCGGTTTCGATCCACGCGCCCGCGAAGGGCGCGACTCCTCTTGTGTAAGGCATTGCTTTTGAGATGGAAAGAAGACGCCCTGCGCGAACGCGACGGCGTGAGCCTCTTTGGGGCAGGGCTTGGAGGAGGAAGCATTGAGTTTTTTGGTGCGAAATCAAGTTCTTGTCATCGGCGCGAAATCGACGGCGATTTTGGGCGCGCTTGCGGTTCGCGCGTTCGCGCCAATTGCTTACAGGATCAGAGGCGCATCAAAATCGGTCGCCGGCTTGGCGCCGACGTGCTCGACGCGGTTTCGCCAATTCGCGCCAAGATAGTAATAGCGCAGGCTATCCGTCTTCTTGTCGATGACTCCTTCCAACCGCGCTTTCAATAGGGTCCACTGGGCCGGGTCGACCTCGATTTCGAATACGGAATATTGCACACGCTGGCCGAAATCCTGGCAGGCGCGCGCCACTCGGCGGAGTCGACGCGCACCGCCTGCTTCCCCGGTTCGAACATCATAGGTCACCAGAACCAGCACCGCGATCTACCCCGCGCGCGCTATTTCCAAAACCAGGGTGGATAAGCGTCGAGATCGCCGCGCAAGTGGCGGGCGAGCAGTTGCGCCTGCAAGAGCGGCACAAGCCCCAGCGGCGCCGTCTCCTCCAGAAAGGGATGGCGCCGCTCCGCCTTTTTACGCTCCTGCCAGGCGGCGAGCACCGTCTTCCGTCCGTCCTCGGTCATGAGCACGGCCCCATTGTCCTCCTGCTTGAAATCCCCGATGCGAATTTGCCGGCGATTGACCAGCGACAGAGCCAGCCGGTCGACCAGGGCGGGGCGCAACTCCTCCATGAGATCGAGAGCGAGGCTCGGACGCCCGGGCCGATCCCGGTGCAGAAAGCCGACCGACGGATCGAGCCCCACGCTTTCGGCGGCGCTGCGGCAATCGTGAGTCAAAAGCGTATAGAGAAAGGACAGCAGCGCGTTCATGGGATCAAGCGGCGGTCGTCGCGAGCGCCCGCGGAAGACGATCCCCGCGTCCGGCGAGCGGACAAGATGATCGAAAACGCTGAAGTAGAGCCGCGCCGCCTCCCCCTCCGCTCCGCGTAGCGCGTCGACGTCCGCTTCGCTGCACGAGATCGTGCGCAAAACGCCGCCAAGGCGGGCTATCGCGCCTTCGATCGCGGCCTTTTCTGGCGGCGGCGTCTCCTCACTATAGTCGCGCAACGCCCGCTGCAGCACCGCGCGCTGATTGGCGACCTTGGCGGCGACGAGCCCCTTTACGATCGCCTCGGGCCTCTCGCTTGCGCGATATTGCGCACGGCGCAGCAGAACATTGCCGGTGGTCGGGCCTTCCACCCGTGCTTGAAACCGGCCATTGCGGTCGAAAAGAGCAATAACGACGCCGCGGCTTGCGCAGGCCTGCATAAGCGGCGGCGACAACAACACGGGACCGAAGGCCACCACAGAAGCGAGCATATGGAAGGGGACGCGGACAGGCGCCCGCCCCTCGACCTCGGCGACGAGATTTTCGCCGTCCTTGCGCAGGGCCGCGCCTTCGGTCGTCACGTAGAGCGTGTTGAGGAGCTTCTTCATGGGAGGTCGCCTCCCGGCGCCTCCTGCAGTGCGCGGGCGATCTCGCGGTCCAGGAATGCGCGCGCAGAGCGGCCAGCGACTTTGGGGCGGCAGAGCTCGATCAGCGAGCAGGCGTCGCATTTGCGTTTCTCATAGCGCGCGGGCGGCGTCACCCCGCTGTCGACCACCTCCCGCAGGGCGCGGGCGGTTTCTTCGGTCAAGGCGCGCAGCGCCGAGTCGAAGGCGACTGTGACGCGGCGGCGGGTCTGCTCATAGAACAGCGCGCCCTCGGGAACGGCGGCGCCGGTCATCTCCTCCAGGCATAGCGCCTGGGCGCAGAGCTGCACCTCGTCGGCTTGGTGCGTCTTAGGCTTGCCGCGCTTAAATTCGACCGGATAGGGTACCTCGGCGTTTTCGGACTTGTGGAACTCGACGAGATCGGCGACGCCCGCAAGTGCGAGCCTCCGGCAGGCGAGCGGCAGCGCGGCGACGCGCCGCACGCCGCGTGAGTAGCGCTGGCCTTGCGTGTCGACGCTCTTATGCAGGACGCGGCCTTCGGCTGTGAAGCGGTTCTCCTCCCACAACCGCTCGACGTGAATCAGCGCCGCCTGGCGCAGGCAATAAACCGCGTGCTGAAGGGCGGAAAGAGGAAAGGAGTCGAGGTCGTCGTCGGCCATCCCATCCTCCCGCGCCCCTTCAGAGCAGTTCGTGGACCGTTACGCCCTGAGGCGTGGCCTCGCGGTTGACGGAGACGCGATAGTCGGAGAAGCGGCGCGCCGGCGGCGCGTTGTCCAGTCGCTTGTCTCCGATGGGGTAAGCGGCGCCGTCGCTAACGCGCTCGACGATCACGCGCTCGAACAGCTCATGCGCTGGAGCGCGTCCAAGCGCGCAGTCGTGCTCGAAAGCGACGAGCCTGCGGGCAGACATCTCGCCGCGCGCGGCTGAATGGTCGTGCTCGAACATGCCTTTCAACGCGTCCCAGAGGAATGTGATATCGCCGTCAGAAAAACCGGTTCGTTCGGCCAGCTTCGCAGAGACGAAACCGTGCGCACGATAAAGCCCGTAAGGCACGATGTGCTTACGTCCCATCGTGCGATTCTCGGTGCGCGTGTCGTCATCGGCGCCTTCTTCGCGTTTCTTTTTCTCCGCCTCGTTCGTCGCCGCCATGCGGGTAATCGAAATCTCCAGCGGCAGGATCGGCTCCACGGATCGCGCGAAGGAGACTTGCACCGGTCCGCGAACCTGTCCGCAATTCACGCCCGTGCTCATGACGGCTCCGAACGTTCGGACATCGAAAAAGTTCGCGCACATGAACGCTCGCAGCTTTTCCGCTTCCACATCGCTCTGAGGGCTAAGCTTGCTATCGCCCTTCGTCACCTTCGGGTCGTCGGGACGCACGGCCTTATAGGCTTCGCGGTGTTTGTCGTTGAGGATGGCGCCTTCCTGAACATAAATCGCGAAGCCTGACTCGGCGCCCTTGGCGACCTCGCAATAATTGCGAATCTTGCGCTTGAGGCAGACGTCGGTGAC
>DATHCI010000133.1:0-13518 GCA_035319645.1 Methylocystis sp. | reverse complement strand
CGGGAAGATCAGCAGGCTCCCCTTCTTGGAGGCGGTCGCAACCGGAATGACCTCCGGCGGCGCAATGACCTGCGCATCGGCGGCGCTCGCGCTCGCTGCGAGCGCCAGCGCAGCCATGGACACGATTTGCTTTTTCATCGTCCAAATCCCCCCAAATGAGCCCGGCCCCTCCAACCGAGGAGCTCGCAGACAAACAGAATTGCTCGGAACCCGCTAGAGGATGCCGTGTTCAGAGTAAATTTCTTCGGCCATTGCGCCATTTTCAAGGCGAAGCCGTGGCGGGAGCCGCGGTCGGAGGCGCGCAGCCCCTTCCCCTCCGTTGTGCTCGGGCCTCCGGCAAATCCTGGCGCTTCATTCGGTCAAAGACGGCAGCTGTCGCTTCTGGCGAAAGCAGTATTTTGGCACAAGCGGGGCGTGCGCGCTGGCGGTTGCAAGCCTTCGCTGCTATACTGCGGCGCCGCGAAAGTTGCGGGCAAATCTTTGTGGAGGATGCGGTATGACAGGACTCACGTCACTCGACCCGGCGCAGCTGAACATCGCTAACGACGCTCCGCTGCGTGAAAAATGGGGGTGGATGGTCGCCTTCGGGGCGCTTCTCGCACTCGCAGGTTTCGTCGCGCTCGGCAGCGTCGTGGGCTCGACGATCGCCACCGTTCTTATCGTCGGCGCCGCCATGATCGCAAGCGGCGTCGTCGAGATCGTCTACGCCTTCGCCGTCCGCTCCTGGAAGAAGTTCTTCCTTTGGATCCTGATCGGGCTTCTTTACGTGATCGGGGGCGTCGCCGCGGTCGAGAATCCTCTGCTCGCGGCGAGCTTTCTGACGCTCATCCTCGGCGCCGGCCTCGTGGCCTCCGGCCTCATCAGGACCTTCCTCGCCTTTCAGCTTCCGAAGGCGGCGCCGTGGGTCTTGGTCGCGTTGTCCGGCTTGGTGACGCTGCTTGTGGGAGGGGTCATTCTCGCTCAATGGCCGGTATCGAGCCTTTGGGTGCTCGGCGCGTTTCTCGGCGTCGATCTGATCTTCGCCGGCGCGAGCTGGGTGGGCTTCGGCCTGTCGCTCAAACGGGGCGCAAGCGGCGAGCGTCTCGGCATTATCGGCGACGCCGCGCCCGACGCCGATCCGCGGGCGGGCTTCGCCAAGGGCCTGGGGCGGCGGCTGCTCGCCGAATTCCTGGGAACCTTCTGGCTGGTGCTCGGCGGCTGCGGAAGCGCGGTCATCTCGGCGGGCTTTCCGCAGTTCGGGATCGGCTTCCAAGGCGTCGCGCTCGCCTTCGGACTGACGGTGCTGACGGGGGCGTACGCTTTCGGGCCCGTTTCAGGGGGGCACTTCAATCCGGCGGTTTCGCTCGGGCTTGCGGCGGCCGGGCGCTTCTCCTGGAAGGAGCTGCCGCCCTACTGGCTCGTGCAGGTTCTCGGCGCGACCTTCGCCGCCTTCATCCTGCTCCTCGTCGCCTCGGGCAACGTCGACTTCTCGCTCGCGAACGGCTTCGCGGCCAACGGCTATGACGAGCATTCGCCGGGGGGCTATTCGCTGCAGTCGGGCTTCCTCATCGAGACCGTGCTGACGGCGGTGTTCCTCATCGTCATCCTCGGCACGACGGAAGCCCGCGCGCCAGCGGGCTTCGCGGCGCTGGCCATCGGCCTCACGCTGACGCTGATCCATTTGGTCTCGATCCCGGTGACGAACACGTCGGTCAATCCGGCCCGCTCGACGAGTCAAGCGCTCTTCGTCGGCGGCTGGGCGCTGGAGCAGCTCTGGCTCTTCTGGGTCGCGCCTCTGCTCGGCGGCGCGATCGGCGGCCTGCTGCATCGCTTCACGCTTGCCGACAAGGCCTGACGAGAGTCGCGGGTCCGGCCCGAGCAGCCGGACCCGCCGCCGTCCCTGCCGGCGTCAGCCCTTGGTCGCGGTCCGTGAGAGAGGAGTCGCGAAGGTCCAAATAGAGGTTAGGCCCTTGACCACAGCGCCAAAATCCCCTGGGTTCACGGCGGTGCGCCTCGACAGAGCAAAATTTGCGCTTGACTCATTTTTGACAGCTCTTGCGTCGGGTCCACATCGCGCCGAGATGGATACGAGTCTCGGCAAGGCGCTCCAAATTTTTAAACTTCGCGCCGAAACTCTGCGGCGTATCGAAACAGCGGCTACACGAGATCCCAATAACAAGCATATACGCAAAGACCTCGATAGTGCGTGCGCAGACATGCTTCAGTGGCAACTGGTTGTCAACCATTGGCGCTATTTTGGGCGTCCTCCTCGACTTAGTCCTCCGGTTACGTTTAACGAGCACATATTGCACAAAATAATTTACGATCGCGACCCGAAGCTCCGGATGTTTTGTGATAAGCTGGCGGTGAGATCTTATGTCGAGCGTTGTGTCGGTTCTGATTATGTTGTTCCCGTATTGGGGGCCTGGAGACATCCGTCGGAAATACGGTTTGACAAGCTGCCGCCTTCATTTGTGCTGAAGGCGAACCATGGCAGTAATTTTTTTCTTTTAATCAACAAGCTCAGCGACGGAGAGATGAAGAAAATTTTTGCAACGGCGCAGCGATGGCTTGATATCGACTATTTCGACGTATTATTCGAGTGGGGCTACAAAGATTTGCCGAGATGGCTGGTGGCCGAGCCGGTTTTATATTCTAGCGATAGCCCAGCGCTCCTCGAAGCAAGCGTGCATACTTTCAACGGAACAGCAAAATTAATTCGTATTCATTGTGGAACCAAATTCTCGTCGGAAAGTTGGCAATGCTTTACGGATATCGCCGGCCGTTGGCTAGCTCTAAAGGAAGAAGCCCCCGAAAAATATTTTCGACTTGACAGTGAAATTAGAAAAGAGATGATATTCTTATCAGAACGCGTTTCAGTTGGAATTCCCCATTTACGAGTCGACTTTTTCTTAACCGATCATGGGATTAAAATTGGAGAGTTAACGCCATATCCAGGCGCCGGGTTCAATAAATGGAGCCCTCAACGCCTGGACGAGGAATTGGGGAAGTTATGGGATTCGGACTATGACATATCGACCTTTCCTGATCATGAGCAGCAAAGGCATGTGGAAAGTAGGGCAGAATTGACATGACCGGGACTATGCAATCTGGATTTCGCCGTCGCCTGTGTCGGCGCTCCCGCGGGCTCTCAGCCGGTCTTCGCGGATTCGCTTGTGGACAAGCCGAAAGTAGCGATTTTCGGCGAGCGCTTCGAGCCAGACTTTCGGTGATTTGTCGCATCCGGTCGATTTATGGGCGGCATGGCGAATGGGGTATCGAGACCGAGGTCAAGCGCCTCAACCTCGCGGCGTAGCGCTCACCCCGACACATTCCGCGTCGCCCTCTCCAGCCACGCGCGCGTCTCGGCGTCGAGGATCGGCGATAAGGCGCCGCGCACGCGGGCGTGATAGGCGTCGAGCCAGGCGATTTCTTCGGGCGCCAGCAGCGCCGGCTCGACGCAGTCGAGGTCGAAGGGCGCGAGGGTCAGCGTCTCGAAGCCCCGCATCTCCCGTTCGGCGCCGGCGATCGCGCGCGGCTCGACGACGATCAGATTTTCCAGCCTGATCCCGTATTCCCCGGCGCGGTAGTAGCCCGGCTCATCGGAGAGGATCATGCCGGGCTCGAGCGGCGTCTCGCCGGTCTTGCTGATGCGCTGCGGCCCCTCATGCACCGAGAGATATGCGCCGACGCCATGGCCGACCCCGTGGTCGAAGTCGAGCCCCGCCTCCCAGAGCGATCGGCGCGCGAAGGCGTCGAGCTGCGCGCCGCACGCGCCCTTCGGAAACACGGCGCGGGCGATGGCGATGTGCCCCTTGAGCACGCGCGTGAAGCAGTCGCGGAGCTGCGGCGGCGCCGGACCGACGGCGACAGTGCGCGTCACGTCCGTCGTGCCGTCGAGATATTGGGCGCCGGAGTCGAGCAGAAACACGCCCGAGCCGATCTTCAAATTGCTGCTCTCGGTGACGCGATAGTGCGGGATCGCCGCGTGCGGACCGAAGGCCGCGATCGTCGGAAAGGAGATGTCGCGCAAGAGACCCGTGTCGCGGCGAAAGCTCTCGACAGCCTCGGCCGCGTCGATCTCGGTCAACGCGCCCTTGGGCGCCTCGCGCGCGAACCAGGCGAGAAAGCGGGTCAGCGCCGCGCCGTCGCGCAGATGCGCGGCGCGGACGCCCGCGAGCTCCGTCTCGTTCTTGATCGCTTTAGGCAGCGCGACCGGATCCTGTTCGAGCCGAGGCTTTCCGCCCGCGGCGCGCAAGGTCTCGACGAGTTTCGCAGGCGCCGTCGCCCTGTCGAAGATGACCGTGAGGCCGGCCTCGCCCCCGCGCCGCAAGTCCGTTTCGAGCTGCGCGGGCGGCGCGACGCGCAGCGCCTCCCACAGCGCGGCGCGCGCCTCGGCGTCGAGCCTGCCGTCGTCGACATAAAGCGTCGCGAGCCCTTCGCGCGGCAGCAGCGCAAAGGCCAGAGCGATCGGCGTATGCGCGACGTCGGCGCCGCGGATGTTGAAGACCCAGGCGATCGCATGCGGGTCCGAGAGCAGCAGCGCGTCGGCCCCGCCGAATTTTTCGCGGATGCGCGCGATCTTGCTCTCGGCGTCGGCGCCGGCGTAGCGCTCCGAATAGAGCGAGATTGCAGCGCGCGGCGGCGGCGGACGATCTGTCCAGATCGCGTCGATGGGGTTCGGCTCGACGGGAACGAGCGCGGCGCCCCTGCCCTCGAGAGCCTTGCTCGTGCGTTCGATCTGCGACGGCGTCTGCACCCAGGGGTCGTAGCCGATGCGCGCGCCCGAGCCGAGATGATCGACGATGAAACGCGCCGGCGGCGTGACGGCGATATCGTGGATCTCGAAGAGACTGTCGTCGACCTCGCGCGGAGCCCCAAGGAGGTAGCGCCCGTCGACAAAGACGGCGGCCTTGTCGGCGAGCACGACGCAGACGCCCGCGGAGCCCGTGAAGCCCGTAAGCCACGCGAGGCGCTCCGCGCATTTCGCGACATATTCGTTCTGGTGCGCGTCGGCGCGCGGAACGAGGAACCCGTCGAGCCCGAGCGCGGCGAGCTTCGCGCGCAAAGCGGCCAAGCGGGGCCTGCTCTCATCCGGACGCCCCGAGTCGGCGAAACTTTGGAACTTGGCTTCGAACATGGGGCGACGGTAGTCCCGCTCTTGCCGCCGCGCAAGACGACGACGCGCGCTGGTTTCGCGCTGCGGCAATCAAGGAGCTCGGCCGGCGACCCTGGCTGAAGCGCCGGCAAATCGCTATTGCCTGAGCAGTCGACGTGTTGTTTGTGGGTCAGGTTTCAGCTCCCACGGCTCTCAATACCCGAGTTTCGTCCGCCTCTTCAATATTATTTGCGGGAACTGACAAACTTTAGGGGTTCATTAGTTGTGGGAAGCTAAAAAAAGCGCTAGTTTTGATAAGATAAAGTGCGCCGATTCGACATCGGACGCGGGCTGACGCGGTTCCGTCCTGGATGACGCCAGACGGCGGCCGGCGAGCGCGGTTAAGCCTCGGGAAGAGCAAGAGAAGGCGATGAGCGACCCCATGACCACCTCCACGAACAACATCGAGCTCGCGGCTGAAATCGTGTCCGCCTACGTGAGCAACAACTCGGTGCCGCCCGGCGAGCTGCCGAGCCTCATCAATGAAGTCTATTCGGCGCTGTTGCGCGTCGGCTCCGGCGCGGCGGCGGTCGCCGCGCCGGCGGAGCCGCCGAAGCCCGCCGTCGCGGTCAAGAAGTCCGTCACGAACGACTACATCATCTGCCTGGAGGACGGGAAGAAGTTCAAGTCGCTCAAGCGCCATCTGCGCACGCAGTACGGACTGTCGCCGGAAGAATACCGCGAGAAATGGGGCCTCGCGCCCGACTATCCGATGGTCGCGCCGAACTACGCCAAGGCCCGGTCCACTCTCGCCAAGCAGATGGGCCTCGGTCAGCAACGCCGCCGCCGCTCGAAGTGACGCTCGGGCCCGGCTGCGCCTCAGGCGCACGTCGCCGTTGTTGCGGCGACGACACAGTCTCCAGAAAAAGACGTCGCGTCGAAGGCCGTCGCTTGCCGCCCCAACAGGATTGAGCGAAACATTCGTTGCGACGCAGCAAAGCGTCGGGTCTCGAGACCCATTAAGGCCTTCTATCCAAAAGGAGAAATCATGCGGCGAGCGGGTTTCGCTCTCAGTGCAATCATCGGCGCGGCGTGCCTTGTGTCGGGGACGGCCCTCGCGCGAGACGAGAATCCGCTTTCGGCGCTGTTCAATCCTTCGCCCGCGCAGGTACAGGAAGGTCGCCCGTTGGCGAGCGCCATTCCGCGCGAGATCGTGCCCTACGGCGGAAGATACGCGCCCGGCACGATCATCATTTCCACCTCCGAGCGTCGGCTCTATTTCGTGCTCGGCGACGGCCAGGCGATAAAATATGGCGTCGGCGTCGGTCGTCCGGGATTCGAATGGGCGGGATCGCGCTACATCTCCTCCAAGCGCGAGTGGCCCGACTGGACGCCGCCGCGGCAGATGCTGCGCCGCCGCCCGGATCTTCCGCGCCACATGGAGGGCGGCATGGACAATCCGCTCGGCGCCCGCGCGATGTACATCTCCGGCACGCTCTATCGCATCCATGGCTCGAACGAACCGGAGTCGATCGGCCACGCCGTTTCCTCCGGCTGCATCCGCATGACCAATGACGACGTGACCGACCTCTATGATCGCGTGCATGTCGGAACGCGGGTCGTCGTCATGCGCTGATGCCGCCTCGGCAAGGCGTCATTGCTGCAATGCAAATAAAGTTCGGCGGTGTTGCATAAACGCAACGCCGCCGAAATTTTCATTTCAGCCGATTGACGGCGCGCCGCGGGCGCAGCCACACTCCCCGGTAAGAGAAAAATAAGAATCAAGCTTACCTCGGAGGGGCATATGACGGCGCGTCACGCTTATCGTGGAACCTCGACGGCGGCGGTTCTCTCCGCGCTTCTTGTGACACAGGCGCAAGCGCAGCAGGCGCTGCCGACGATCGAAGTCGGCGCCGAGGCCGCCCCTTCGGGCGCCGCGGCGAACGCCGGCGCCCCGCAACCGCGGAATGCGCCGAGCGCCGCGGCGGCGCCTGAGTCCAATGTCCAGCAAGCCGAGAAGAAGTTCGACGCGACAGAAAAGGCCTCGAGCGAAAAGTTCTCGACCGGCCAGGAGCTTAACGCGGTTCCTTTCGCCCGGCCGGGCGAAGCGCTGGAGATGGCGGTCCCCGGTCTCCTCGTCACGCAGCACAGTGGCGAGGGCAAGGCCAATCAATATCAGCTGCGCGGCTTTCAGCTCGACCACGGCACCGACCTTGCGATTTGGCTCGACGGCATGCCGCTCAACATGCCGACGCATGGTCACGGCCAGGGCTATGCCGACGCCAATTTCCTCATCCCGGAGCTGTTCGGCTACGTCATCGGGAAAAAGGGACCCTATTTCGCCGACGAGGGCGATTTCTCCGCCGCCGGCGCGGTGCACATTCAATACAGAGACGATTTGCCGGACGGCCTGTGGCAGGCCACGGCCGGCAGCTTCGACTACGGCCGTCTGCTTGCGATAAACTCAAGCAAGGTGAGCGGCGGCAATCTGCTTCAGGCGATCGAGCTTGGCATTTACAACGGTCCGTGGACGGTTCCGGACGAGGCGCACAGGATCAACGGCGTCATGCGCTGGTCGCAGGGCACGCATGACAACGGGATCTCCTTCGACGCCATGGCCTACGCCAATCGTTGGCACGCCACCAATCAGATTCCCGAACGCGCGGTGTCGGAAGGCGTCATCTCCCTTTACGGCAACATCAATCCCACGGACCGGGGCGACACCACGCGATTCAGCGTTTCGGGCCGCTGGGCCGAGACGGACGCCAAGAGCCATTCGTGGATCGAAGCCTATGCGCTGCATACGACGCTCGATCTCTATAACGACTTCGACTATTTCTTGGCTCAGCCGCTGCTCGGCGATCAGTTCCGGCAGTTCGATCGTCGCACGGTGCTGGGATTGCAGGCAGAGCACGGATGGAACTATGAATATTCGGGCATGCCGGTTGAAACGCGCGTAGGATTGCAGTCTCGCTACGACGATATTCGCGTCGGCATCCAGGACACTTACAACAAGATGGCGTTTCAGACGCTGACGAACGACGGCGTCGACGAGGGCAGCGTCGCGCTTTGGACCGACACGACCATTCATTGGAAGCCATGGCTGCGCACGACCATGGGCATTCGGGGAGATTATTTCGCGGCGAGCGTCGGCGACTATCAAAATCCCACGCAGGCGGTGTGCCTTCCCGCCTATTGCGCGGGGTCTAGCGGGACGGGCGTGCCGATAGGCCTGCCGTCCTTCATCAACAACCCCTGGACGGTTCCCGGCTACTGGGGCGCCGCCGCCGCCGCGGGACCCGCCTTGATCTGGACGGGTCCCTGGAATTCCGGCTCGAAATCCGCGGCGTTGGACAGTCCCAAGTTCAGCCTCGTTCTTGGGCCGTGGGACAACACCGAGTTCTTCCTGAACTTTGGAGAGGGGTATCACTCCGTCGACGCGCGCGCCACTGTCACGCAGCTCAACCCGCTCGACGGCACCGCGGTCGCGAAAGTTCCGCTGCTCGTGAAGGCCCGCGGCGCCGAAGTCGGCGCGCGCACCAAGTTCATCGATGGACTCGACTCGACATTCACCCTCTTTTGGCTCGATTTCGACTCCGAAAGCCAGTTTGACGGCGACACCGGCCAAACGCTGTTCGGTCGTCCGAGCCGGCGCTATGGCATCGAGTGGGCCAACCACTACTCGCCTTACAGCTGGCTGCATTTCGACGGCGATCTGACTCTGAATCACTCCCGGTCTCGCGGCTGGGACGTGCCGCAGACCGTGACCTACGCCTCTCTCGTCACGCCACAGACGATCGGCTACTTCGCCTACCTCGGCAATGCGCCGGGCAATTACATCCCGGAAGGGCCGCCGATCATCGCCATGCTGACCGTCGAGGTTGGCGAGAAGACTGGCTGGTTCGGCGCAATGAAGTTTCGCTTCAAGGGGACCTATCCCCTGACCGAGGACGGCTACTTCAGGGCCCCGGCGACCGGATGGCTCGATCTGCGCGCCGGCTATCGCTGGGACAACGGCTTGAAGTTCCAGATCGACGCCTTCAACGTGCTCGGTTCGAAGTCGGACCAGATCACTTACGCGTACGGTTCGCTGCTGCCGACCGACCCGCTTTACACGCCGTGCCAGAACGGGTCCGCGCCCGTGGCGGTCTGCGCCATCGGCATCATGGATCGCCATTTCAAGCCGATGGAGCCGGTCGCGGTGCGCGCCACCCTCTCCGGTCCGCTCTCGACCAGCGCGTTCGACCCGCTGTTCGGGCCCGGCGCGCCGAATGTGAAGTCGCCGCTCGACTTCCTCGCCTACGCCGAGGAGGAGGCCCCGGCGCGCGTGACCAAGGGCCCGCCCGTCATCCCGCCGCCGCGCCCCGTCTGGACGGGCTTCTACGCCGGCCTGAACGCGGGCGTCGGCTTCGGAGCCAACAACAACATCTATAATACGAACCCTGCGCTGGGCCCCGGATACGATCCCGCCGTCGCTTTCCTTTGGGACGGGAATCTGGGCAACAGCAACGCCGCCTTCCTCGGCGGCGGACAGGTCGGCTACAATTTTCAGCTTGCCCGGCGCGTGCTTGCCGGCTTCGAGACCGACATCCAGGGCACGGTGGGCGGCAACGGCGCCACGAATTCGAACGGCTCCGCGCCGAGCTTCGCCTTCCCCGGCAACTTCCTGCTCGGAAGCCTGACTGCGTCACAAAAGCTCGACTTCATCGGCACGGCGCGTGCGCGCCTCGGCTATCTCGTTGCGCCGAGCGGGCTGCTCTACGGCACGGCCGGCCTCGCCTATGGCCACGTGACGCTGAATACGTCGAGCCAAATCCTCAACGCCACCGCCGCCGGCGCGATCGTCGGCGTCACTGGCGGCTCGAGCTTTTACTCCGACACGCGCGTCGGCTGGACCGTCGGCGGCGGTTTCGAGTGGATGTTCCTGCCCAACTGGAGCGCCAAGGCCGAATATCTCTATTACGATCTCGGAACCTACAGCGCGCCCACGCTCCAGACGACCGTCGCAGTTCCAAGCGGCGCGGCGTCGATCTCCTCCGCGAGCTACAATCGTGGGCGGGCGAACGGACAGATCGTGCGCGCCGGCGTGAACTATCACTTCGACTTCGGCGGCGCCGCGCCCGTCGTCGCGAAATATTGACGTCCCGCGGCGCGCCGATCTTGGCTCGTCGGCGCGCCGCGATATGGCCTTTTTCAAAAGTTTTCATATTTGTCCCTGAAGCGCCGGCGTCCGGCGCAGCCTCGGCCTGACGGCCGATACGCCGCAATGGAGAATGCGTAAGTGGAACGCAGCGTCTCAGCCCTCTTCCGGGGTACGCACGCCGGACTGCGTGACAGAATCATCGCGATCTTTGCGCTGCTGATTTTGTTCAACGCCGCCGCGTGGCTCTGGGCGCTCGCCGTCTTCCGCGGCTCTCCGTTGATGTCGGGCGCGGCTGTTCTCGCCTATGGCCTCGGCCTGCGTCACGCCTTCGACGCCGATCATATTGCGGCGATCGACAATGTGACCCGCAAGCTCATGTGGGAAGGCCAACGCCCTGTCAGCGTCGGGCTGTTCTTTTCGCTCGGGCATTCGACGGTCGTCGCGGGATTTTCCTGCGCTGTCGCTCTTGCGATCGGCGCCTTCGACGCGCGGCTTGACCTTTTCAGAAGCTTCGGCGGCGTCGTCGGCGCGTCGGCGTCGATCATTTTTCTGTCCGCCATCGCTGTCGCCAATCTCGTCGCGCTGGTCTCGATTTTCAGAAAGCTGCAAATCGTCAAGGCGGGACGCGCCTCGGCTCACGAAGATCTCGACGCTCTGTCCTCGCCAAAGGGGCTGGTCGGTCGCGCCTGCAGCCGCTGCTTCGCGATGATCGGACGAAGCTGGCAGATGTATCCGCTCGGCGTCCTCTTCGCGCTCGGTTTCGACTCGGCGACGGAAGTCGGGCTCCTCGGGCTCTCGACCACGCAATATTTTCAAGATCTGCCGATCTGGTCGATGCTCGCCTTTCCACTTCTCTTCGCGGCGGCGATGACCCTCGCTGACACGGCTGATGGCGTGCTTATGCTCGGCGCCTATGGTTGGGCCTTCGCGACGCCGATCCGTAAGCTCTACTACAATCTGACCATAACCGCGGCCTCCGTCGTCGCGGCGGCTTTCGTCGTCGCGCTGCAGGCGCTGAGCCTCATCGGACGCGGTTTCCGCCTTCCGACGGTCGGCGGTTTCTGGGGCGCCATCGACGCCCTGAACGAAGACTTCGGCGTCTTGGGTTGCGTGATCGTCGGCGTGCTCGCGAGCTGCTGGCTGATATTCTACTTGCTGTTTCGCCGCGAAAGCAGGCCTCAACGGGCGGCGCCGTCCTTTGCAGGCCCGCTGCTGCGGGACATCCCAACGGGACGGGAACTATGAGCGCGCGGCGTCCAACGCCCGGGGCGGGCGGCTCGCCACCGAGGCTCGAGGGAGGGAGACGGCCGTTTCAGTTCGAGAGTTTGCTCGGGGCCCTGTCGCTCGAGGCGTTTCTCTCGGAGTTCTGGGAACGGCAGGTCCTACACGTCGAACATGGCGATCCGCGCTTTTACGACGATCTGCTGACGCTTCGCGACATAGAGCGCGTCGTCTCTTCCGGCGGCTTGCGCTATCCCGCGCTGCAGCTCTCGAAGGGCGGGACGTTCCTGCCGCCCGAAGTCTTTTGCACGGACGTGCGCTCGGGTGACATCGTCTTCTCGGGCGTTCCCGATCTCGAACGCCTGCAAGCGGCCTACCAGGCGGGCGCCACGCTTTCGCTGCCGGGCTTCCACCGCGCCTGGAGGCCGCTGGCGGAGCTCGCCGGCGGCGTCGAAAGCCTGTTCAATCACGGCGTCCACACCAATATCTATCTGACGCCGCCCGGCTCGCCCGGGTTCGATCCGCACTACGACACCCATGAGGTGTTCGTGCTGCAAGTCTCCGGGCGCAAGCACTGGAAGATTTACGATCCGATCCTGGATCTGCCGCATCAGAGCCAGCCCTTCCGTCCGGCCATGCTCAAGCCGTCCGCCCCCGTCCGCGAGCTCGAGCTCAAGCCCGGCGATCTATTCTATGTGCCGCGCGGCGTCGTCCACACGACGGCGTCGCTGGACGAGGCCTCGGCGCATGTGACGCTCGGGATTTCGGTCTACACATTCTACGAGATGCTGACCGTATGGCTGCAGGGTTGCAAAGCTGACGCGAGCGCGCGACGCGGCCTGCCGCCCGGCTTTCTCGACCGGCCTGGCGCAAGGGAGGCCATGGCGCAGGAATTTTCCGAGCTTGTCGCGCGCCTCGGTCGCAGGCTCGACGCAGAGCGGCTCGTCGACGCTTTTTTTGAACGCGTGCGCGCGGGCTATCCCGGACGCCTGGACCTCGACGCGAGCTTCCAGGCCAATGCGTCGGTCAGCCTGGAGAGCCCGCTCAGGACGATCGATCGCAGCCGATATTCGCTGAGCGACGAAGGCGAGCGCGTCGTTTTGCGATTTGCGGACAAGACTGTGGAAATGACGGCGCTCGCGCGCGGCTTCATGCGGGAGATCTGCGCTCGGCCCTCCTTCCGCCTGTCGGATCTCGTCTGCGAGCTCGACGCCGAGAAGCGGCTGGCGTTGGCGGGCCATTTGTTCAACGAAGGATTTTTGATTCCCAGCGCTTGAGCTATTTGAGAGGCGGGCCCCGCTCGCCAACGCTCGGAGACCACTGTGGCTGGCAACGAACTCGTCATTGCGCCCTCGATCCTTTCCGCGGACTTCGCAAAGCTCGGGCGGGAGGTCGAAGACGCCGCAGCCGCCGGCGCCGACTGGATACACCTCGACGTGATGGACGGGCATTTCGTGCCGAACATCACGTTCGGCCCGGCGGTCGTGAAGGCGCTGCGCCCGCTGAGCGCCCTGCCCTTCGACGCGCATCTGATGATCGCGCCCGCAGACCCTTACATCGACGCTTTCGCCGAGGCGGGCTGCGACGGGATCACAGTGCACGCCGAAGCGGGGCCGCATCTGCACCGCTCGCTTCAGGCGATCCGCGCGCACGGCAAGACGGCCGGCGTCTCGCTCAATCCCGCAACGCCGGACTCGGCGCTGGATTACGTGCTCGACGACGTCGATCTCGTGCTGGTGATGAGCGTGAACCCGGGATTCGGCGGCCAGAGCTTCATTCCCTCGTCCCTGGAAAAAATCCGCCGCATCCGCGAGAAGATCGGGCGCCGCCCGATCCGCCTCGAGGTCGACGGCGGCGTCTCGCCAGGGACGATCGCGTCGATCGTCGAGGCGGGCGCCGACACAGTCGTCGCCGGCTCGGCCGTGTTCGAAGGCGGCGGCGGCGCAGCGGCCTACGCCCAGCGGATCGCGGCGCTGCGCCGAGCGGCGGCGCTGGCCGGTACGCTGGAGGCGTAGGAACCCGGAGGCCAAAATTGTCGGATGTCTCAGCGCCCCTCATCCGACCCTCGCTTCGCGAG
>DATHCI010000132.1:0-9013 GCA_035319645.1 Methylocystis sp. | reverse complement strand
GCCTCGCCGTGCCGATTCGGCGGTGTTCGATGGCTTGCTCGTTGCCCCAGTAAGGGGCGCAGCGTCGCGCATCTCTACATCGGCAGCTCGGGCGCTTACTCGCGCCACGCATACGGCCTCAAATTCGACTCGCAGCGCGAGTGTGCGCTCGATCGCTCACTTCGCCGCCGCGAGAAAGCGCTGGCGAAGCTGAAAGGCAAAGACCCGGAGTTTTTTCGCAGGCCCAAAGGTATGCATCGGCGAACTTTCGAGCAGCTCAGCGAAGCCGTTTTCCGGGAGAACGAGAATTTCGACCGGCTTGCGGTGGCGCGGTTCGGCGGGGCCTATTCGAGCCTTTGAAAATCCAAACGGCGTCGGATTATAAGACCAATTGTAAGACCACCCAGCGCGCTTTAAAAAGAAATCAAAACAAATCAAAGCGGTAGCCGGTCATGTTGGCGGAAGGGGTGGGATTCGAACCCACGGTGGGCTTGCGCCCACGGCGGTTTTCAAGACCGCTGCCTTAAACCGCTCGGCCACCCTTCCACGCGGCCTGAGCGATAGCGCATCTCGCCGCTCCGCGCCAGCGACACGAAAAAAGCGCCTTCCTGTTCGGCGCCGCGAACAGGAAGGCGCTCTCTCCCGCGTCGCGGCGAAACGTCAGGCCGTAATGCGCTCGTCGGCTTCCGAGGGTTCGCGCAGCACGTAGCCGCGGCCCCATACTGTCTCGATGTAGTTGCGGCCGTCGCTCGCATTGGCGAGCTTCTTGCGCAATTTGCAAATGAACACGTCGATGATCTTCAGCTCGGGCTCGTCCATGCCGCCATAGAGGTGATTGAGAAACATCTCCTTGGTCAGCGTCGTGCCCTTGCGCAGCGAGAGGAGCTCGAGCATCTGATATTCCTTGCCCGTCAGATGCACCCGGGCGCCGCCCACTTCCACGGTCTTCTGGTCGAGGTTGACGATGAGGTCCCCCGTCGTGATGACGGATTGAGCGTGGCCCTTGGAGCGGCGGACGATGGCGTGGATGCGGGCCACGAGCTCGTCCTTGTGGAAGGGCTTGGTCAGATAGTCGTCGGCGCCGAAACCGAGGCCTTTGACCTTGTCCTCGATGCCCGCGAGGCCGGAGAGGATCAGGATCGGCGTCTTGACCTTGGCGACGCGCAGCGTGCGAAGCACCTCATATCCCGACATGTCGGGCAGGTTCAGGTCGAGCAGGATGATGTCGTAGTCATAGAGCTTGCCGAGGTCGATGCCCTCTTCGCCAAGATCCGTGGTGTAGACATTGAAATTCTCGGACTTGAGCATCAATTCGATGCTTTGAGCCGTTGCGCTGTCGTCTTCGATCAATAAAACGCGCATGTCGCTTCCCCGCCGAGCTCCATCGGTGCATCCTGGATGACGCCGCATCGCTCGCGAGCCGCGCCAATCGCGCGCGCCGCCAAGCCTGCTTCATCAAGTCAACTAACGCTAAACGGAAACGGTTAACAAACCTTCACTCGCAACCCAGCCGTTCAAGCCTTTTCTTGCGCGCTCGCCCCCCGCGAGCGTATTGAGCGCGAATCGGCTGGTCGTCTCTGTATAGCCGCGAAGACGCGCGACGTGAATCCTGTGCCGATAAAAAAGTCGCGCCAGACGACGCGACGGCGTCGAGGCGGCGCTGCATTGACTTGCGGGAAGGCTTGCTCGTATATGCGGCGGCATCGGCGCCGCCTCGCGAGAGACGGCGCCACAGTCATTGGGCGCGCCCTTCGGCGCGAGCGAGCGGCGGGAGCAGACCAAGCGCTGCGCGGCCGCGGCCAGCGGAGAACGACAGGTGAAGAGAACCTATCAACCGAGCAAGCTCATCCGCAAGCGCCGCCACGGCTTTCGCGCGCGCATGGCGACGGTCGGCGGGCGCAAGGTCATTGCGGCGCGGCGCGCGCGCGGCCGCAAGCGGCTCTCGGCCTGAGGCCATCCATTGAGCCTCGCGCCTTCCGGGGCGGACGAAAGGCTGTCGCATGATGGCGACCAGCGCCCGAAACCGGAATAAAGGCGCGAAGCCCTCGCGGTTGCGGAGGCGGTCGGAGTTCCTGCGCGCCGCGGCGAGCGGGCAGTCGCGCGCGACGCCGGCTTTCAAAATCCAGGCTGCGCCGCGCGCCGATGCGGAGGAGCCGCGCTTCGGCTTCACGGTCACGAAGAAGACCGGCGGCGCGGTCGAGCGCAATCGCATCCGCCGCCGCCTGCGCCAGGCGCTTCGGCTTGGCGGCGCCCTTGCCGCCGCGCAAGGTTACGACTACGTCTTCGTGGCCCGCCGGGCGGCGCTAACCACGCCGTTCAGCGAGCTCATCGCGCAGATGGCCGAGGGAATTTCGCGCATTGGCCGCACGGGCGCAGCTCCAGGCTCGCCAACCCGAAAGAAAAAAAGCGACAGGTCGCCCGCGCCATGACTCCACATACGAAGAACATGATCACCGCCGCCTTGCTGTCCCTGGCGTTCATCGCATTGTGGGATTACTTCTTCGCCTTTCCGAACATGGAGAAGCAGCGGCTGCGCTACGAGCAGCAGAAGCACGAAGCCCAGCTGCCGAAACTCGGCGCGCCGGAAAAGCCGGTCGCGCCGGCGACGGCGGCGTCGACCGCGAAGCCGCGTCCGGTCGTTCTCGCCGAGAGCCCGCGCGTCGAGATCGACACGCGCTCGATCAAGGGCTCGATCGCGCTCAAGGGCGCCCGCATCGACGACGTGTCTTTGCGCAACTACCGCGAGACCGTCGACAAGAGCAGCCCGATCATCACCCTGCTCTCGCCGGAAGGCGGCCCGCAAGCCTATTGGGCCGACTGGGGCTATCTTTCCAGCGAGACGGAAAACGCGCCGACGCTGCCGACAACCGAGACGCTCTGGACCGCCGACCACGAAAAGCTCACGGCGAGCGAGCCGCTCACGCTCACCTGGGACAATGGCCAGGGCCTGAAGTTCGTCCGCAAAATATCGGTCGACGACGACTATCTGTTCTCGATCGAGGACAGCGTCGAAAACACCACGGAGCGCGCAGTCACGCTCTATCCTCATACGCGGCTGACGCGCGTCGGCCATCCAGTCCGCAGCGGCTATGTCTCGATCTTCGAGGGCTTTATCGGCGTCGTGGGGGAAGCGGACGGCATCAAGGAACATGCCGAGAATTACGACAAGGTCGAGAACGAGCGGAAAACCTTCCGCGGCTCGGGCGGCTGGGTCGGATTCACCGACAAATATTGGGCTGCGACGCTGGCGCCGGATCAGAACGAAGCAATCGAAGCCAGCTACACGGCCTCGGGCGGACCCATAAAGACCTATGAGGCCGAGACGGTCACGACGCCAAAAATCGTCGAGGCCGGAGGAACGCTCACGACCGGCCTGCGCCTGTTCGCGGGCGCGAAGGAGGTCGACGTCCTCGACGGCTATATGGCGAAACAGGGGCTGCGAGGATTTGATCTCCTGATCGATTGGGGTCGCCTCTATTTCATCACGCGCTGGATGTTCCGCCTTCTCGACACGCTGCACAAATTCGTCGGCAACTTCGGTCTGGCCGTTCTCGCAGTGACCGTCATAGTCAGGGGAGCCTTTTTCCCAATCGCCAACGCCAGCTACAAGTCGATGGCGAAGATCCGCGCCGTCCAGCCGAAGCTCAAGGAGCTCAAGGAGAAATACGGCGACGATAAGCACAAGCTCAACATGGAGCAGATGGAGCTTTACAAGCGCGAGAAGATCAACCCGCTCGGCGGCTGCTGGCCCTTGCTCTTGCAAATGCCCGTGTTCATCGCCTTGTACAACGTGTTGGCGGTCGCGATCGAGATGCGGCATGCGCCCTTTTATGGGTGGATCAAGGACCTCTCGGCGCCCGATCCGCTGTCCATCTTCAACCTGTTTGGTCTGCTACCTTTCGACCCGTCCCATATCGCTGTGTTCGGCCCCTATCTCGCGCTGGGACTTTGGCCAGCGCTCAACGGCTTCATCATGTGGCTCCAAATGAAGATGAACCCGGAGCCGACCGACGAAATCCAAAAGACCATGTTCGGCTGGATGCCGATCATCTTCACCTTCTTCATGGCCACTGCGCCCTCCGGTCTCGTGATCTACTGGACCTGGAGCGGTCTGCTGTCGATCGCGCAGCAATGGTACATCATGACCCGTCACGGCGTGAAGTTCGAGCTGTGGGACAATCTAAAGAAGACGTTCAGCCGGACGTGAGCGGGAGGACCAGGCAATCGGCAGGCGGCGCGTCTGGCGATTGCCGATTGCCGACCGCCGATCTCGTCGAGCAAGGCCGTCTCCTCTTCGCCGGCGCCTGCGACTTCATCTTCGCGAGCGCCAAGGCGAATGACCTGCCGCCTGCCGGACCGCCCGAGATCGCCTTCGCCGGACGCTCCAACGTCGGCAAGTCGTCCCTCCTCAACGCGCTCACGAACCGCAAGACGCTCGCGCGCGTCTCGCACACGCCGGGGCGCACGCAGCAGCTGAACTTCTTCGCGCTCGGAGATCCGCCCCGGCTGCGCCTCGTCGACATGCCCGGTTACGGCTATGCGGCGGTGGAGAAGGCCAGGGTCGCCTCCTGGAACGCGCTCATGCGCGACTATCTGCGCGGCAGGACGACCCTGGCGCGCGTCTATGTGCTCGTCGACGCGCGTCGCGGGCTCAAGGAGATCGACGAGGAGATGCTCGACCTGCTCGATCGCAGCGCCGTCTCCTATCAGATCGTTCTGACGAAGCGCGACGAGCTCAAGGCTTCGGAGCGCGAGCAAGCGATCGCGAACGCGCAATCTGCACTCGCCAAACGCCCGGCGGCGTTCCCCGAAGTCGCTTTCACCTCGGCGCGCTCGGGAGAGGGAATAGAGGAGCTGCGCGCGGCGGTGGCGCGACTGCTCCGCGAGATCGGAGCATAGCGTTCCAGGCGGCGGTTCTGGAAGCCCGGTTCTGAACCGCTTGCCGCTGCCGACGCTCGACGGACTGGCGCAGGCGGGGTTTCGCGAACATGAGATCGAAAGTCTCGTGATCCCGCAGCGCACGCGACGTCACCGCGCCGTGAAGAACCAGCCTCTGACTGTGGAGGAATCCGATCGCGCGGTGCGGCTGTTGCGCATCCAGACCCTTGCCGAGGAAAGTTTTGCGGACGCGGGCAAGGCGCGCGCATGGCTGCGCCGACCGCTGGCCGAGCTCAGAGGGAACGCGCCGCTGGCGCTCGCGCAAACTGAGGCCGGGGCGCGAGTCATTGAGGCGATCCCTGGCAAGATCGCATGGGGCGCGGCCGCCTGATGTGGCTATGGCGATTGTCCGGCGCCCGATATGCCGACGCCTTCGATGGAGGCTACGGCATGGCGTTTGACGGCAGATGGAAAGTGGCGCGCTGGACCTGAGACTGTTTTGAGCGTGAACCTGCACCGCCGCTCAGAACGACATCGCCGTCACCCTGCCCTCCCCTCGAAGACCTCCAGCAGCTTCCGCCGAATTGTGTTCTGACGCGAAGGCGCGAGGATTTTCCCGCCGGTCAGGTCCTTCACGTAGAACGTGTCGACCGCGCGCTCGCCGAAGGTCGTGACATGCGCCGAAACGATGTTCAGGTTGAGCCTGGAAAGCACATTCGTCAGCTCGAACAGGAGCCCCACGCGATCGAGCCCTGAAACCTCGATTACGGTTCGGTCCTGCGACTGGCTGTTGTCGATGAGCGCTTCGGGCGCGATCGAAAATGTCGCTGGATGCGCAGTCTGGCGCCCCCGCGCCTGGATTGCGTCGAAGATCGCGATGTCGCCCCGCAGCGCCTTGCCGATGAATTCGGCGATGCGCGCGCCGCGCCGAAGCTCGTCGTCGTCGAGATCGAAGGCGCGCGAGCATAGAATGGTGTCGAGCGCCAGCCCGTCCGCGGTCGTGAAGATATGCGCATCGACGATGTTGGCGCCCGCCGCGGCGCAGGCGCCGGCGATCGTCGACAGCAGGCGCCGGTGATCCGGCGCGATGACCGTCAGCTCGACGGCGCCGCGCGCATGAACGAGATTGACCGCGACGACGAGCGGATCGCGGTCGTCGGCGAGCGAATTCAACAGCTGGACGTGCCGCAGCTTGTGCGCCAGGTCCATCTTGAGCCAGTAGGCGGCGTAGTGACGCCTGGCGTAGCTCTCGAAGCGCGGACCGCTCCAGTCGGGGAGCGCCTGGCGCAGCTCCTCCTTGGCGGCGGCGATGCGGCTCTTGCGGTCGACCACCGAATGGCCGCCGCTGAGCACGACTTCCGTCTCCCAGAAGAGCTGGCGCAGCAGTTGCGACTTCCAGGCGTCGAGAATGCCCGGCCCCACGGCGCTGATGTCGCAAATCGTCAGAACGAAGAGCAGCTTCAAGCGCTCGACCGACTGCACGACGCCCGCGAAATTGTCGATCGTGCGCGGATCGGTGATGTCGCGGGTCTGCGCGACGCTCGACATCAGCAAGTGCTGCTCGACGAGCCAGGCGACAGTCTGCGTTTCGGCCGGCGTGAAGCCGAGGCGCGGACACAGCGATCGCGCGACCTCGGCGCCGGCGTGCGAATGATCTTCCCTGCGGCCCTTGGCGATGTCGTGCAGCAGCAGCCCGAGATAGAGAAGCTTTCGGTTCTGGATCGTCGGCAGAATGTCGCCGACGAGCGCCTTGTGCTCGGGGTTTCGCTCCGCCTCGAGATCGGAAAGCGCGCCGACCGCGCGCAGCAGGTGCTCGTCCACCGTGTAGTGATGATACATGTTGAACTGCATCATCGCGACAATGCGCCCGAAGTCGGGGATGAATCGCCCAAGCACGCCCGTCTCGTTCATGCGTCGCAGCACGATCTCGGTGACGTTGCGAGACAGCAGGATTTCGAGAAACAGCCTGTTGGCGGTCGTATCGCCGCGCAAATCGGCGTCGATGCGGCGCAGATTTCGATTGGCGGCGCGCAGTGCGTCGGGATGCAGCGGCAGGCTGTGCCGATCCGCCATCCAGAACAGCCGGATCAGATTGACCGGGTCCTTGGCGAAGACCGCGTCGTTTGGAACGGTAAGCCGATCCTGCTCCACCGCGAAGTCGCCGAGGTCGCGCTTGAACGGGCGGGGACGGAAGCGGTCGAAGAAGCGGTCGAGGACCGCCCGAGGCTTCGCGTGCCGCTCCTCGAGCGCCGCGCAGACGATCGCCGTCAGGTCGCCCACGTCCTTGGCGACGAGAAAGTAATGCTTCATGAAGCGCTCGACGCGCGAGAGGCCGCCGCGATCGTGATAGCCGAGTCTGGCCGCGAGCACGGGCTGCACGTCGAAGGAGAGCCGCTCCTCCGCTCGGCCCGTGATGAAGTGCAGATGGCAGCGCACGCGCCACAGAAACTCCTCGCAGCGCTCGAACAGGCTGAACTCCGCGGGCGTGAAGAGGCCCGCCTGAACGAGTTCCCTCGCCTCGCGCACGCGATAGACATATTTGGCGATCCAGAACAGCGTGTTGAGATCGCGCAGCCCGCCCTTGCTCTCCTTGACGTTCGGCTCCACGAGATAGCGCGTCGAGCCCGCGCGCTCGACTCGCGCATTGCGCTCCTCGAGCTTCGCGGCGACGAACTCCCGCGCATCCGCGCCCATGATCTGCTTATCGAAGCTCGTGATGAGCTCGCCATAGAGCTCCTCGCCGCCGACGATGAAGCGCGACTCGATGAGCGTCGTGCGGATCGTCATGTCGGCCTTGGCCTGAGTCAGGCACTCGGCGACGGAGCGGGCCGCGTGGCCGACCTTCTGGCGCAAATCCCACAGAATGTAGAGGACGGCCTCGACGACGCTCTCGCCCCACGGCGTCTGCTTGTAGGGCAAGAGGAACAGCAGGTCGATGTCGGAGCCGGGCGCGAGGGCGCCGCGCCCGTAGCCGCCGACGGCGGCGATCGTCAGGCGTTCGCCGAAGGTCGGATTGTCGGCGACATAGACATAGCGCGTGACATAGAAGTAGATGGCGCGGATCAGCTCGTCCTCGAGATCGGAGAGAAAGCGCGCGCAAGCGAAGCCGGCGCCGCCGGCTTCGAGCCGTGTCCGCGCCGCGGCGCGCCCCTGCTCCAGCGCGGCGCGCAGCAGCTCCACGACGCCGGCGCGCGACGCGGCCGTTTCGGCGAGCTTCTGCCCGATCGATGCGATGTTCTCGCAAAGCTCGACGCGCAGCGCCGCGAGGTCCGGTTGCGGGGACTCCAAAGCGCGCAGGCGCGGCGGCGATGCTTTTGCAGTGTCGCGAACCTTCTCCAAGGATGCGGCTCGACGTTCGTTCATCGTTCAAGCCTCAATCATCATCCCCACGCGCCTGCAAGCTCTAAACGAACTTCGATCGCGTCGAAAATCGCCGGCGCGAGATCGGGCCCGCCGACGCGCTTGAGAGCGCGCAGTCCCGTGGGCGAGGTGACGTTGATCTCGGTGAGCGCGCCGTCGATCACGTCGATGCCGACGAACAGCAGCCCTCGCTCTTTCAAATGCGGCGACAGTCGCGCGCAGATCTCGCGCTCGCGGCTCGAGAGCTCCGTCGAAGCCGCTGAGCCGCCACGCACCATATTGGCGCGAATGTCGTCCTCCGCCGGAACCCGGTTCACGGCGCCGAGCGGCTCGCCGTCGACGATCAGGATGCGCTTGTCGCCTTCGGCGACCCGCGGCAGGAACTTCTGGACGACCCAGGGCTCGCGGAAAGCGGCGTGAAACAGGTCGAACAGGGAGCCGAAATTGGGGTCGCGCTCGGCGATCTTGAACACGCTGGCGCCGCCGTGGCCATAAAGCGGCTTCATGACCACCTCCCCGTGGCGGGCGCGGAAGCGCTCGATCGCCGGCTTGTCGCGGGTGATCAACGTCGGCGGCATCAGGTCGAGGAACTCGGTGACGAAGATCTTTTCCGGCGCGTTGCGAACATGGGCGGGATCGTTGACGACCAGCACGCGCGTGGCGATTCGCTCGAGAAGATGGGTGGAGGTGATGTAGGCGAGGTCGAAGGGCGGGTCCTGGCGCAGCAGCACGACGTCGAGCTGGCCGAGGTCGAGCAATCGTTCCTCGCCGAGCGAATAATAATTGCCGGGCGTGT
>DATHCI010000131.1:0-25554 GCA_035319645.1 Methylocystis sp. | reverse complement strand
AGCCGAGAAAGTCGAACAGGATCGTCTCCGTCCAGGTCGTCGTGGAGCCGGAGGGCGGCGCGAGTTCGAATGCGACGCCGAGACCGAGCGCCCCGCCGCCGATCGTCGTGCCATAGAGCGCGCCCTGCGGCCCGAAGGTCGGGCCGGCGGTCGGCGTTGATCCATCACTTGCGCCGCCCTTGAAGGCGTAAAGGACGGTTTCCGTCCATTCGCCGCCGGCGGATTTGGGAGGCGAGAGTTCGAACACGACGCCCTCGCCTGCCGCCCCGCCGGCGGAGGTCGCGCCGTAGAGATTGCCCTCGGTGTCGATGATCAGATTGGCTAGCGGGGCGGAGCCGTCGTTGGCGCCGCCCTGAAAATTATAGAGCGTCTTCTCCGTCCATGTCCCCGCGGGCGTCGAAGGCGGGATAAGCTGGAACACGGTCCCTTGCCCGGCGCCGCCCGCGGCGCTCGTGGTTCCATAGAGTATGCCGCTTGCGTCGGCGACGAGTCCGCCGATCGGCGTCGCGCCATCGAGCGTCCCGCCGAGGAAATTGTAGATCACGTTGAAGGACCATTGCCCATTCGCGAGTGGCGACAGGCTGTAGACCACCCCGTCGCCGGCGGAGCCGCCGCCCGCGGTCACGCCATAGAGCACGCCGCCATCAAAAAGGACGCCCGACTGAGGTCCTGCGCCGTTCGTTCCGTTGAACTGGAGCAGCTCCGCGTATGTTTTCGCTGCGGCAGGGTGAGAGAGTTCGGCGGCGGCGACCACGGCCGCGAGGCTCGCCGCGAGCCGCAGATGCGAAGCGCGCAGACAGTTCTTCGACGTCTTGAGGAAAGCCATATTCCTTCTCCTACTCGAACTTCAGGGTTTGCTAGAGCGTTCGCGCCGACGGGGTATGGAAGACGACGCTGGTGGAGACGCTCATTTCTTTTGCGGAATCTGCAGCACGACGATCTGGCTCGGGCCGGCAGTCGGGATTGGCAGGAAAGGCTCCCAGGCCTCCCAGCCAAAGTCGGCGACGTAGATTTTTCCGGTCGTCTCATTGACCTTGACGCCTTGCGGGAAGCTGTCGAACTGGATGCCTCCAGGCGCAAACCAGTACGGGCAGCCCACATACGGCGGCGGGCAGGTCGGGCCGACCTGAATGTCATAGCCGACGAGGTCGAGCGTCTTCTCGTCGACCACGTCGAGCGTGCCGCTGGCGGGAGCAGTAATGTAGACGGCTTGATTGGTGCTGTCGGCGTAAGGCGCGAAAGCGTTTGGCAGATTCAACGTCTTGATCACGGAGTTTTTAGCCGTGTCGATGGCGATGAACAGGCCGTATGATTCGGACGCGACGTAGAGACGATCAAGACCTTCGTCGACGTCGGCCCAGTCGTTTTCGGAGCCAATGCTGGTGCAGCTGCCAGAAACGCCCGGGTTGCAACCCGGAGGGCTCGGAGGAACGCCAACGCCCTTGATGTAGCCCTTGACCGTGTCAGTGTCGCCGTCGATCACGAGCACGGTGTCGTCCCAATGCGCCGGGGCGTAGAGCGTGTTCGTCGTCTGGTTCATGATGATGTAGTAGGCCCAAGGGAAGGGGATGCGCTTCAGCACCGTCAGCGTCTTCGGATCGATCACGTCGATCTCGACATCCGCGTTCGACACGTAAAGCTTGCCGTTCTTCTGGCTCTGCTGGATGGCGGGCGTGAAGAAGCCCTCGAAGCCGGTCTTATTGCTGTCGATCACGGCGTAGTTGACGACCTCGTCGGTGTTCCCGTCCACGACAGCGATCGTGCCGAGCTGTGTCAGCACGTAAAGCGTGTTCGTCGTCTCGTTGATCGCGATCGAGCCCGGCCCCCCGAGATAGACGCCGGTGAGCGGGCTTGGCGGGATCGTGATGGTGTCGATGATCTCGTCGGTCTTGCCGTCGATGACGGTCACCGTTCCGTCGCCGATGTTTCCGATGTAGACGCGGTTGGTCGTCTCGTTGATCGCGACCTGGAGCGAGCCGGCTTTCGGCGAGGGAATCGGGATCGTCTTTATGACGGTCGGCACGAGTGACTTGTCGCCCGCGAAAGCGGCGTCAGACGGAACATAGCCTGGAGAGCCTCCTGCGATCGCCGCTAGTGCCGCTCGCATCGCTAACCTTGAAAATCGCAACATCGCATACTCCTCCACTCGTTGCGCCTGGCCGTGACTCCGTCGCAGCCTTGTGGGGCGTTCCTCACTCGCGTCCTCGACCGGTCAGCCCCGACGCCGGCCTGACATCACTAATGTTTCGAGCGTTGTCCTCGACGCGCCCTCGTCTCAGCAGCGAAACGCCGCGCCATCCGCCGCGTGCTAATTCGCTCCAGGAAGCTGGAGGACGAAAATCTCGCTCGGAGCTGGCGATCCGTACTGCGGGTATGCGCCCAGGCCGAAATCCGCGACGTAGATCTTGCCGTTCGTCCAGTTCACCGCCAGGTTCTGGGGTTCGTATTGGGGACCGATCTGGATGTTGTAGGCGACGGGCTGGCCCGTTCTGCCATCGACGACGGTCAAGAGCGATGAGAGGTCCGATAGGGCGTAGACGCCGTGATTGACCGGATCGATGTCGACGCCATAGCCGGAATAGGCGCTTGCCCAAGCGTTTGTGGAATTGATCACCGTGTCGGTTTTCGTGTCGATCGTCACGAAGCCGCCGTTCGACTCGCTCGGCGTGAAATTGCCTTCTCCGAGGATGTAAAGGTGGTGGAGCTCTTCATCGACGGCGCTTCCCTCGAGTCCGTAGGCAAATGTCGGGATGATGGTCTTCACCTCGTCAGAGTCACCGTCGATCACCATGACGCCATTGAACGTTCCGGGCGGAGAGTTGGCGGACGTGTAGATTCGGTTGAGGCTTTGATCGATCGAGAGCGGACCGGCCGCCAAATTGGGAATGCGCTTCAGCACGGTCTGCTTCTCGGGGTCGATCACGTCGATCTCGACCGTGCTCAGGGAAACATAAAGCTTTCCGGTTTTCCTGCTGCGCACGATGGCGCGCGTGGAGAACGGGTCGACGCCGCTCATGTTGGTGTCCACGATGAAATAGCTTGTAACCGCGTCGGTCGCCCCGTCGACGACTGCGATCGCGCCGTGATTCGTCAACACGTACAAAGTGTTCGTGTCGTCGTCGATGGCGATTTGTGACGGTCCGGGCGGGGTGTAGAGATTCGTGTAGATGACGGGGATGGGTATGGTGTCGATGATCGTGTCGGTCGCGCTGTCGATCACCGTTACCGACGCGCCGCCGGGATACTGGTCATAAAAGGAAGCGCCGAGGTTGGCGACGTAGACGCGGTTTGTCTTGGTGTTGACCGCCGGCCAGATGGAGCCCGCAGTTGATGGCGAGATCGGTATTGTTTTGAGGGCGGTCGGGACGAGGGGATTCTGCCCCGCAAAAGCGGCCCCAAGGCCCGCCATGGCCCAGGACGCAGCCGCCATCAGCGCGCCGCGCAAGGCGAATTTGGAACAAATGAACATTCGGCCCTCTCAGACTCAGACTGGAGCCCGGGCCGACTTTGCTCGGCCCCCTTCCTCTCCTAAGACGAGCGAGGGAGCCAAAACACGACAGGGAAAAACAAATTTTCTTTAAAATTTGCAAACCACCCTCGTGAGCGTTCTCGGGCGCCGAAAATTTAAGCAAATGCGAACAAGCATCCCGACGGAGGCAGGCGCAACGGGAGCTTTTCCGAGCGACGCTTACATTACTTGCCGCCGAGCATCGCTGCGGCCTTCAGGAAGCGCGCGGGATCTATCGCTTCGCCGTCGGAACGGACCTCGTAGTGAAGATGCGGGCCGGTCGAACGGCCTGTCGAGCCGACACGGCCGATGACCGCGCCAGGCGCGACCTGCTGGCCCGGGGCGACGTCGATCTGCGAAAGATGTCCATAGCGCGTCGCAAGCCCGCCGCCGTGGTCGATCTCGACCATGTTGCCATAGCCGCCGCTCGGCCCGGCGACAGAGACGACGCCGCCGGCGGTCGCATGCACCGGCTCGCCCTGATCCTGACGCAGATCCACGCCGCTGTGCAGCGCGGGCCGCCCGTAGAAGGGGTCGGTGCGATAGCCGAAGGTCGAGCTGATCTGCAGCTCGCCGTCGAGCGGCTTGCGCAATGGCACGCTCGGCAGCGCACGGCGCAGCCCGTCGAGAGTCGCGACGGCGTTCTGAGCCGCGGCGAGGTCGCGCTCGAAGGCCCCGACCCCCGCCGTCGCGCCCCGCTCGTCGGCGGCCACGAAGGGCCCGCCGACGGCCAGGGGGGCTTTCGTCCTGGCCCTCGCGACGTAACGCTCCACCGGCAGCCCCGCCTCGTCGAAAGCGCGGCGCAGACGTCCCGCCGCCGCCAGCGCCGGCCTCACGATGCGCTCGACGCGCGCGGCCTGGTCGTGCTCGATTCGGTCGAGCGACAGCGAGAGGCTGTCGAGCCGCGCCTGCATCGGCAGCGCGGGATCGGCGGCGTTGGCGAGCATCAACGAGGAGCGTAGAGACGGCGACTCTAGGCCGCCGTCCAGGCTCGCGCGCTCTCCGCTCCGGCGTCCGGACGCTGCGGGAAGCTGCGTCGGCGCGCCTGCCGGCTGCGGGCCGCGACCGAGCCGCAGGTCCAGGCTCTCGGGGTGCGGCTTTCCGTCCTGCGGCGGCTCGTCGACCGCGTTCTGCGAGGTCCGCGCCGGCGTCGCCGGCGACAGCAGCGCGCCGCTCGTCAGCAGCGCCTTCGCCGCGCGCTCATCCTGGGGATCCTGCGCGGTGCGCTCGATGAGCTGAGCGACGAAGGCGGCGCGCGTCTCCAGCATGGCCTGACGCACGACGAGGCTCTGGACCTTGCCCTCCACGCCGTCCTGGTCGATGAACTTGCGGCTCGTCAGCTGATCGAGACGCAGCCTCGCCGCGGCGAGACGATCCTCATAGGCGTATTGCATCTGCAATTGCCGTTCGATGAGGCCCGCAAGAACGTCGTCATGGAAGAAGAGATAGGCGGCCGCCGCGAAGAGAACCAGCGCCAGCAGAACAAACGCGCCCGCCGCGCACAGCAGCGCGAGACGCGAAACCGTGAAGCTGCGCCGGCTCTGCCCCCGCGCGACATGCACGACGAAATCCGAGGACGCGTCCACATAGGTGTAGGACTGGCGAGGAACCATTGTGCTTTCCTGTTGGGGACCGCGACCGGCGAGGGCCGCGAGAGTCTCGCGCAACAAGAAAACATCATTAAGGTTAATGATCTCCCAAGCGACCGCGGTTGGCCTCCGGTTTTTCAAGCTCATTCATGTGCTTAGTCGCGTCGAAGCGCTTGACGCGCAGTTCGGCCCGGAGAAATGCTGGGGCCCCGCCCGAGGAGCGAAACATGCGATCGCCCATTTCCGACCCTGCAGCTTTCGCACGCCGGTGGGCGGCGGACTGGAATGCGCGGGACATCGAGGCGGTGCTCGCTCACTTCCATGACGACGTCGTGTTCACGTCGCCGGTCGCTGCGAGGCTTGCTCCCGCAAGCGGCGGCGTGGTGCGGGGCAAGTCCGCGCTGCGCAGCTACTGGACGGCCGCGCTGCGCAAGAACACCGATCTTAGATTCGAGATCATCTCGGTGTTTACAGGGGTAGATTGCCTGCTCATCTTGTTCCGCACGCAGAAAGGCGAGGATCGTATCGAGATCCTGCGGTTCCGGGACGGGTTGGTGTTTGAAGGACACGGAACCTTTGGCGTTCCAGCCGGCTCCTGACCGGTTGCGGGCGGCGTCTGGGCGGGAGCGTCGCCGCGCCCGCGCTCCCTGGAGTTTGGCCGCGTCTTTTTTTCGTCCATGTTCGCAGGCAGGCTCACGGAAGGTCGTGTCGAATCGTCGCGTCGCCCGCGCGCGGACGGCTCAAGCTCCGCGAGACGCCTGCACAGGAGCTTGACGCATGTCCATCAACTTGGCCGAGCTCGGCGAAGAGCGCGCTTTTCTAGGAGCGCCCATGTCCCCGATCGGAGCGGAGCTCGAAGGCTTCTCCGATGGTTCGGAGCTCGAGCCGCAACCGTCCGAAGACGCAGGGATCATCACGGAGCCCGCGCTGCTCGTCACGCAGGGCCGGCACCGCTTCTATTCGCTCGTTCTGTCGAGCGACCTGCTCGCCGCGACCGCGACCGTCGACGCGCGCGCGGAGAACCCCATCGACGGCTTCCAGCGGCGCCTCGACCGCCGCCGCGCGCGCGAGATCGCGACCTATATGGACAGCGGCTTTGGCACAGCGCCCTGCGCCGTGATCCTTTCGGCGCAGCCGCGCGCCCAACTCAAATTCGAACGCGCCAGCGGCCTTCTGACTTTCAAGCGTACGCCCGGCGCCTTCCTCATCATCGACGGGCAGCACCGCACCTACGGCTTTCATCTCGCGGAGCGGCGCATCAAGGCGCCCGTCGTCGTCTATAACCGGCTGACGCGCGCGCAGGAGTGCCAGCTGTTCATGGACATCAACACCAAGCAGCGCCCGGTGCCGCCAGAGCTCCTTCTCGACATCCGCCGCCTGTCCGAGACCGAGTCCGCGGCTGACGCGTTGCTGCACGACCTCTTCGACCTCTTTGCGGCGCGCGAGGACAGCGCCCTGCGAGGTCTGATGTCGCCCTCCGAGAGGCGGCGCGGCATGATCTCGCGCGTCACCTTCAACGCGGCCGTCAAAGCGATCAAGGGCGCCTTCGTCGACGCCTCGGCCGAGGACGTGTTCGGCGTGCTGAACCCGTTCTATCTGGCTTGCGCCTCCGGGCTTGCGGTGCACGGGCTGCAGGCGAACATCGCCCACGCGGCATTGTTCAAGGCGCTGACGCTGCTCTTCCCGGACATCGCCGAGCGCGTCGGCGAGCGTTTCGGCGGCGCTTATAGCGTCGGCAATTTCGAGCAGGTGCTGATGCCGTTCTTCCGGCGGCTCAAGAAGAACGAGCTGCCCAAGCCAGGGATCGGGCATCTCGCGCTTTACGAGCACTATCGCAAGACGCTCGCCGCAGGATTCTCGCTCAAGCAGTGGCTCTTCGCATGACCTCCCCTTGCGCAAGGTCAAACCCTTCTTACATCTTGGCGGCCGTCGCGCGGCGCGCCGGCCGCTAACATCGGGTCCCCACATGAGCAACTGTCGACAAACCGGATGGTCAAGCAGCTTCGCCTCGGCCTCGGGCTGCGGGCGTTGGAGCCCGTTCGAAATCGCGGCGACGGTTCTAGGCTTCGTCGTCTTCTGGCCTCTGGGGCTCGCGCTCCTCTGCGCGAAGCTCTGGCAGCGAAACTCGGGCGCGCAGGGCGACCTGTTCTCATTTCTTCGCGAGCAGGCGCATCGCGTCCGTGAGGCGGTCTTCGCGCCCGCCGCGCCCGATTCAGTTAGCGCGACGCCCTTCTGGGGGTCGAGCGGCAATGCGGCCTTCGACGAATGGCGCGAGAGCGAATTGCGACGGCTCGAGGCGGAGCGGCGCAAGCTCGCCGAGGCCGAGCGCGAATTCGCCAAGCATATCGAGGAGCTGCGCCGCGCCCGGGATCGCGAGGAGTTCGAATCCTTCATGCGGGGGCGCGGGCGCGGCGCCTAGCCCGCAGTTTCATGACGCGCCCGGCGGGGGCGGCGGGACCCATCACGGCAGGCAGGCGTCGACGTCTTGGAGCAATTCCGACGAGAGGGTCGTCGTGACGTCGTCAGGCTGCAGAGCGTCCTGCGCGCGCTTGACATGAGTGAGGCGGCAGGTTCCCCTCTCCAATAGCGACGATCCGGTTTCGCGCGCGAGATAGCTCAGAACGCAGCTTCTGCGGTCGCACCATAGGCGGTCGAATGCGACCTCCTCGGGACTCTCGCCCTGGCTCCAACGGTCCCGGCCCGTCTCGTTGATGACCGCCAGGATAAAGGAGGTGCGCTCGTGCGGACGCGGCCGTGCCTGAGCGGCCGGCGCGAGCAGCTCGAGCACGACGACCAGGGCGCTCGTGGCTCCGACGATTTTTTTCATGAGTTCTCCGCGACTCTTAACTCCAGACCGATGGAGCGCGTGCTGCGTGGCGGCGGCTCCACGCGAGCAGCGCCCGTTGCGACCGCGGCGCGAGCGTCGCTTCTGCCCCCGCATGGAGGGGAGCCCTGTGTCGGTTCGCTCTTCGCAACGAGGCGCTTTCGAAACCATTCTGCGCACGTAAACCTTAACGATCGTTCATTCAGGGCGAGCTCTCCGTGCGGTGCGGCTTGCATCGACATTTGTGACGGGACGCTGCGGAGCGAAACAGTGGAGGAAAACACATCAACGAAGCGGACTTGGCGAAACACGGCGGGCGGCGTCGCTTTGCTTCCCTTATTGGCGCGTTGCTTCACGGAGCGCGGTGCGCCGGCGCTCGACCAGGAGCATGCTTGATCGGACGCAGAACTCGGGAACGCCGTCGCTGCAATAGCCGGCGGGTCAATTCGGAGGGCCTCCCGCATCTGGGGTCGTACGGGTCGAGAAGCTATTCGAGAGAGACGCACGCCGAAAAATTGCGAAAAATTGCGTTTGATAAAATGTAAACTTTCTGTTAAGTTGCCAAAATGAGTTTATCATGACTTGGAGTCGCGGCAAGCGAGTGACGGCTATCCCATGCAACTTCGAAATGATTGGCGAATTTCGAAGTCTGCGACAGCAAATGGTTAACAAACCGCGGTCGTAACACCGACCGTGAGCGAGGGGGGCGGCGATGAAGACTGAGATGGAGGGCGGCCCGTCATTCCTGGGGCTCCTCGTGTTCGCAGCGGGCTCGATTTTCGTCCTCGCGTGGGGCGCCCTGCTGATCGCCCCGTTGTATGTCCTGGCGAAGATCGCCAACTTGTTTGAGGGATTTCGTCGCGGGGACAAGACGCAAACCGTGGCGGCGCGAGGCGACGAAATCGTCCAGGACAACGACCGGCCTCGCCTGGCGGCTTGACGTCGCGCCAGAGCAAAACCGGGCAACACGGAAGCCGGCGCGCAGCAGGGACCGCAGTGCGCGAGTTCGTCGCCTCGTCAGGCTTGATGCCGGGGAGTCCGCTCGCGAGCCTTCTCGTTGCGCGCGGCCTCAGCTGCGTCGCGCCGCATCTGCGTGTCCGCCCAATTCGCGTCCTCCTCGTGGAGAGACTTTCCAAAATCCACATCCGGCAGATTTTGGTCCAGCTGATGCGCTGGGGCGGGATTCCGACCAGCGGTGTGGTGGGCTGAAGTTTTAGACGTCGCCATGTCCGGCGCCTCCCTTATCGCAGCTGTTCGCGATCGTCGCCGCCCAGAGTTTCGCCCAAGCAGCCATATGGCCAACGGACCGAAAGCTCACCAGTCCATGCGACAGCGGCGAGCAAATCTGGATAGCGGACGAGTGGAGCCGGCGTCGGAGAGAATTTCGTAACCGAGAAATTTCTCCGGCGCGCCGGCCGGGACAGAAATGCGAACACATATGTGATTGAAATAGCACTGTGAATTTGGAGATGCCGAAAACAGGGCGTCCGTTCTACATCTGACTGCGATCTTTTGTGGGCATCCCGCGGTTCAGCCAGCTCTCGCCGGAATGCGCCAGTTCCGGACGCCGCCTCATCGCTGAAAGTCGTCTATCCACACTCACAATAAGATCACGACGCCCGTGCTTCGGCGAGGGCGTCTGGCCGCCCTCGAACGCGATTTCGCATGCTTTCGTTTACGTGTCATAGAAATCAACGCCTTCGGCCTTTTTAAGCTTCAGAATCAAAATATAGGTAAAAGGCAGCGCCGCCAATTCAACAAATACCTTGACGCCCGTTGAAACAAATACGAGGTGAACCAACTTATCGAAAGTCAGAATCGACGCAAACATTATGGGCGCGACAACAAGTGTATGAGCCGATTCGCTCACTATCGTCGCCGCCAATGCGCGCACGTAAAAATGACGTCCATGCGTGATGGCCTTAATTTTGACGATGACGTAAGCGTTGAGAATTTGTGAAACCAGAAATGCCGAAGACGCTCCAATGAAGACGCGAAGCGTCGTTGTATAAAACATCTCATATTCAGACTGAAACTTCCATTCCGCCGCCGCCGGCAACGCTATCGTCAGATGCGCCATACCGACGAAGAAGCCGTAGGACGCGAGGGAGACAAAAACTGCGTTTCTAGTCCGCTTGAAGCCATAGACTTCGGAAAGCGTATCCCCGACCAAGAGCGAAAAGGGAAAAAGCGCGGCGGCGGCGCCGAACTGGACCCCGGATATTTCCGCGACCTTGAAGGCGAGAATATTCGCCGTGAGGAATGTCGCGCCAAATGCAACCGTTAGAATGTGCAGAAATTTCGGTTGCCATTCTCCGCCGTGCCGCTCCCGAACGACCGTTTCTGTTTTTTGCTCGAAATGGGGAGACAAGACAATTTCCGGGACAGCGCGATCCATCGTTTTATTCCTCGAACCGAAGTGTGAGCTCCAAAGGCGGCTGCTTTGCAATTCGGGCGGAAGGGCGCCTTTGTTACACGCCGCCGCGCTTGATTTATCGGAGCGCCAGAAAAACGGATGCCCCGCAGATGCATTCGCGGAATCAGAGGAAATCGCCGAGAACCGGCGCTTCATATCCGTTCCATCAGCTCTTCGGCTCGGAGTTGGTTCAACTCTTGCGTGAAAGTTGAATTTGGTCGGCGCGGGGAGCGCGCGAGCCAAACGAAGGCGGCGAGCCCCACGAACACCACGGCTCCTAGCAGAAATACATCGTTTAACGCCAACAGCGTCGCTTCCTGCCGCAGAAGGCGTCCAAGCTGACCAGTCGCCATGGCCGGCGTGAAGCCGGACCCCTGAAGCCTGTCGGACAGTGGCGTCATCAGGTCCAGTTCGGCGAAACGCCTCCCGCCGAAGTGGTCGGAAAGATCGAGCGCATGATAAGCCGTACGCTGGAACAGAACCACGCCCTGCAACGCGACGCCAAAGCCGCCCGCGACGATGCGCAGCAGCGCGAAATCCTCCGCCGCGCGGGTAAGCTGCCAGTCTTGCAGGCCATCCATCGCAAGCCTTGCCAGCGGCGCGAAGAACACGGCGAATGAGAAGCCGAAAAAAGTCATCGGCCATGCGATCTCGTCGAAAGATGCGATTTTGTCGAACAGGCCCATCCAGGTCAGCGCTACGGCGAAGACAAAAAAGTTCAAGCTGCAGATCAAACGGACGTCGAAACCCCTGCAAAGCTCGTGCGCAACGCCGGCGGACAGGACGTACAAAAACAGCATCGAAAGAAAGACGCCGCCAGCGAGGGAGGGGCTGTAGCCAAGAAGTAATTGCAGCTGGCTGGCGAAAACCGCCAAGGATCCCATGATTACGTAGAACCCCGCCATCGAGCTGATCGTGGCGATGGCATAGTTGCGCTGGCCGAATAGCCGCACGTCGATCACAGGATGCCGTTCACCGAGTTCCCAGATGACAAAACATGGCAGCGCCACGAGGACGACAAGCAGCGCGCCAACCAGGATGGGAGAGTGGAACCAGTCGAAATCATTGCCCTGATTGAAGATCGTTTGCGTTCCGAATAGAATCGTCGCCAGCAGGAAAAAGCCAACGATGTCGAAGCGCGGGAAGCGCCGACGATAGCCGCGCCCACATAGCAGAGAGCCGACGGCGCTAGCGACCAGCAGCGAGACAGGGATGTTAGAATAGAACATATAACGCCAGCCGAGATGTTCGGCATACCAGCCGGCGATGAATATCCCGAGCATGAACGGCAGAACATTGAGAATGCCCCAAAGCCCGAAGCCGAACGTGATCAGCCTTTTGGGATATTCATTGAGCAGCAGGGACTGGCCGACAGGAAGAATGACGCCGCCGGCGACGCCGAGCAAAATGCGAGAGCCCACAAAAATCAGAATCGTCTCGCTCTCGCCGCAGGCAAAGGACATGGCGGCATAAAGAACATAGGCGGAGACGAGCACGCGGTAGTCGCCGAATCTCGCCGTCTGGCGCCGGGCAAGCGCAAAGCCGAGAGCGACGCCGATCATGTGGTCAGTCGCAGCCCAGACGGCAAAACTCGGCGTCACGCCCTGCAGATCGCCCGCTGCGGAGGGCACAACGACCGCATAGCCCGGCACATTCGACAGTACCAGCACATGACCGAGGCCTATCACGATATTGAGTAGGACAAAGCGCCATCCGCGCAAAGGACGGGGGTCGTTTATCGGCATGGCTGAGTGAAGCCCCTGCCGTGTCGCGTATTCCCTGTCAACAAAATGCACTGCCCATGCAGCTGCTCCTCAGAGGTCATTCCCGCCCACGATGCTCTCTTCGCACAACGGGGCCCATTTGTTACACGCCGTCTCGCCGCAAAATCGCGGCGCCAAAGTGCGAGAAGGAGGGAGCGTAGACATTCCCCTCGGGCGCGGAGTAACAGACGGACGACTTCCAACGAAGTGAGGAGTTGTGACGTGGGATTGCGCGGAGCCGAGGAGGAGTGGGCATTGTTGATGCGCGCCGCGATCAACGGCGATTCTTCAGCCTATAGCCTTTTTCTCGCGTCTCTTACGCCGGCGCTGCGGACCGTGGCGCGCCGAAATTGCGCGCGCATCGGTTTGGATAGCTGCGAGGCCGAAGATGTCGTTCAAGAAGTCCTCCTGGCGATCCACCTCAAAAGACATACGTGGGACGTCGATCGGCCAATCGGTCCCTGGATCATGACGATTGCCCGCAACAAGCTCATCGACGCGCGGCGCCGGCGAGGGAACAGACCGACGCTGCCGATCGACGATCTGGCGGATATTCTCACCGCCGAAGGAACCGACGACACCATGGATCGGCAAGACCTCGACCACTTGGTCGGCAAGCTCGGCGAGCGTCAACAGGATTTGGTGCGCTCCCTGTCGATGGAAGGACATTCGATTCAGGAGACGGCGAAACGCTTGAATATGAGCGAGGGAGCAGTCCGTGTGGCGCTGCACCGGGCAATCAAAGCCCTTGCCGCATTGTATCGGGGAGGCGACCAATGAGAACCGAAGATTTGATCAAAGCGCTCGTTGTCGACTTAACGGTTTCGAAAATGCGGTTTCAGCATATTCTTCTCGGAGCCATAACATCGGGTGCGATTATCGCAACGGCCGTATTCCTGCTTCGGTTGGGCGTCCGCCCCGACTTCGGCCATGCGCTGGACTCCGCGCGCTTCCTGTTCAAGTTTGTATTCGCGCTAAGTCTCATCATAGCGGCTGCGGCGCTTCTTTCGCGTCTTGCGATTCCGGGAGTTTCGGCCGGATTTTGGGCGTGGGGCTGGTTATTGGCGCCGGCGCTCCTCGTTGTCGCGGTCGCCGCCGAGCTCTTCGTCACGCCGGCCGAAAGTTGGCAGCCCCGGCTCGTCGGATCGAACGCCCGAGTTTGCTTGACGCTGATCCCGCTCCTGTCGATCGCGCCGCTGGCGTGCATTATGCTCGCCTTGCGTCAGGGCGCGCCGACCAGACCCGGCCTTGCCGGCGCTGTCGCCGGGCTCGTGGCAAGCGGCATAGCGGCGACGCTTTATGCTTCCCACTGCACCGACGACAGTCCGCTCTTCGTCGCGACTTGGTATTCGCTGGCTATCGGCCTCGTCGCCTTGGTCGGATATGTCGTCGGATCGCGCGCTCTACGATGGTAGTTCGCATGCTCAACAGCGAAATTAAGGATGTTGACCGGGGATGAAGGCGCAGATTGGCTAACAGCCGCAGTTGGAGTTCTTGGGATGTTGGGCGAATGGATTTATCCTATGTCGGCTTCGCCTTTTTCCCTGCTTGAACAACCCTGGCTTACGGCGCATCGCCGCAGCCGCGCGAGATGCGCGATCCGGCCCGCTGAGGTCGCATCGCTACAGAGACGATCCCATTGTCGCTTTCGCCTCGGGCCGGCCCTCTTTCGACGCCGCCGCGCGTGAATTCATGATCGGTCTGCTGGCTACGGTTTTTGCGCCGCCCGCCAATGATGACCGCGCCTTCCGCGCATCTTGGAATGAGCCGCCGGACTCGGTGCCGCTCGACGAAGCTCCCGCGCCATTCGTCGAGGCTTTGATCCTCGACGGCGAACGTAAAGTGCAAGCCGATCTTCGACTACCATGGCGCGGGCGAGCGCGAGAGCCAAGCGCCGAATGCGAGCGGCAAATCCGCAACGGCCGCCTGAATTTCCCAAAACGCGAGGCTCACATCATGAACCGCCTTGTCCAGCTGCGCCTCTTCACTTTCTATCCGCCGTCAAATCTCAACCGTGACGACACGGGCAAGCCGAAAACGGCTATCGTTGGCGGCGCGACGCGCTTGCGTGTCTCCAGCCAATCACTGAAGCGCGCTTGGCGCACGTCGGAGATCGCAGAAAAAATCCTCGCTGGACATCTTGGCGAACGCACGCAACGCATCGGCTCAGTCGTCCTCGACCATTTGAAAGGCCGGGTCGATGACGGCAAGGCGCTTGAGATTGCGCGTGAAGTCGCCCCGGCTTTCGGCAAGGTGAAGCCCGAAAGAGAAGTCAGTTCCGACTTCACCGAGCAGCTCGCGTCCGTCTCGCCCGAGGAGCGCACGGCGGCGCTGGCCTATGCCGATGCGCGCGCAAGCAGGGCAAATAATGCGGAAGGAAAAAAGCGCTTGCCGAGGTGTTGCTGCGCAGGACTGATACAACGGCAGACATCGCGATGTTCGGCAGGATGCTGGCCGACAGCCCTGAGCGTTCCCCGCGCATGCGGGGATGAACCTCTGGGGCGAACGCACAGGCGATCTGCACATGAACGACGACGGCCCTATTCGCCCACGCGCCCCGGGGCGTGCGGACCCGCCAACTCGGTGGCTATCCTGTCCTGAAGAAGCGGCTCGGCTATCGACAAGCGGATCGGCGCGACGGCAAGCCCCTTACCGACGATGAGCGCAAACGGTTCCGCCAGGTCGTCCAACGCATCGCCGCGCTTCTCGCACTTGGTTCCGAACTCGACATTCGATACCAGAAAGCAGTCGTGAACGCTTTCACAACGGCGGAATTGTGGATCGAACGGTGAAAGCATGTGGACAAGAGGGACGGCCGCCGCTGCGGAAACATGAGACATGAAGCACCGGCAACTCGCGCATGTGGACTTCACGGTCGCGGCGACGCCATGCGCGTGATGTTGTGTTTGTTTGAGCGCGACGAAGCAGTACGGTTGCTGAGGGGAGCAAGCGGAAGCGGCGGGCCTCGCGCTTCAAGCCCTTGAAGCCAAAATGAGAGGGATGGGCCCTTGGCTATCAGATTTTTCGAAGCTCTTCGTCCGTTCAGCTTTCGCGGGGCGGCGCGCGACGCGCTGGCGGGTTTGACGCTCGCGTCGATGAACATACCGCAAGTGCTCGGATATACGCGCATCGCGGGAACGCCCGTGGTGACGGGTCTCTACACCGTGCTGCTGCCGCTCGTGGCTTTCGCCATCTTTGGCTCCTCGCGGCATCTCGTCGTGGCCGCGGACTCGGCGACCGCCGCGATTTTCTCCAGCTCGCTCTCGCGCATGGCGAAGCTGGAAAGCCCTCAATATTTGGAGCTCGTCGGCGTCGTGGCGCTGTTGACCGCGGGGCTGCTCTTGCTGGCGCGGATATTCAGGCTGGGCTTTCTCGCCAATTTCCTCTCGCGCACGGTTCTGGTCGGATTCCTTGCGGGCGTCGGTTTTCAGGTGGGGATCGCCATGCTGGGCGACATGTCGGGAATAGACACGCCCGCGCATCGCACGGTCGCGCAACTCGAGCAACTCTTCGAAAACCGATGGCAATTCGAGCCTGAAACCTTTGAGCTGTCGCTGCTCGTCGTGACCGTCATTCTGCTCGGACGCCGGTTTGCGCCGCGCTGGCCCGTCGCGCTGGTCGTGGTCCTCGCGATGATCGCGGCGAGTGCGACGTTCCAATTTGCGGAGCGCGGGATCGCGGTGATCGGTCCGGTCCCCGGCGGTCTGCCGTCGTTCAAATTGCCCGAAGCGTCGCTTGAGGAGCTGTTGGCGCTCCTGCCGGTCGCCGCTTCTTGCTTCGTGATGATCATCGCACAGAGCGCGGCCACTTCGCGGGTCTACGCGGTGCTGCATCATGAAGGCGTCGATGAGGATGCGGACATTTTCGGGCTTTCGGCCGCCAACGCCGCCGCGGCTCTGAGCGGAGCATTCGTCGTCAACGGCAGCCCGACCCAGACGGCGATGGCCGATAACGCCGGCGCGCGCAGCCAGTTCGCGCAGCTCGTCTTCGCAACCGTCGTTGTCGTCGTCCTGATGTTCCTCACGGAGCCGCTGCAATATCTGCCGCGCTGCGGCCTCGCCAGCATCGTCTTCACGATCGCCGTGGGCATGGTCGACATCAAGAGCCTTGGATCGATCTTCCGCGAGAGCCGAGGCGAATTCCAGCTTGCCCTCTTCACCGCCGCGGCCGTCGTGCTGACCGGCGTCGAGAAGGGCATTCTGATGGCGATCGGCCTTTCGCTCATCCGTCATGTGAAGCACAGCTACAGTCCGCACACCCTGCTGCTGATGCCGGACCAGACCGGTCTCTGGACGCCCGCGCCCGCGACCCCGGGGCTGCAAACCGAGCCGGGACTGATCGTCTATCGCTTCGGCGCGGATCTGTTTTACGCGAATGAGGAGCGATTTGTGAGCGAAGTCCGGGCGCTCATCGCGTGCGCGCCAGAGAAGGTTCGCTGGTTCATCATCGACGCCGGCGCGGTCACGGATATGGATTATTCCGCCGCCCAGTCGGTGCGCGACTTGCTGGACGATCTGCGTCGCGAGGGAACGCAGGTGCTATTTGCGCGCGTCAGTCCCTATCTGCGCTCGGACATGGATCGGCATGGGGTTACGGCGTCAGTCGGCGAAGCCTGGATTTTCGTAAAGCTGCACGAGGCGATCGCCGCCACGCGGAGCCCCAAGCTCACCCCTCCATCGCCATGAGTCCGGCGTCGCCGCCGGCGGCCGCCGTGTTGATCGTGACCGTGATCTCGCGCGTGAAGCGGCGCAGATAGTCGGGGCCGCCGGCCTTGGGGCCCGTGCCCGAGCGCGCGAAGCCGCCGAAGGGCTGGCCGCCGACCGCCGCGCCGATGATGTCGCGGTTGACGTAAACGTTGCCGGCGAGCGCCGCCGCCGCGACCTCGCGTTGACGCCGTTCGATGCGGGTCGCAAGCCCGAGCGTCAGACCGTAGCCGAGCCCGCGGATCTCGTCGAGAAGCGCGCCAAAACCATCGGCGCGCCAGGTCGCCACATGCAGGATGGGGCCGAAGACCTCCTCCCTGAGGTCCGCGACGCGATCGAGCCGGATGATCGCCGGGGGAATGTAAAAGCCGTTGCGCGGCGCTTCGCCAAGATAGAGGGCGCGGCCCTCGCCGACACGGCGCTCGAGATAGGCCCACAGACGTCCGTGCGCCTCCGCGTCGATGACCGGGCCGAGATCGGTTGCGAATTCACGCGGGTCGCCGACGAACAGCTCCTTTGCCGCGCCGATGATCGTCGCGAGGCAGGAATCGGCGATCTCCTCTTGCAGGCACAGGAGTCGCAGCGCCGAGCAGCGCTGGCCGGCGGAACGGAAAGCGGAGCTGAGCACGTCGTCGGCCACCTGCTCCAGGAGCGCCGTCGAGTCGACGATCATGGCGTTGACGCCGCCGGTTTCGGCGATGAGGGGCGCAATCGGACCGCTCCGTCGCGCCAGCGCGCGACTGATCGCCTGCGCGACCGGGAAGGAGCCGGTGAAGACGACCCCCGAACAGACGGGATGCGCCACGAGCGCCGCGCCGACCTCTCCGTCGCCCGGCAGGAGCTGCAGGGCGGCGCGCGGGACGCCCGCGTCATGCAGCGCCTCGACCGCGAGGAATCCCGTGAGCGGCGTCTGCTCGGCGGGCTTCGCCGCGACGCTGTTCCCGGCGACGAGCGCCGCGGCGATCTGGCCGACGAAGATCGCCAGCGGGAAATTCCACGGCGCGATGCAGACGAAGACGCCGCGGCCGACCCGCTCGAGGGAATTTTCCTCGCCGACCGGCCCTGGCAGCCGCTCCGTTGCGCATATGATCCGCGCCTGCCGTGCGTAGTAGCGACAGAGGTCCGCGGCCTCGCGCGCTTCCGCCAGCGCGTCGGCCAGCGTCTTGCCGGCCTCGTCCTGCAGAAGCGCGATGAAGGCGCCGCGCCGCATCTCGATGAGATCCGCGGCGCGCTCGACTTTTTGCGCGCGCGACTCCGCGTCCGTGGCGCTCCAGGCGCCAAAGGCTTGCTGTGCGGCGGCCATCGCGGCGTCGATCGCGCCGGCGTCCGCGTCGACGACCGCGCCGATCTCGGCGCCGTCGATGGGCGAGCGGCAGGGGCGCGGCGCGGCGGTCGATTGCTGCGACGCGCGCGCCTCGATCCGACGAACTCGGGACGCGTCGATCTCGGCGCGAAGCGTTGCGAGCGCGGCGGCGTCGCCGAAGTCGATTCCGCGCGCATTGCGGCGCAGCGGCTCATAGACGTCGCGCGGCGCGCGAAGGCGCGGATGGCGTGGAGCGGATGCGATGGCGGCGAAGGGATCGGCGACGAGCTCGTCCGCGGAGACCGTCGGATCGGCGGCGCGCGCGACGAAGGAGGAATTGGCGCCGTTCTCGATGAGGCGGCGCGCGAGATAGGCGAGCAGATCTCGATGCGGTCCGACCGGCGCATAGATCCGCCAGGGGATCGGCGCCTGCTCTTGCGCCGCTTTGGCGAGCGCCTCGCCCATGCCGTGCAGGCGCTGGAACTCGAAGTCCCGCCGCCCCTGCGCGAGCGTCAGGATCGAGGCGACCGTCAGCGCGTTATGCGTAGCGAAGGCGGGCGCAAGCCGCTCCGCAGCGAGCAGGCGGCGGGCGCAGACGAGATAGCTCGCGTCCGTCATCGCCTTGCGCGTGAACACGGGATAGTCGTCGAGGCCGCGCAGCTGCGCGCGCTTGATCTCGCTGTCCCAATAGGCGCCCTTGACGAGCCGCACCGGAATGCGCCGCCCGAGCGACCCGGCGAGCGCGCTCAGATAGTCGATCGCGGCGGGGGCGCGCTTCTGATAGGCCTGGACGGCCAGGCCGAGCCCATCGAAACCCTGTAGCGCCGGATCGGCGATCGTCGCGGCGAAGAGCTCCAGCGAAAGCTCCAGGCGATCGGCCTCCTCGGCGTCGATCGTCAGCACGGCCCTGTGCGTCTTAGCCAGGCGCGCGAGCTCTTGCAATCTCTCGCCGAGCTCCTTCAGCGCCCGCTCGCGCTGCAACGGCTCGTAGCGCGGATGGAGCGCCGAGAGCTTGATGGACACGCCCTGCGCGCCGTCGGCTGCGGCCTCGATCGCTTCGGCATAGGCGGAAGAATAGCGATCGGCGTCGTCGCGCGTGCGCGCAGCCTCGCCCAACATGTCGAAGGAGTGCAAGCCGCCCTGCGCCCTGGCGCGCGCGAGCGCGTCTCCGAGCGTCTCGCCGTAGACGAAATGCGCGCCCATGAAGCGCATCGCCCGCCGCGCCGCGATGCGCAACGCCGGCGCGCCGAGCCTCCGGGAAAGCCCGGCGACGATCGCATTGGCCGAGTCTTCGGCGTCGATGAGCCGCGCCGAAAGGCCGAGCGCGAACGCCGCGGCCTGCAGGAGCCGGTCCTCGGACAACGGGTGATGATGGGCGAAATCGCCTGCGAGGAGCCGGTCGGCGAGCAGCGCGTCGAGCGTCGCGTCGTCCGGCACGCGCAAAAGCGACTCGGCGAGCGCCATGACCGCCAGGCCCTCGCGCGTCGAAAGCGAAAACTCTTGCAGAAACTGCTCGACGCCCGGGGAGCCGACCTCGCGCCGCGTTTTCGCAATGAGGTCGCGGGCGAGCGCCTGCGCCCTTGCGAGATCGTCGGGGTCAAGGCGGAGCTCGAGAAATGACGCGGCCATGGCCTCGTCCGGCGGCGCGAAGGGCGCGGCGAATGCTGGCGCGTTCAATGGCGTCCCGCCTTCTCGAGTGAGCGATGGTTCATGACACAGATGTGGCCTAGCTTGCAAAGGGGGTTAACGCTTGGCTGGAAAGCGACGCTCAGGCCAGATAGTCTTCAAAGACCACGGCGTCCGCCCATGCGCTCGCCGCTTCGGCCTCGCGCCGCGACCGCGCCGTCCAGGCGATCACCGGCAAATGCAAGGCTTGCCGGAACAGCGCCGGCGTCGCATGCGGATAGTCGGCGATGTGGAAGGAGAGAAATTCCGGACGCGTGCGTCCATAGTGCAGGAAGTGCGTCAGTTCGAGGCGCTGGTTCGCATCGAGCTGCGGCCATTCGTTTTCGCCATAGTCGCGCTGGGCGACGATGCCGAGGGGAATGCGCCCGACGCCCAGGCCCGGCCCCTCCTTGCGCAGAAAGGCGATCGGATCGGGATCGAAGCTCTCGATCGCGAGCGGCCCCCCATAGGCCGCCGCGACCTCCGCGACGCGGCGGGCGAGCGTCGGGTCGCCGTCGAAACGGCTCTTGAGCTCGATGACGAGCAGGGCGCGGCCGCCGACTGCGGACAGCAGGCTGGGGAAGGTCGGGATCGTCGCGCCCGAGTCGAGGAGGCGCAATTGCGTCAGCTCCGCCGCGGTCAATCGCGCGACCGGCCCGGTTGAAACCGTCAGCCGATCGAGATCGTCGTCGTGAAACACGATCGCCTCGCCGTCGCGCGAGAGCTGAACGTCGCATTCAATCGCGTAGCCAGCGGCGACCGCCGCCAGGGAGGCCGCGATCGAGTTCTCGACGATCCCTTTCTTGAGGTCGTGGAGGCCGCGGTGGGCGATGGGGCGCGAGACGAGCGCGCTCAACTCCTTGGTCTCCAGCGCTAGGGCAGAATCTCGAATATCGCTTCGACTTCGACGGCGGCGTTCATGGGCAGCTGCGCGACGCCGACGGCGAAGCGCGCATGCCGTCCGTCCGGTTCGAGAACGGCGGCGACGAGATCGGAGGCGCCGTTGACGACCTGCGGAAGCTCGGCGAAATGCGGCGCGCAATTGACATAACCGCCGATGCGCACGGCGCGCAGCTTGTTGAGACCGCCCGCGCCTGCGCTGGCCTGAGCGAGCACGTTGAGCGCCGCCTGACGCGCCGCGGCCTGTCCTTCCTCCAGCGTGACCCCAGCGCCGAGCTTGCCCTGATAAGCGGGGTCGATCGCGCCGCCGGCGACCGGAAGCTGGCCGGATACAAAGAGCAGGTCGCCTGCTCGCCGCCAGGCGACATAATTGGCGACTGGCGCAGGGGCCGGCGGCAGCGACAGACCCAACATCCTCAGGCGCGCCAGCGGCGTATCGAGATTTTTTTCGCTCATGAGTTTGCGCTCTCCGCGATTTGATTTGCGCCAAGCGAGGCGAGACCGTAGTTTCATCCGTGGTTTCGCGCAACGGCGGAAGTCGCGTCGGCTTCAGGACCCTTGCGACAGGGAGACGACACGTCCATGGCATTTCCCCGCCACGCGCTCGCCGCGCTGCTCGCTTTGCCGCTCCTCTGGCCCGCCCGGAGCGTGGGCGAGCCCGCAGCTCCGCCGCTCGCGCCGCACCGCGCGATCTACGAGCTGACGCTCTTGCAGGGCGCCGGAGCACGCGCGCCGATGCAGGCCCAGGGGCGGATCGCTTTCGACTTCACAGGATCCGCTTGCGACGGCTATGTCCAGAATTTCCGCCAGACCACCGAGGTGCAGCCCGACGAAGGCGCATCGCGGGTCTCAGACATGCATTCCGCGACCTTCGAGGCCGGTGACGGCCATGAATTCCGTTTCAAGATCAAGACCACGGTCGACGATGGCGCGACCGAGGACGTGGACGGCGCGGCAAAGCGCGGCAAGGATGGAAAGCTCTCGATCGAGCTTACGAGACCCAAGCGCGAGAAGCGCGAGCTGCCGGCGAAGGCGATCTTCCCGACCGAGCACATCCAGAAGATCCTGGCCGCCGCGCGCGCCGGGCAAAAGCTCCTCGAGGCGCAAGTCTATGACGGGTCCGGCGACGGCTCGAAGCTGTTCGACACGCTGACGGTCATCGGCAAGCCGCTTGAAAAGCCGGCGCCCGAGAAGGCGGCGCAGCTCGAAGCTCTGAAGAAGCTCAGGCAGTGGCCGATCGCCGTCTCCTATTTCGAGAATGGAAAGCGGGACGAAACTCCGTCCTACGTTTTGAGCTTCGCCCTATATGACAATGGCGTGGCGCGTGCGCTGAAGCTCGACTATGGCGACTTCGCGCTGGCCGGCGAGATGACCGAGCTGACGCTGCTGCCGGCTCCAAAGTGCGATAAATAGAGGACAAGTTCTTGCGAGCGAAGGACAGGGGCGCGCATCCGCGCAGCGCGCGAGGCGTCAGCAGGCGGCGCCACGCATGAGCGGAGTCAGGAATATCTGCGTCTATTGCGGCTCCTCCTCCGGCAACTCCCCAGCCTATGCGGAGACCGCCGACCGCATGGGCGCGGCGCTGGCCCAAGCCGGGATCGGGCTCGTTTTCGGGGGCGGTTCGCAGGGCCTGATGGGTCGCATCGCCCGCGCCGTCCTCACGGGCGGCGGCAGGGTGACGGGCATAATTCCACATTTCCTGGATGAGCAGGAAGTCGGAATGAAGGAGGCGACCGAACTGCACGTCGTGCAGGACATGCACACGCGCAAGCGCTTGATGTTCGAGAAGGCTGACGCCTTTCTGGCGCTGCCGGGCGGGATCGGGACGCTCGAAGAGCTCACCGAGCAGCTCACACTGATGCGCATCGGGCGGCATACGAAGCCGCTCGTGCTGCTGGACGTGAACGGCTATTGGCGGCCGCTGCTCGCCCTCTTCGCGCACATGCGCCACTCGGGCTTTGTGAGCCGGGGCTATGAAGCGCACTATCAGGTCGCCGAGCGCGTTGAAGACGTGATCCCGATCATCCTTGCGGCGGCGTCGCGCGCCAGATCGAGCGAAGCGGAAAAAACGTTGCTGGAAAGGCTGTGAAGGGCGGCGCCGGGCCGCAAGCCCGGCGCCGGGAAGGTTATCGCGACAGGAACTTTTCCCCGTGCTCCTTGCATCCGCACTGCTCAAAGCAGGTCACGGCTTCCCCTTTGAGCTTTTCAATGTCGGAAAAATAGTTCTGCTTGCGGCTGGTCCAATAGTCCTCGCACTTCTCGGAGCACCTCGTCTGCTTGTCAGCGTCACGATCTCCCTTGTGCGTGTCGCATTCCGCGTATGCGGCGCCGGTCATGCCGACAAACAGCGCGGCGGCGGCGATAAGGGCGTAGGACTTCATGTGGCTTCCTCTCTCTTCCGTTCGTTTTTTCTGGTTCAAGGCTTGTTCGCGTTCCCGGACCGGGACCTGCGTCGGCGTCACTGTCTAGGAATTTTGCGCTTCATGCAAGCGTTCCCACGACAAAACAGCCCTCCCCCGCCTCATGGATGGAAGACAGCGCGGCTGCGATCTTCGACGCGCGAACGCTTTACATCCCGTCTCACGATCTCTAAGTCAAAGCGTCAAATCACCGCGGCGTCCCGGCGCCGCCCACAGAAATTGGATCCGACACCCCATGCGCGCCGAACCGCTTGCGCTGAAAGAAGAAATCGAGCAGTCCCTGGGACTGCTGAGGAGGCATCTTTGACGCCCCTGCCGCCGAACGCCGTCTCAGCGAGCTGAACGCCCGCGTCGAAGACCCGGATCTCTGGAATGACGCCGAGGCCGCGCAAAAGATCATGCGCGAACGCGGCGACCTCGAGGAGCGGCTGACCTCCCTCAAGAAGCTCACGCGGGACCTCGATGACGCCGCGACGCTCGTCGAACTCGGCGAGGCGGAAGGCGACGAGGCCAGCGAACAAGAGGGCGTCGAAGCGCTCAAAGTCGCGCTCGCCGAGGCCCGGCGCCTGCAGATGGAGGCGCTTTTTTCGGGGGAGGCCGACGCCAACGACACCTATATCGAGCTGCATTCCGGCGCCGGCGGCACGGAGAGCTGCGACTGGACGCGCATGCTCTTCCGCATGTACGCGCGCTGGGCCGAGCGCAAGAAGTTCAAGGTCGAGGTCATCGAGGCGACCGCCGGCGACGAGGCGGGGCTGAAATCGGGGACGCTGCTCGTCAAGGGTCACAACGCCCACGGTTGGGCGAAGACCGAGTCCGGCGTGCACCGCCTCGTGCGCATCTCGCCCTTCGACTCGAACGCCCGCCGGCACACGAGCTTCGCATCGGTCTGGGTCTATCCGGTCGTAGACGACCGCATCGAGATCGACATCAACGAGAGCGACTGCCGGATCGACACCTATCGTTCGTCAGGCGCGGGCGGCCAGCACATCAACACGACCGACTCGGCGATCCGCATCACGCATGTCCCGTCCGGGATCGTCGTGGCCTGCCAGGCCGAACGCTCGCAGCACAAGAATCGCGCCACCGCCTGGAACATGCTGCGCGCGAGGCTCTATGAGCGGGAGCTGGAAAAGCGCGAGGCCGAGGCCAACGCCGCCGCCGCCGCCAAGACCGATATCGGCTGGGGGCACCAGATCCGCTCTTACGTCCTGCAGCCCTATCAGCTCGTGAAAGATCTGCGCACGGGGCATACGTCCGGCACGCCCGACGAGGTGCTCGACGGCGAGCTCGACGACTTCATGCAGGCTTCGCTCGCGCAGCGCGTCTACGGCGGCGGGCCCGAGAAGGTCGAGGACGTGGAGTAACGCCCGAGTCCCGCGTGGCGCCGAGCGCGTGAGGGCCGCGCCTGGCTGGGCCTTGATCGTCGAGCCGCCTTTCGCAGGACTTGCGGCGTCTCCCGCTCCGCACGCCAAACGCCGACGAGACGGTCCGACTCCGGTTCGCGAACCCAGCGGCAGATGAGGGGCGACGCACATCTCGATCACGCTGGAGCCCGCCGGCCGTCCGGCTCAGATCGCCAGGGCCGCTACGAGCAGGACGGCGCGCAGCGACAGACGCCCAGTTTTCAGGCTCATGCCGGCTTCGAGGGCGATCGCGACGAGCGGCGCCGTTTCGGCAATGGCGTGATCGACGAATTCAACCCAGGCCGGATCGACCCTGCGAACGGCGCGACGCACGGGCGCCCGAGCCACTTTGGGCGCGACAGGGCGAGCGGCTTGGACCTTGGCGAGCTTGTTCATGGCGCAGCTCCTTTCCCCGCAGTCATTCGCCGAGAGACGCGCGTGAGGCTCCCGCCGCTGACAGCGGACGTTTTCTGATCCGATTGTGATTTGGATGGGCGGGCGGCTCAGGCGGCGCGTGGCGGCGTCCGCCTTCGCCCTTCGCTGTCGCCATCTTCGCCGCGGCTCCAGACGCAGACGAGGCGTCCGGAGCGCGGATCGCGGACAAAACGGCGGATCAGCCGCGCGCCTTGAGCGCCACGGGGCGGACGTCGCTCCGTCCGATCCGACGTCGCTTCATTTGAGCCCACGCCGCGGAACGCCGGGCGTTTCTTGAGATCAGGGAGCTTTTTCATGGCTCGCCTCCAGACCTGTTTGCACCAAGGCCGGAGAACGTGCGGCGGCCTTCAGCCGCTTGCGTTTTTCGAGCCTTGGACGGTTGCGCCTTGGTGAGGCGCGCGTCCCGCGGCGAACGCCGCGCTCCGAGCGCCAGAGCTGCTACTGCCCATGAGTCCTGCTGAAGGATTAGGAGGTCCGACGCGGTTGCATCGGACGCTCGCGGTTTCTTCCCCGTGATTGTCACAGTCAAGCAAAAAATGCGTCACCGGCTTTTTTTCGCTCGGGCGCGGCGGCCCTTGCGACGACGACCGGTGGGTGATGCGCCCGTCCGACGTGGAGAAGA
>DATHCI010000130.1:0-15400 GCA_035319645.1 Methylocystis sp. | reverse complement strand
TGAAAGAGTCAACGGCTTTTTAAATCATTTTGCATCAATCCACAGCCTAAAGCATTTAGCCTCGCTGCCGGTAAGGTTGCCGGAAAGGTTAGGCTCCAAGAGAAACCTATAATCGCTTAGAAATCAATAGCATATGAGATTAATTCGAGTCCTGCTCAGGGAGCCAAAAAAAATCAACGCTCTGCGCGAAGCCCTCCGTCCGGCGACGGTTCGCTTGTCGCCTCGCTTCGGTCGCAACTGGTTCGCTCCAACGCGACGAATTTTATCGTAGCCCCCTCGTTCCTGCGCAGATTTACCCTTTGGTTGGCGACGGATAAAGTTCGGTTCCCCTGGGACCTACCGCGAAATCCACCGCCCGTTGTTCCCGCCGACCGTGACGCACATAGTGCAGGACCGGGCAGATCCCGTTGGCTCTCACGTCCCCGTGCTTGTTCAAGTAAAACTGGGCGTCGAAACCGGCTTGCATCAGGCGGACGACTTCCTGTCTTTCGATTACGCGGTTAAAAAGGGCGACAGGAAACTGCAACGCCAGCCTCCGATGGATAGGAGGAATCGCCAGGACAGCATTCAACTTACGTTTTATCGCTGCTAATGTAGTATGCACACGATTATTTTCTTCCATCAAATAATTAACACGCGCATCGAGCTGTGCGCACGCGTTGACGAGCTTTTCCCGCTCTTCCTTGAGCCGAGCCATCTCCGCCGCGAGCAACGCATTATTCGCTCCCAGCTCGGCGTTTTCTTTCTCGAGCTCCTGCGACTTTTCTCGAGCCGCATCGGTCTTTGCGACCCTCTCGAGGAATCTGCAGTCAAGCGCGGCCTGAACGGCTCCGAATACGCTTTCGGAGACGTTCGCCTTCAGCTTTTGTTTGGCCTTGGTGCGCAGCTTATGTCCCTGCTTCACCAGTCTCAGCGGCTTCTCGGGGACAGGCGCGTCCAGGTAAAAGCGACCGTCCAGCGGACCACGCGCGCCGACGCAAGCAAAAAACTGATCGTAGGTCTTGTTGAACAAAGACTTGAGTTCTTCCCTGTAACAGAGCTGGTTCGTCGCGCACACGCCCACAATATGCTGCAACCCGAACGCTTTGGCCACGCCGCTCAGGGCAGCTAGCAGCGCAGCTGGAGGAGCAACCTCCTTGAGGGCTTTCGTCGCCTCGCGAACCAGATGTCCTGTCGCCCTCACGCCCTGGATGCGCGACAATAGAAGCGTTCGTTCGTCATCCAGACCAACCGCATAGCCCGGGACGATGCTGAAGGAAAAAGTATAAATGGTGAACTCGTTGAATTTGAAAAGCAGCGACAGCTCCCCCTCGCGCCTAGCTTCATTTGAACGCGACAGCACTATGCTGAGAACACGACCTCGCTGCTCGTGTCGAAACAGCCGCAGCTCGCCGGACAAAATGAGGTCGATGCGGTCCCGTTTGAACATTGTGAATACTTGTGCATGATGAAAGAAAAAACAATCCCGTTTGAGCTTCTCGTCCAAGGACAGGTCTAAATATAACGCGCCCTCGTATTCGTAGACAGGCGTTCGCCAATCATCCAGAATGCTTCTTCTCAACTCTTGCGAATGAGCGATTTTTCGCGTCAAATCTCGAACCGATCGTGTGTCGACAAGATAATTCTCTATGACGGTTTCGCTGGCCGGCTGCCGACCAAATACGCTTGCGTAAAAATCAATGACTTCCTCGCGCGTTACGATTCCCCCCATGGACGCACCCAAGTTCCGCGCTTCTTGCATGCAGACAGTAAACTCCGCGCCTGTTCGCCTCCAGGAAACGGTTAGCTAGTAATCCTGGAGGAATGAGACGATTTGATGACAGCCCCCCTGACCGCCGGGCGGTCCCCGGCGCGAGTCCTCGGCGCGAGCCCTCCCTTGCCCCTGCCCGCCCTCGCCGCTAAAAACTCGCCATGCCGGCGCCGCCTCCAGCCGCTCTCACCGTGCAGGATCTTGTCAAGGCTTACGACGGCAAGCGCGTCGTCGGACCGCTGAGCTTTGCGCTGGCGTCCGGCTCGGTCACGGGTCTGCTCGGCGGCAATGGGGCCGGCAAGACCACGACGATCGGCATGATCATGGGGCTCGTCGAGCCGACCGAGGGCCGGATCCGGGCGCTCGGCTGCGACATGGCCACTCAGCGCGCCAAGGTGCTGGGGCGCATGAATTTCGAGAGCCCTTACGTCGACCTGCCAAGCCGCCTGACGGTCCGCGAAAACCTGCGCGTCTTCGCCATGCTCTACGGGATCCCGCGCCGGGAGGAGAAGATCGCGCGCCTTGCCGAGGACTTCGCGCTGAACGAGTTTCTCGACCGGCCCGCCGGGCGGCTCTCCGCCGGGCAGAAGACCCGCGTCGCGCTCGCCAAGGCGCTGCTCAATGATCCCGAGCTGCTGCTGCTCGACGAGCCCACGGCCTCGCTCGACCCGGACACCGCCGACTGGGTGCGCTCGCGGCTCGAAGAGCGGCGCAAAGCGCAAAAGTGCACGATCCTCATGGCTTCCCACAACATGAACGAGGTCGAGCGTCTCTGCGACCGCGTGCTCATGCTGCGTGAAGGCGCTCTGGTCGATGACGGCGCGCCATCGGCGCTGCTCGAGCGCTACGGGCGCGACAATCTGGAAGAGGTGTTTCTCGACGTCGCGCGCCGCCGGGGCAACGGGGCCGCGACATGAACGGCTTTTCCCCCACCCGCGTCGGCGCCATGATCTTGCGCTACGTCTATGTGCTGCGCTCGTCGCCGCCGCGTCTGCTGGAGATGATCTACTGGCCGACCGTGCAGCTGGTGACCTGGGGCTTTCTGCAAAGCTATTTCGTTTCCGCGAGCGCCCCGCAGGGCGCCGTCGGCCAGATCGCGGGCGCGCTCGTCGGCGCCGTGCTGCTCTGGGACGTGTTGTTGCGAACGCAGCAAGGCTTCGCCTTCGCCTTCGTCGAAGAGATGTGGTCGCGCAACCTCGCAAATCTGCTCATGAGTCCGCTGACGCCTGCGGAGCACATCGCCTCGCTGATGCTCGTGAGCCTCGTGCGTCTGAGCGTGGGCGTGCTGCCGGTGTCGCTCATGGCGATCCTGTTCTTCGGTTTCAATCTGTGGTCTCTCGGGCTTGCGCTCGGGGCCTTCTTCGCGATCCTGGCGTTTTTCGCCTGGAGCATCGGCCTCCTCGTCTCCGGCCTGCTGCTGCGCTACGGGCTCGGCGTCGAGGCGCTGATCTGGTCGCTCATCTTCGCCGTGCAGCCCTTGGGCTGCGTTTACTATCCGGTGGCGACGCTGCCCGTGTTCCTGCAACCCTTGGCCTATGCGCTGCCCGCTACTTATGTGTTCGAGGGTTTGCGCGGCGCGCTGATCGAGCACGCGCTGCGCATCGACCTCCTCGGCTACGGCCTCGCCCTCGACGCTGTCTATTTCGCCGCCGCCACTTACGCTTATATGAAGCTGCTCAAGAGCGCGCGCCGCGCGGGCAGCCTGTTGCAGACCGGGGAATGACGCCATGCCGCGCGCCGACGCGCTGCTCGCGAGGCGCGGCTTCTACGAGAGCCGCGCCAAGGCGCGCGAAGCCATCGAGGCGGGCCTCGTGCGCGCCGGGGGGCAGACCGTGCGCAAGCCCTCGCAGGAGCTCCCGCCCGACGCCGAGATCGTCGCCGAAGCGCCCTATCCCTGGGCGTCGCGCGGGGGCGTCAAGCTCGACTTCGCGCTGACGCATTTCGGCGTCGATCCTGCCGGCTGCTTCTGTCTCGACATCGGCGCCTCGACCGGCGGCTTCACCGATGTGCTGCTCGCGCGCGGCGCGCGCCGCGTCGTCGCCGTCGACGTCGGTCGCGGCCAGCTGCACCCGCGACTACTGAGCGACGGGCGCGTGACCTCGCTCGAAAAGCTCGACGCCCGCGCTTTGCGGCGCGATCATCTGGACGAACCGCCGAGTCTCATCGTCTGCGACGCGAGCTTTATCTCGCTGCGGCTGATCCTGCCCGCCGCGCTTGCGCTGGCGGCGCCCGCGGCGACGGCGATCGCGCTCGTCAAGCCGCAGTTCGAAGTCGGACGCGCGTCCGTCGGCAAGGGCGTCGTGCGCGACGCCAAGGCGCAGGAGTCGGCCTGCGTCGGCGTCGCAGAGGTCGTCGAAGGCCTGGGCTGGCGCGTCGTCGGCCTTGCGCCTTCGCCGATTGAAGGTGGCGACGGCAATCGCGAATTCCTCCTGTGCGGACGCCGTCCGTGAGTCGACGCGAGCTGACGATCGAAAGGCTCGGCGCGCGCGGCGAAGGCGTCGCGCGCCTCGACGGACGCCTCGTCTTCGTCCCCTACGCGCTCGCGGGCGAGCGCATCGTCGCGGATGTCGCGGGCGACACGGCGCGACTCGTCGAAGTCCTTGAGCCCTCGCCGGACCGCATTGCGCCGATCTGCCCGCACTATGGAGTCTGCGGCGGCTGCGCCGTGCAGACGCTGCGCTCTGGCGCCTATCTGGAATGGAAGCGCGGACTGGTGGAAACGGCGCTGCGTAACGCCGGCCTGGAGGCGCGCGTCGCGCCGGTCGTCGAGGCGCATGGCGCGGGACGGCGGCGCGTGACGTTTCACGCGCGGGGGGCGCATGTGGGCTTCATGCGCGCCCGCGCGCACGAGATCGTCGAGATCGACGCCTGCCCGCTGCTCGCGCCAGGGCTTGCGCCGGCCCTCGACGCCGCGCGCGCGCTGGCGGCGGCGCTGGCGCGAAAGGAAAAGCCGCTCGACATCGCCGTCGTCGCGACGCTCGACGGGCTCGACGTCGACCTGCGTGGCTCCGGCGCGCTGACGGAGCCTGAAGCGAAGGCGCTCGTCGACCTTGCCCTGCGTTGCGGCCTCGCGCGTCTTTCAAATCACGGACGCATCGTCGCGCAGCGGCGCAAGCCGCGCATCGCGGTCGGCGAGACGATGCTGACGCCGCCGCCGGGCGGCTTCCTGCAAGCGACCGCGGCGGGAGAAGAGGCGATCGCGCGCCTGGTCCTGGAACGCATCGGCGACGCGAAGCGCGTCGCCGATCTCTTCTGCGGCGCGGGCGCCTTCGCGTTGCGGCTGGCGCGGCGGGCGCGCGTCTCGGCCTATGACAGCGACGCCGCCGCAGTCTCGGCGCTGCTCGAGGCCGCTGGCGCAGCCTTAGGCCTCAAGCTCGTCGGCGCACAGACGCGCGACCTGTTCAAATCGCCGCTCATGCCCGACGAGCTCAAGGCCTTCGACGCGGCGGTCTTCGATCCGCCGCGGGCGGGCGCGCCCGCTCAAGCCGAGGCGCTTGCGAAATCCGCGATCGGCGCGATCGTGGCGGTCTCCTGCAACCCGCAGAGTTTCGCGCGCGACGCGCGGATCCTGACCGACGCCGGTTGGCGGCTCGGGGAGGTCACGCCGATCGACCAGTTCCTGTTCTCGCCGCACGTCGAACTCGTCGCCGCCTTCTCGCGCGAGGCGCGGGCGGCGAAGAAGCGCTCGATTCTCTCACGCTGACGGGCGCGCGCTTGCCCCCAGCGCTAATGCGTCTCGCCGCAGGCGTCGGCGAGCCATTTGCCCGTGCCTTCGACGATCAGTTTCATGGGGTGGCCGCTCGAAGTCCCATTGGTGATCGAAATCAGGCTGCTCGACACCGGGCTCACGGCCTCGATGGTCACGTCGCTCGTCGTCTTGTTGTCGGTCGTGTTGCAAACTCGTTTCAGCACCAGCTTGGTGGCGGACGACTCGACCACCGTCGACGCGCATTGATCGTCGGCGGCCGCGAAAGGATTGAGCTTGCTCAAATCTTCCTTCTTCACGCAACCCTGACTGATCGTCGGCTGCCCGCTTCTCATATCCGACACCTGCTTGAGGGCGGACTCGATCCTGGCGCGTTGCTCGGGCGGGAGCTTGGCGAGCTGCTCCTTTTGGAGTTCGGAAGGCTCCGGCGCCGACAGCCCGTCCATCCGCATCGTGACGGTGTATTCCCACTGCCCCGGTTTGAGATTCAAGGGCGTCGGCTCAGCCGCGACGGCGGCGGTCGCCACGAGCGCCAGCGGCGTCCACAACAATAATTGCTTCACGAGTCTCCTCCCCATCTGCATTCCTGCAAGATTTTTCATCGGGAACCCTCCGCGCGCAGCAGTGGGCGACATTCCCGCGTCGAACCTTTGGCGGTGATCGTGGGCGCGCTCATCCCAATGTCTTCATCGCGGGATTGTAATGCTACATTACCCTACCTTCAAGCGCGGCTTCCCCGGCCAAGTGATCAGGCAAAGTGGTCGACCGACTTGGAATCCTGCAGACGGGGACCCCGCGGGTGTCGGCTTGCGCGATGAGTCTTCCCTGCCTTAAAGTCCGGAAACGGGATCGGGGGAGCCGCGACGGATCGTCCCCCGGACGAGCGTCTCGAAGTTTCAAGCCTCATGGCGCGAGAGCGACGCGAGAGCGAAGGCGCCGGAGGAGTCCATGACCGATTATCCGATCGCTGAGGCGCGGGAGCAGCTCTCGAAGCTAATCGACGCCGCGGCGGCCGGCGAGGTGGTGACGATCACGCGCGACGGCGTGCGCGTCGCAGAGCTGCGGGCCGCCGGCCCGGCTGACGTCAAGCGCTCGCCAACCGCCGCCGACATCGAATGGCTGCGCGCGCGACGCGCTGAGCTGCCGCCTTTGGAAGACGACGCGGTCTCAATCGTTCGCGCAATGCGAGATGTTTGAGCGTGGATAACTATATCGATACGAGCGTCGTCGTAGCACTGATTTTGCCGGACGCGCATACTTTCGCTGCGGAAGCGTGGCTAGGGGAAGCGCAGGATGGTTTGCTCGTGAGCGATTTTGCAGCGCTCGAATTTGCCGCGGTCGTATCGAGGCAGCTTCGCATGGGACGTATGGACGTCGCTCCGGCGGACGCGGCCCTGACCCTATTTGATGATTGGACGGCGCGCATGACGCGACGAGTCGCGACCACCGCCGTGGATGTCACCGAGGCCGAACACATCGTTCGCGACTTTGCGCTCAAGCTCGCCGGTCCGGACGCCCTCCATTTGGCGATGGCCTCCCGACACAACGCGCAACTGATTACGCTCGACGCGCGCCTCGCAGAGGCCGCGCGCCGGCGCAACGTTCCCATTTTCATCCCGAGCTAGCGGCTGCCGCCGCAGGGACCGCGGGCTCAACCCCACGGTCCCGCACCGGGCGAAGCAGGCGCGGGACCACTCCCTTCCCGGCGCGAAGATGCTCCCACGCTGCCGCCCGCGAATTCCACCAGCGCGGCGATGCGGTCCTCGATCGACGGATGCGTCGCGAACCAGCCGCCTTCGGCGTCGACCGCCGGGCTCTCGATGAAAAAGGCGTGCATGCGCGACGGCATATTGGGAATCGTCGGATAGGCGGCGATCTTGCGTAGCGCCGAGATCATCGCGTCGGGGTTCTTCGTCAGCTCCGCCGAACCGGCGTCGGCGAGATATTCTCGCGAACGCGACAGCGCGAAGCGAATCAATACGGAAACCCCGAAGCTCAGCGCGATCACCGCGAGCGCGATCAACATCGCGGCCAGGGCGCCGCCTCCGCCGCCGCCATCGTCTCGACTGCCGCCGCGTCGCGGCGAGAAGCCGAAAGGAAAATTCCAGTTGCGGATGGTGAGGTCGGCGGCGAAGGCGAAAATGCCCGCGAAGATCGTCGCGATCACCATGAGCTGCGTGTCGCGATTGCGGATGTGCGTGAGCTCGTGTCCGAGCACCGCCTCGAGCTCGTCGTCGCCGAGATTGTCGATGAGCCCGCGCGTCACCGAGACGCTGTAGTTGCCGTCGCGAATTCCGCTCGCGAAGGCGTTGAGCGCGTCGCTTTCGATGATCTTGAGCCGCGGCATGGACGCGCCACAGGAAATGCAAAGATTCTCCAGCAGATTATAGAGGCGCGGCGCCTCGGCCCGCACAACGCCCGACGAGCCCGTTGCGAAGTCGATCATGCTCTGGTGAAACAGGAAGGCGATGCAGAACCACAGCAGCGCCGCGCCGAATGCGATCGGCCAGCCCTGCCCCACATCGAAGACCGCGCGCGCGACGATTCGCTCGAGCGGCGCGTTGCTGGTGAAGGCCTCGAACAGCAACGCGAAGGAGAACATCAGCGCAACGAGCAGCAGGACGAAGGCCAAGAGCAGCATCGCGGAGCGCAGCCTGTTAGCCTGGATGTGCGAATAGAGCCCATAGGCTTTGAACATTTTCGTTCTCTTCGCTCGACCTCGCCCCTTGCACGACGGAGCGCGAGAGATTTCAAGAAGGCGCTTCTCTTCGCCAAGCCGCAGGAAGTGGATGAGGCGCCTAGAATTGCACCTTCGGCGTCTCCTGAACGGCCTTGCGCTCTCCCTCTTCGAGGTTGAAGAACTCGGAGGGCTTGAAGCCGAAACGCTCTGCGATCACCACGCCGGGAAAGCCCTCGCGCGCGGAATTATATTCGGCGACCGCGCTGTTGAAGAAGCGGCGCGCCGCCGCGATCTTGTTCTCTATGTCGGCGAGTTCGCTCTGCAGCTGCTGGAAGTTGGCGTTGGCCTTGAGATCTGGGTAGCGCTCGGCGACCGCGATGAGCTTCGCAAGCACAGAAGAAAGCGCCGCCTCCGCCGAGGCCTGCGCGGCAGGTCCCTGTGCGGTTTGCGCAAGATTACGCGCCTTCGTCACCTCCTCCAACGTTTCGCGCTCGTGCGTCGCATAGCCTTTCACCGTCTCGACGAGATTGGGGATGAGGTCATGGCGCTGCTTGAGCTGCACGTCGACGTCGGAGAAGGCCTGGCCGCAGCGCTGCCGCATCGACACGAGCCCGTTGTAGGAAGAGAGCAGCCAAAGGCCTGCGACCGCGACGAGCCCGAGCAGAATGAAGAACATTTTCGCCTCCGCGCCCATGCGCCGCCCGATGCGGCGGAGCCTCGAGCAAGACTAGACCCGTTGCACGCGGCGATCAATTGGCGCGCGGCCATCTGATGGGCCGGCAGCGAGCTGAATCCCGGATGAACGCCGGCTTCAGGGGCGGTTCACGGCGAATAGGCGATGTTTTCCGCGTCGATCACGACAGAATCGCAGGAGAAAGAACATGACTTTCGTCTCCAATTCGCTTCGCGCCGCGCTCATCGCCGCGTCCATCGGGCTCGTCGGCGCCTCCGACGCCTCCGCCTCGACATGGGCGCAGCGCCATCCGCGGCGCGCCGAGGTCAACCATCGCTTGGCCAACCAGAACCGCCGCATCAATCACGAGCTCCGCGAGGGCGAGATCAGCCGCAGACGCGCGCGCGCCCTGCATGCGCAGGATCGCTTCATTCGCCGCGAGGAGCGCTTCATGGCGAGCCAGCGCCACGGCCACATCACCCGCGCCGAACAGCGCGCCCTCAACCAGCAGGAAAACGGCGTCAGCCGCGAGATCGCCCGATGATCCGCGCCACGCTGGAGCGCAAGCTCCTGAACAAAGGAGTCGTCTGACATGAACCGAGTCACGCAATTCGCGGCGGCAGCCATCTTCTGCGGCGCCGCCATGTTCTCCGCCGCGCAAGCCGCGCCGCTCGCGCCCGCTCTGCCGCCGCCCGTCGGCGATGTCGTGAAGGCCGGCTATTTCATCGCGCCGGACGGCACGCCGGAATTCGTCTGGCGAGGGAAGGTCTACTGCTTCTATCCCGACGGCTGGCGCGGTCCCGGATGGTATTGGTGCGGCTACGCCTGGCGTGAGGGCTACGGCTGGGGCGGCGGTCCGGCTTGGCGGCCCGCGGGCCTGGTTTGGCGCGTGCGACCCGCAGGACCAAGCTGGCGGGCTCATGGCGGGTGGGCTCACGGCTGGCGCGGGCGCCCGCACCATGGCCATCCGCACCACGGCCATCCGCACCATGGTCACGGGGGTCATGGTCACCACCACCATGGTCACCACCACCATGGACATGGACATGGACATGGGCATGGGCATGGGCATGGGCATGGGCATGGACATCACGGGCGGCGGCGCTGAACGCCGCTCGCACTTGGGCGCCGAGACGCGGGAAGACGCCTGCGTCGCGGCGCCGCAACTCTTTTCCAGGGGTCTCCGGCTGCAAAGACGCCGACGCAGCCTTATGTGTTTAGGCGTCCAAAAGACGACGAATGGGACGCGGAGGCGGGGCCATGCCCGACATCAACACTGAGAAAGTCTGCTTCGTCATCCTGCAGGCGCGCGAGCTCGAAAGCGAGGATGAGGGCGTCGAGGCCGACGCCTCCAACCCGAGCGACGACAAATTCGCAAGCATCTTGACGGACAGCGCCTTTGCGTCCGTGCGCGCGGAGCTTGCTGGTTTCATCGACGCCATGGACGAGGACGAGCAGTGCGAGCTCGTCGCCCTCTGCTGGCTCGGGCGCGGCGACTTCACCGCGGAAGAGTGGCCCGAGGCCGTCAATCAGGCGCGCGAGCGGCGGGTCGGCCCGACCTCGAAGTATCTGCTCGGGATACCGCTTCTCGCCTCTTTCCTCGAGGGCGGGCTCGCGGAAGTGGGCGAAAGCTGCGAGGGCTACGCCAGTGACCGCCAGTGAGGGCGGGCGGCGGCGCATCCTGATGTGCGCGCCCGACCATTACGGCGTAGATTACGTCATCAATCCGTGGATGGCGGCGCATGTCGGCGGCGTCGACCATGCGCGAGCCGTCGCGCAGTGGGAGAACCTGCGCGGCAGGCTCGCCGAGGTCGCGGCGCTGGAATTCGTCCCACCGCGACCAAGCCTTCCCGACATGGTGTTCACCGCCAACGCCGGCCTCACGATCGGCGCCCGCGTGATCCTGTCCCGCTTCCACTTCGGAGAGCGACGCGAGGAAGAACGCCACTTTCGCGACTGGTTCGAGACCCATGGCTTTGACGTCGCGCCCTGGCCGGCGGATGTGAGCTTCGAAGGCGCCGGCGACGCGCTCCTCCAGCGAGGCCAGGAGATCATCTGGTGCGGCTGGGGCTTTCGTTCGAGCGAAAGAGCGCCGCAGCTCATCGAGAAGATTTTCGCTCGCGAGACGGCGCCGCTCCGCCTCGTCGATCCGCGCTTCTATCACCTCGACACCTGCCTCTGCCCGCTCGGCGAGGGGCGGCTGATGTATTATACTCGAGCCTTCGACGGCCCGTCGCAACGGCGCATCGCGTCGATCGTCGACGAGGACAGGCGCATCGCAGTGAGCGAAGACGACGCGCTCGCCTTCGCCTGCAACGCCGTCGAGGCGCAAGGCCGCGTATTTCTCAACGCCGCAAGCGACGATCTGCAGGCGCGGCTGCGCGCGATGGGGCTCGCCCCTGTCCTCACGCCCTTGTCGGAGTTCCTCAAGTCCGGCGGGGCGGCGAAATGCCTGACGCTCGCGCTCGACGAAAGCTGAAGACGAGCTTCAGCTCCGCCAGCAGTCCTCGTCGGAGACGTTCAAACGCTCAGTCCTTGGCGCCCTTCAACAGCTCTCTCTGAATCTTCTCCAAATTGAAGGATCCCGGCGTCTGACTCGGCGGGTAGTCCTTTATCGACTGCAGAAACTTGCCGGCAAGCCGCGCTATCGGGACCACGACGAAAGCGCGATCCAGAAACCAGTCGTTGTATGTGTTGGCGTTGTGCTGCGCGCGTTCGAGCGGATCGCGTCGCAGATTGAAGAGCAGCGGCACGCGCAGCTCCGTGAAGGGCTCGCGCCACACGCCGAAGGCTTCGCCGCGGTTCTCCAGGAACACGACCTTCCAGTCGCCATTACGGATCCCGACGATCTGGCCGTCGTCGTTCACGTAAATGAATTCGTTGCGCGGGGAGTCCTTTTCCGTCCCGGTAAGGTAACCGGTCAGGTCATAACCATCGATGTAGTTTTTGTACTTGCGTCCGTTGAGCGCAACGCCCTTGAGCAGCTTTTCCTTGATGTTTGGATCTCCGGCGATCGCTGCGAAGGTCGGAAGCCAATCCTCGTGGGATACGATCCCGGTGAGCGTGACGTCGGCTGGAAAGTGGCCGGGCCAGCGGACAAAGGTCGCCACCCTGTACGCGCCCTCCCAGTTCGAATTCTTTTCGCTGCGGAAGATCGTCGTCGCCGCGTCCGGCCAAGTGTTGAAGTGGGGACCATTGTCGGTGGAATACATCACGATCGTATCGTCGGCGATCCCGAGGTCATCGAGCGCCTTGAGCAATTCGCCGACATGCATGTCGTGCTCGACCATGCCGTCGCCATATTCGTCCTGCCCGGAAATGCCGCGGTGCTCCGGCTTGACATGGGTGCGGAAATGCATGCGCGTGCCGTTCCACCAGACGAAGAACGGCTTGCCCGCCTTGACCTGTCGCTCGATGAACTCCTTCGCCGCCGCGACCGTCTCGTCGTCGATCGTCTCCATACGCTTCTTGGTCAGAGGGCCGGTGTCCTCCACCTTCTGTCCACCCTTGCCGTCGGCGACGGACTTGATCACGCCCCTGGGGCCATAAACCTTGCGAAAGGCCGGATCCTTGGGATAGTCCTCATTCTCAGGTTCTTCCTCGGCGTTGAGATGGTAAAGGTTGCCGAGGAACTCGTCGAAGCCGTGCAACGTCGGCAGATGCTCGTCGCGATCGCCCTGGTGGTTCTTGCCGAACTGGCCCGTCGCATAGCCGAGGCTCTTGAGCACGGTGGCCATGGTGACGTCCGTCTTCTGCCATCCTTCCTTGGCGCCGGGCAAACCGACTTTGGTCATGCCCGTGCGCACGGGAACATTGCCGCCGATGAAGGCGGCGCGACCCGCAGTGCAGCTCTGCTGCGCATAATAATCGGTGAAGCCCACACCTTCTTTCGCCAGCCGATCGATGTTCGGCGTGCGGTAGCCCATCATGCCGCGATTGTTGTGGCTGATGTTCCACATGCCAATGTCATCGCCCCAGATGACGAGGATGTTGGGCTTTTTTTGCTGGCTCTGCGAAGCGCTCTGCTGTGGCGGCGCCGCCTCGGCCGCCCCCCATGCGAAAAGGAAAAGACCAATCATCAGCAGGCGAGAACAAATGCGCTTCACATCCATTGTCGGTCTCCCGTCGATCGGCGCTTTGAAATTGAATCTACGGTGAAACGGGCGCCGTCATGCCCGCTCGATGCATCCTGCGTTTCGCCGCACGAAGGAGAAAATGCTCCGACGGGGACCTGACGTCAACCATAAAATCTCATCCTTTCGGCGATCTGTTCATCTGGGCGCATGCAATCAAGCGAGTCCCCATTCGACACGATCTCGACTATAGACAATTAACTGGGCTCCCGCGCTCCGACGCGTCTTGCATCCTCCTTCACCTGCAGCACGAACATCGCGACAATGATGCGCTTTAAACGTCTTGGCGGAAAGCCGTCGTGCGAGCGACGCTTCCGCGCCCGCGCCTTGCCAGGTCTCGTCTCGGCGGTCCTCGGCCTTGTCGCCACGGGACTCATGGAGAGCCCTCGCCCCGAGGCCTCCGCCAAATCGCCGGAGCCGCCGGGCTTCGTCGGATCGCACGAATGCGCCGCATGCCATGCTGCGGAAACAGCGGGTTGGGAGCATTCGCATCACGCGCAAGCGATGCAAAAGCCCGGCCCCGCGTCGATGCTCGGGCGCTTCGACGGCGCGTCATTCGAAAAGGACGGCGCGCAAACCGCCTTCTCGCAAGCCGGCGATCGCTATCTGATCCGGACCAGAGGTCTGGACGACAGGGAGGCCGAATTCGAGGTCAAATACGCCTTCGGCCTCTATCCGCTTCAGCAGTATCTGCTCGAGCTCCCCGGCGGGCGCTTGCAGGCCTTCGGAGTAGCCTGGGACGCGCGCCCCAAGGATGCGGGCGGTCAGCGCTGGTTCGATCTCTATCCAGGGCAAAAGCTCGCTCCCGGCGACCCGCTGCACTGGACCGGCGTCGACCAGAACTGGAACTATCAATGCGCCTGGTGTCACACGACGAATTTGCGCAAGAACTACGACCCGACCACGAAGAGCTTCGACACGAAGTGGTCCGAGATCGGCGTCGGCTGCGAGGCGTGCCACGGCCCGGGCTCCGGCCACATCGCCTGGGCGCGAAAGGACGAAGCACTGCGCGCGAAGGATCTCGCAAAGGGCTTTTCCACCCTTTTCGACGAGCGGCGCGCCGTCACCTGGCCCATGAGAGACAATGGGCAGGCCTCCCGCTCGCAGTTGCTCAAGACGCACAAGGAAGTCCTCGTCTGCGCCGGCTGTCACGCGAGACGGGCGCAATTCTCGGACGATCCGACGAGCGTCGCGCATTTCTATGACGCGTTTCGTCCCGCCCTGCTGGAGACGCCGCTCTACCATCCCGACGGCCAGCAGCACGACGAAGTCTTCGAACATGGATCGTTCCTGCAAAGCAAAATGCAGGCGGCGGGCGTGACCTGCTCCGACTGCCACGATCCACATTCGGGCAATCTCCGCGCGAGCGGCGACGACGTCTGCGCGCAATGCCATGCGCCGGAGCGCTTCGCCCGAGCCTCGCATCATCACCATCCGCAAGAATCCGCGGGCGCCCGATGCGCCAGCTGCCATATGCCGGCGACGACCTACATGGGCGTCGACGCGCGGCGCGACCATTCGCTACGCGTTCCGCGTCCGGATCGGACCGAGACGCTCCGGACTCCCAACGCCTGCAACAAGTGCCATGCGGAAAAGTCCGCCTCCTGGGCCGCCGACGCGATCAAATCCTGGGGCGCCGAGCCCCGCGGCTATCAGAGTTTCGCCGAAGCGTTTGCGAGCGCCGACCGCGACGAGCCGAATGCGACGGCGGCGCTCGCAGCGATCGTCGACGGCGCCGGCCAATCGGCTCTCGCACGCGCGAGCGCGCTCGCGCGCCTCAGGCCTCAAGCCTCGCGAGGCGCCATCAAGCTCGCAGCCCGCTCGGCTTCGATCGACGATCCGCTCGTTCGCCTTGCGTCAATCGGCGTTCTCGCCGGGACGGACGCCGAAGCCCGACACAAGGCGCTTGCGCCCCTGCTCGACGACCGGAGCCGGCTCGTGCGCATGGAGGCGGCCCGCGCGCTCGCCGGCGATGCGGAGAACGCGCTGACATCCGCTGAGCGCGCCCGCTTTGACAAGGCGTTGAAGGAGTATGTAGACGCGCAGCTCTTCAACGGCGAGCGCGCCGAGTCGCACGCCAATCTGGGCGCGCTCCATAACGCCCGCGGCGAGACCGACAAGTCGCGCGCCGAATATGAAAAGGCGATCGAGCTCGATCCCGCCTTCTTCCCCGCTGCGATCGCGCTGGCGGAGGTCGCGCGCGCCGGGGGCGACGAAGCCGGCGGGGAAGCGGTCCTGCGGAAGGCGCTCGAGAAGAATGCCGGAGAGGGAGCGATCCATCACGCCCTGGGGCTCAGCCTTGTTCGCCAGCGGCGGCTCGGAGAGGCAATGTCGGAGCTCGCCGAGGCGGCGCGGCTTGCGCCGCAGGACGCGCGCTTTGCCTATGTCTACGCCGTGGCGCTGCATGATACGGGAGCAAGCGAGAAAGCGCGAACGACGCTCGAGGCTGCGCTCGCCC
>DATHCI010000129.1:0-10247 GCA_035319645.1 Methylocystis sp. | reverse complement strand
GAGACATCATCGCCAAGCTCAGGGAGCATGAGGCCGACCTCAGGGCGCAGGGGGTGGCGCATGCTGCGCTGTTTGGCTCCCGCGCGCGTGGCGACCATCGTCCCGACAGCGACATCGACATCATGGTCGAGATCGAGCCGGAGGCCCGCATCGGCGTTTGGGGCTATGTCGGCGTCGTGCACGCGATTCAAGACATGTTTCCCATGCGCGTCGACGTTTCAGACAAATCCGCACAGAAGCCACATGTTTTGCCTGGAGCCGAGCGCGACGCGATCTATGCTTTCTGAGGCCGCAAGGAACGCTTTGTTCGACGTCCGCGACAATGTCTTGCTTGCTCAACAATTTGTCGCGGGACTCGACGAAAAGGCGTTCAGCGCCTCGCGCTTGCATTTTTATGCGACGACGGGGGCGCTCGAAGTCATCTCGGAAGCGAGCCGCCGCCTGCCAGACGAGATTCGAGACAGACATCCGCACTTGCCTTGGCGCGCCATAAGAGACTCGGGCAATGTCTATCGTCACCATTACGACAACGTGGCGGAGTCTCGCGTCTGGGACACCGTCCACAAGCATCTTCCGCTTCTGCTGCTCGCCGTTGAAGCTGAAATCGAGTGGGCGGGAACTGCGGGGTGATGGATGGCGACGAGCCTGCCTCCATGGAGAGACTTGGGTTGAGAAAGCGCCGCGGGAGAAAGTGACACTCAATCCTGAAGATTGACACTGGCTCCGGCGACTAACAACTCGACGAACGCGCCAGTGTCGATAGCGTCGGCGGGACGGCGCTCGCCTTTAGGGCCGGCGGGCATGCTGCGTTTTCTCATGCTCGAAGTTTGCCTGGACTAGCCCGCCTGTCCATGCTCTATCGTGGGCTTGGCCGCGCCAGGGCCGGTTTTTGGCCGCGTCATCGGCCCTGAAAATGAAGGCATATCCATTTTCAATACGCGCTTCGTGTCTCTCGCATGATTCGATCTTCTGTATGACCCCGCCCAGATAGGACGGTTCGCTCTTAAGCTCATGCAGATAAATCCAGCCGCCAATCAAGGGCTGCAAATCTCTGAAATTCGGAAATGGCCAACATGCTGAGCGATACAGGGCGGGATCATCAAGCCGCCATAAATTTTGATGGCCACTACCCTCGGCGTGGCAGATGATGTGAATAGCCTGCATGTTTTTCCTCTTGCTTTGCGCTAAGCATAGCACGGAATGACGGGCGCACGAAGCCGCGTGAAGAGGGCCGAAATCAAACTGAGACACTCGCAGCGCGCTTCCAGCGCGGGGCGTTTCCCTCACCCGTTCACATCCGTGCTCGCAAAATCTTCGCCCTTGAACAGCAGCTCGTCGCGATGTTCCCTCGCGCAGGCGTATGAGAAACAGTCGGCAAGGTTCAGCCGCGCCGGGTGGCGGCCCTTTCCGAAGCGCTCGAAACACTCCACAGCGCGGCGCCCGATCGCGTCGGTCAAAGGAACGACCTCGATCGCCGCCTCCTGCAGAAATTCGTCGAAGAGCTGCTGCGCCGCCGAGGGCTCGATATCGAGGCGGGCGGAGAGGATGATTGTCGCTTCAAGGCGAACCAAGGGAGACGTGACGCGGCGCGAGGCTTGCTCCAAGGCGCCGGCAAGCGCGTCCGCCTCCGGCTCGCCGAGAAGGATCGCGACGATCGCCGAGGAATCAACGAACATTCATTGACTCCAAAGCGCGTCGATCTCGTCTTTCGTCAGCTCGCGCCGGTGCGGCCCCGCCATCGCCGCGGCGCGCTGCGCGATGTCGCGCAGACGGTCGGCCAGCGGCCGCTTTTCGCTCTCCCGCCGCAGCTCGCTCTCCAGCGCACCGATGACGGCGGCGGTCATCGTCGTCCGACGCTTGGCGGCAAGCTCCCTGGCGAGCTGCGCCGCGCGCGGGTCGCGAATTGTGAACATGCGTCCTGACCTTCTCGTATATCTGTATATACGAGTTCGTCAGGACGGGCAAGGCGCGAGCGCCGCGAAAAACCGCAGCGTTTCGTATATAAAGCGCCCATGAGCGATCCCGCCTTCAAGCCCTTGGACGTTCCCGCCTTCCTCGCCTTCGCGCAACGGCAGGAGCGGGGGAGGTTCGAGCTTTGGGGCGGCGAGATCGTCGCCATGGCGCCGGAGCGAGTCGGGCACGTGCGCGCCAAGGCTCTGATCTGGCGCGCCTTCGCTTCGGCGGTCGAGGCCGGGCGGCTTCCCTGCGAAGCCTTCGTCGACGGGCTCGCCGTCGTTGTTGACGCCAACACCGCCTACGAGCCTGACGTTCTCGTCAACTGCGGCTCGGCGATCCGAGACGAGGATGCTCTCGTCGCCACCGCGCCGGTCATCGTCGTCGAAGTCCTCTCGCCAGGCTCCGCCAATCGCGACAATACCCTCAAAGTCGAAGGATATTTCCGCGTCGCGACGATCGCCCATTATCTGGTGGTCGATCTCTCAAAACGTCTCGTCTTGCACTATCGCCGCGACGACGGCGCGAGACTTTCTCTGTCGATCGTCAGGGAGGGCGCGCTCGCGCTCGACCCGCCAGGGCTCTCGCTTCCGTTAAGCGAAATTTTCCGCTGAGCGGTTCCCGACAGCCCTTACAACACGCATTCCTCGAACGCCGGCTCGACGCTCCCTCCCCAGCGGGTGCGAAACGCCTCCAGTCGCTGCACCGCCAGCGGGCGGCCGCTGTCGGCGATCTGCTCCAGCGGCGCGAGATAGATCGTCTCGTCCGCGCCGGAGGCGTTAGGCCGCGCGCGGCGCTCGAGCCCCGCGCGCGCGAGCGCCAGCATATGCAGCGCGATCGCCGTGGCGCTGCGGCCTCGAACCTGCCCCGCGAGCCCCGCCACAGGCGCTTCCGCGCGCAGCGTCTCGCGATCTGCGGCGCTCCAGTCGCGAATCAGCTCATAGGCGCCGTCGAGCGCCAAATCATCATAGAACAGCCCCGCGAACAGCGCCGGCAGCGCGGTCATATGATTGCGCGGGCCGGCGTCGGCGCCGCGCATCTCGAGATAGGTCTTGAGCCGCGCCTCGGGGAACAGCGTCGACAGATGATTGGCCCAGTCGGCGATCGTCGCGCGCTCGCCCGGCAGCTGCGGCAGGCGCCCGGCCATGAGATCACGAAAGCTTCCGCCGGCCACGTCGTGATAGAAGTCGCCGCGCTTCACGAAATACATCGGCGCGTCGAGCGCATAGTCGACATAGCGCTCGAAGCCCATGCCCTCCTCGAAGGCGAAAGGCAGCATGCCGGTGCGCGCCGCATCGGTGTCGCGCCAGATCTGCGAGCGTTGCGACAGCGCGCCCGTCGGCCTGCCGTCGAGGAAAGGGGAATTGGCGAAGAGCGCCGTGACGATCGGCTGCAGCGCCAGGCCGACGCGCAGCTTCTTGACCATATCGGCCTCGCTCGTGAAGTCGAGGTTGACCTGAATCGTCGCGGTGCGAAACATCATGTCGAGGCCGAGCGCGCCGACCTTCGGCATATAGGCCGACATGATCCTGTAGCGCTGCTTCGGCATCGACGGCGTCTCGGCGCGCGACCACTTCGGGCTCGCGCCGAGATCGAGGAAGCCGATTCCGAGCGGCTCCGCCACCGCCTTCACGGCCGCGAAATGCGAGTCGCATTCGGCCTTCGTCTCGTGGATCGTCTCCAGCGGCGCCCCTGAGAGCTCGAATTGTCCGCCGGGCTCGATGGAGATCGCGCCGCCGCCTCTTTCGTCATAGAGGCCGATCAGCGAATCGCGGTCGAAGATGCCGCGCCAGCCGGTCTTCTCCTGCAGGCCCTCGATGAGCGCGCGGATCCCGTTCGGCGCATAGGGCACGGGCGCGTGGCCGCGCTTGTAAAAGGCGATCTTCTCATGCTCCGTGCCGACCCGCAGCGCCGCGCCTGCGGGCTTCACGCCGGCCTCGATATAGCCGACGAGCTCGCTCCGCGACGTAATCGGCGTGGCGTCGGTTGCGTCGCGGGCCATATTCGCCTTTCATTGATTCTCAAGACCGCGCTCGGCGCGGCGGGCGCGCCGACTTGCCGCAAAAGCCCGAGCCGCGCAAGCGGCGCCCGCTTCGCAATCCGTGTGCAAGCTCAGTCGAAGGAAATCGTCTCGCGCTCCGTGACGACAAAGTCGAGCGGCTCGTCATGCGCTTCGCGCGGCGCGAGCTCCGCCTCCTGCAGCGCATAGGCGAGGCCGATCGCCGTCACGGGGCGCCTGGCGCGCAGCGCGTGCAGCGTGGCGTCATAGATGCCGCCGCCATAGCCGAGCCGCCCGCCCTTGCGATCGAAGGCCGCGAGCGGCGCGAAGACAATCTCGGGATGAAGCTCCGGCTTCTCGGAGGCGGGCTCGGAGAGGCCGAAGGGTCCCTTGACGAGCTCGTCGTCGAAAGGATCGAAGGCGCGAAACAGCAGCGGACGCCGAACCGCCGTCATGACCGGAAGCGCCACGGCGGCGCGTTGCCCGTGCAGCGCCTCGAGCAGCGGGCGCGTGTTGAGCTCGCTGCGGATCGGCCAATAGGCGGAAACGACGACGCCCTCGAGCGACGGGCGCAGGCTCAAGAGCAGCTTAAGCGCGCGCGCGCAGACCTGCTGGGCGGCGTCATGCGCCTCCTGGTGCGAGACGAGGTCGCGGCGTGCGAGCGAGTGGCGGCGCAGATCGGCTTTAACGTCGTCGGCTATCGCCAAATCGCGCCTCCGTCGAAATGTGCGGGCCACGTGAGCCGTGGGACGTCGATCCCGGGAACCTACAACGTAGGTGGGCGCCGTGTGGCCAAGCCCACGGGCAAGGCCAGGGACAGCTCCCTTCGAGATCGATAAGGCCCCGGGGTTATTGCGTCCTTCACGCGCACCGCAGCGCCGCCGGATTCCTATATCGTCCAGCGGCTGCGGCGCCTAGGGGGCGGGCGCAGGTTTCTAAGGCGCCGGGGCCGCGCGCTTGAATCCGGGGAGGCCTGTGAAATGCGGTAATTCAGTCATTGACTTGTCAAGAATAGCGTCATCCAATCGACGTATAAGCTGCATAAAAGCGAAGCAAGATTTCGATACTGTCGGGTCATGACTTACCTGACCGACCCGCTCGCCGCCGCGACCGCTTCGAACCCCGGGGTCCCTTCCTCCCGCATCGCAAGCTTCCTCGCGAGGCTCGTCGCCGCGGATCTCGCCGCCGTCCGCGCCCTGGCCGCCGCGGAACGCTCGGCCTTCCTGCGCGTCTGCGCCATCGTCATCAGCAAGCTCGGCAATGGCTGGATCTATCCGATTCTCGCCGTCGTCGTCTTCTCCGAATGGGGCTGGATCGACGGCAAGCGCCTCGTGCTGCTCGCGGGCGTCAACGCCGCGACCATGCACGTCCTCTATCCGCTGATCAAGAAGCGGATCCGGCGGCTGCGCCCGTTCAAGGTCGACCCGACGCTGCCGTCGCTCTTGAAGACGCTCGACGAGCACTCCTTTCCGAGCGGTCATGCGATGACGCTGACGGGCGTGCTGGCGCCGATCGTGATGTTCTGGCCGGCGGCGCTGGTCTCGGCCCTGGCGATGGGCTGCTGCATGGCCTGGTCCCGCATCGCCACGGGCCACCACTATCCAAGCGACGTGGCCGCCGGCGTGGCGCTCGGCGTCGGCGTGGGCTATCCGCTGTCGGCCAATCTCGCGGCGTATTTCTAGCACCGGCAAAGCTGGGCGCTCCCCCCTTCCTTCTACCACGAAGTGGGAGAAGGTGGCCCCGCGAAGCGGGGTCGGATGAGGGTTGGCGGGATTCCAGACCCTCTCCCGAGATGACTCGAGGCGTGCTTTCGCGCGAAGGATGCGAGTTACAAAATTTGAGCTGAGAGCGCCCTCATCCAACCCCGCTTTGCGGGGCCGCGTTTTCCCGCAGGCGGTAAAAGGGAAGCGCCCTTGCGCCGCCCGGACGAAGCCTGCATCCTGAGCGTCGCGGAGAGCTTTTCCCATGAGCGACGTTTCGGGCGGCCAATTGAAATCTGAAAATCGCGACGAGCTCCTGGCGTGGCTGAGGACGCAGCCGCGCGAAGTAAGCGTCGTCATCGCCGCGAGAGCGGCTCTGCGCGTCGCGCCGACGCTCCATCGCCTGGCCGCGCGATTGGAGCCGCGACAATTCGCAGAATTGGTTTTCGCGGCCTTTTGGGCTACCGCATCGGCCCGGGTTGCCGCCAAATATCCAACCCGCGCCGATGAGCTTCACGAAGCTGCCGTCGCCGCCTACGCCGCCGCCCACGCCATCGCCTACGCCGCCGACGCCGCCGCCGCCGATGTCGCCGCCTACGCCGCCGTCGCCTACGCCGCCGACACCGCCGACGCCGCCGCCTACGCCGCCGCCTACGCCGCCACCGACGCCACCGCCGACGCCTTCGTCGACCGCCGCCAGGCGGTGTCCGCCGACGCCAATCGGCTAAGGACGGTTGCGCCGAGCGACCTCGCGAGCGCGGCGCTGTGGCCGCAGGGCGCGCCGCAATGGGCGCTCCAGAATTCAAGCGAGCTGCTGGGCGCGCTGAGCGCCCCGCATTGGAAGCCTTGGCTCGATTGGCTTGAGCGACGCAGGAACGGTCATGAGGATCGAGAGGCGATCGAACTCCTCTTCGCCACGCTCCCCGTCGATCCGCGCGAGAAAGACCCGGCCGAGCAAAACGCCGCCCTCGCGGCGGAGATCGAGCGGCTCAAGAAGCCGCTCCCCGCGCCCGCCGAAAACGTCTCGGCGCCCTTCTCCTTCGGCTGGAACGCCGCGCATCGCGTCGCGATCGTCGCCGGACCGCTCAACGTCCCGGTGTTCCCCCATGTCGGCAGCGACCGGGACCACCGCGAGCGGCTCGACGCCTGCCGCAAGACGGCGGCGCGGCTCGCCGCCGATCTCGCCGCGCAAAAATTCAATGTGCGCGGCGCGTATCGCGAAACACTGGACCGTTTTCTCGAAGAGCTGCCTGCGAAGCGGGGCGCGGGCAATTTCCTCCTTGCTGACTGCGAGGCGCGGACCTTGCGCGGGCTGTTCGAAGAGGACGCCGCCTTCCTGCCGCGCGAGCTGGGCGAGCGGCTTAATCGCGTGTTGGAGTTTACGATCGCCCTGCGCCCCTTTTACGAGGGGGTCGGCCGCTTCTACGACGACGTGAAGAGCGGGGCGCTCTCCAAGCCCCTCCCCAGGGACGCGATCGAGGGCTTCGTCGCGACGGTGCGCGAGCGCTCGCCCGAGGTCTTCGAGCCGGAGGTTTCGCAGAGCTTAGAAAGAGTAGAGGAAAGACTGTCGGCGGAGTCGACAGCGTCCGTCCCGCCAACCCACGTCATGCTGACCCTGAACGCGCACGAGGGCGCCTATCACGTTGGCTCAACTGTTTCGGCGTCCGGGGCCACACTGAGCCCTCGCCCCGACCCGATGCACGCGCCCGATCCCACCAAGGCGCGCGCTTACGGCATCACGAGCTCGATCAACGCCATCTACGCCACTTTCCTGAAAGGCAAGGATTTGGCGCAAGCGGTCAAGGGCTGGGACGAGATCGTACAAAAGCTCGGCGAGCACGCTCGGCCGGTGATCGAATTTCTCAAGGCGTACGTGGTCGGCGGCTAGGCCGCAACCGATCATCTGGGCCGTTCGCTTGCTTGGAACTATCGGCAATGATACCTCTGTATCCCGTGAATCCTACAAGTCGAGTTGAAGTCGCTTCTTCGGAGCTATCGTGAGCGCCGCCACTCCCGATGACCAGCCTCTCCGGTCTTTGGACCAGGCTTTCGGCGTCTGTCTTGCCCCTTCCCGCGTTGACGATGTGGAGACGATCTATAAGCCAAAAAGCCTGCACAGGCTGGATGCCGAGAGCGCCAAGCTTATGAAGCGCCTAATCGACGTCACAGAGGAAGGTTTAAGAGTCACCCGCTATGTATATAGCGAGCTGCCTCTTCTGTGGGTCGTCGACGGAAGAGGGGACATATGGTTCTCCTTGGAGGAGGTTGTGGATCGGGACGGCAATTACTTGTTTCCCAAACCCAGCCGCGTGCCGGTCGCCACGCCCTCGAAGAAACTTGGCCATCCTTCACTGATCGGCGGAGAGCAGGGACGAATTGGCGGTGAGATCCTATATGATACGGGGGCCGCGCCACCGCGCTGGTTTATTACCAACCGGTCCGGGAGATATGGCGTACGAGCGGGGCGAACCCCCGAGCATCTTGCGAATGTCGCGAGAATGTTCGGGGCTTACGGGATCGAGTTTGCGGCGGATTTTTACCCGCCGCCTGATGGAGCGCTTTAATGACGGAGATAGCGTCGATCACTCCCCAGCGAATCGAGCGGCTGCGTCCGAGCGACATTCGATTGATCGCTCGTCATTCTGACGAATTGGAAGCGATGTCAATTGTACTAGCAAGCTTTGTGTCTTATTTGCGATGCTTCAAGGATCCGACTGCAAGTGAAATCGATGATGTATTGAGCGTTTCGCTGCAGCTCAAGGCTGCGGACGCTTGGAAGATCATTAATGCTGTTGATTTGATGCGGGCCTTTAGGAAATATGTGGACCAGTCCATATACGAAACGGTCATTAAGGCGGTAGGAGTGTCCGAGAGTAAAGATTTCACCATTATTGAATACATCGCGCAACGACTCGGGCTGGATCCTGCTACAAAGGAGCTATTGCCTGAGGCCGCTACAGGCGTCGCAGCTCCGATACCCGTCGACGTGGTTCAGGATAATAAAGTCGCTATTGTTGCGGGCGCTCAGAACACCCCGAACATAAAAAGCAAAAAATCGAGCGTTAAATTCGAGAAACTGCATCACGACTGCCTGAAATATGCAGAAGAACTGCGTAATACGCTCGGCGACACCGATTGTAGCGTTCGAGGAGCCTATCGCGAGAGCATCGAGCGCTACCTCGAAGACTTTCCCACTATTGCCGGTCAAGGGAACATGCTGCTCGCCGACTCCGAGGCGCGCAGCCTTAGGGGCCTGCTGGACGAAGAGCGCGACTCCCTCCCGCCCGCGATCGTCGACGGACTGCACAGGTTCTTCGTCGCTCACCAAAGCATATGCGTTTTTTACGACGGCGTAGGCCAGTTTTACGAGCAGGTAAGGACCGGCGTGCTAGCGCCGCGCCTTGAGGAAACCGTGGTCGAATTCCTCGCCGCCATCGAGCAGTCGCCGGATTTCATCGACGCGGCGGTGGTACGGGCGTTTCGTGAGGTCGATTTGGACTTCAAGCGTCTGGATGTCATCGCCGCTCGACTGGAAATCGAAAAGGCTGTGGTTCCCGCGGACCCGATCTCACTCAGTCCTCTGCGTGCGTGGCATTACGGCGTCATCGGCGCGATGAACGCGATCTACGCGGCCTACCGCGCGACAAAGGCGCCGGTCGGTCGTACAAGCTCTTGGCTGCTTTCCGGGCAAGCGCTGGCCGCAATCACGGCTCCGGCTCTCAGTCGGCTCGGCGCATCTGGCCCCGAAGCGCATTTGGCCGGTCACTAGGGAGGGATGAAACCCGGCCGGCCGCCGGTTTTTTTGCCTCGCGCTGCAATCTCCGCTTGACGCCCCGCCCATCCGAGATTAAACGTCCCCCCGCTTTCGACAGGCCGTAGCCTCATGCCGTCGTGAACGCCGCGTTCGCGACCTTTCGAGACTAAACGCTGTCGCCTCGCCTGCGACGCCAACCGTGTCGGTCACAACCCTCGCCGAAAGGCGCGGGACAGGGAAGCACGATCCCGCTTGCGGGATCCTCTGCGTTTTGGGCGCCTCGGCCCATGAAGCCGGGGCGCTTGGGTTGTTTGCACGTCCCCCGTGCGAGCGGCCGCGATGGTTTTCACCTCTCGCCACACCGCGAAGGACCAGAAATGCCGACGATCAGTCAGTTGATCCGCAAGCCGCGGCAACCGAAGACCTACCGCGAGAAGGCGCGTCACATGAGCGCCTGCCCGCAGAAGCGCGGCGTGTGCACGCGCGTCTATACGACGACGCCGAAGAAGCCGAACTCCGCTCTGCGCAAGGTGGCCAAGGTGCGCCTGACCAACGGCTTCGAGGTCATCGGCTACATTCCGGGCGAGGGTCACATTCTGCAGGAGCACTCGGTGGTCATGATCCGCGGCGGCCGCGTCAAGGACCTGCCCGGCGTCCGCTATCACATTCTGCGCGGCGTTCTGGACACTCAGGGCGTCAAGGATCGCAAGCAGCGCCGCTCCAAATACGGCGCGAAGCGTCCGAAGTAAGGGAAGAAGCCGATGTCGCGACGCCACCGGGCCGAGAAGCGGGAAGTGATCGAGGACGCCAAATACGGCGATCTGGTCCTGACCAAATTCAT
>DATHCI010000128.1:0-24522 GCA_035319645.1 Methylocystis sp. | reverse complement strand
CCCGCGCCGGCGATCCCTTCGGCGCGGAGCGCCGCAAAGTCCGCGTCGAGCCGCGGATAGCCGTAGCCCGCCGGCGCCCGCGCCTCGACGGCCCAGGGGAGCGACGGCTCCCAGCCGGACTGCTTGAGAAAATTGGCGATCGAGGCGAGCGAATCGGCGCGCGACGTCCAGATGTCCGGCGCGGCGGCGCCCGAGGCCGAGACGGCGTGCCTGAGATAGGCCGAGGGCAGAAACTGCGGCATGCCCAGCGCCCCGGCCCATGAGCCCCGAAGCCGCGCGCGCGGGACGCCCTGCTGCAACATGACGAGCGCGGCGACGAACTCCTCGCTGAGCTTTTCCCGCATATGGCCGGTGAAGGCGAGCGTCGCGAGCACGCGCAGGGCGTCGGCGCCGCCCGTCGCCTGACCGAAATTGCTCTCGATCCCGAGAATGGCTAGGGCGATCTCCGAGGGAACGCCGCTGTCCCGCTCGACCTTTCGAAGCGTCGGCGCGAGCTCCCGGGCGAGCGACCGGCCCGCAGCGATTCGCGCAGGCGTGACCGCGCCCGCCACATATGTCGGGATCGACACCGTGAATTCCGACTGCGTCGCCGGCCGGGACAAGACTGCGGGCTCAGGCTCGAGACCGGATGTGGCTGCGTCGAAGGTTTCCGGCGAGACGCCGGCGGCTTCGGCCGCGGGTCGCAGACTCGCCAAAAACTGCGAGAACCCCGGGGGTTGCGCCAATCCGACGCGCGGCGCGAGCGCCAGCGCGACTGATCCTAGAATGAGGCTGCGGCGGCTGGTGCGCAGGTGGAATCGAGAGAGGCCCGCATATTGCATACCGAACCTTTCCTCGCGCCCCGGCCAAGTTTGGAAAAGTTACACACTGCGCCCTCTCGCGCCCTATTTGTTTGACAGGGCCGGCCCGCCGACTTCTATTGCCTCGCGGAAGATTTGACAAACTGGAGCGGAGGGCAATCGGGCGCCGCCCGGCATCGTGAGAAGCCCGCGTGTCCCGGGCGTCTCGAAGGATGCGGGCTCCCGCGAAGCTTTGAGATTTCGCGCTTAGGTCATGCTTCGAGACGCGCCTTTCAGGCGCTCAGCAGCATGAGGGCGCCGGTTTCAAGCTTCACCCGATTCCGTTGAACTGGAGCGCGGGCGACCGCGAGGAACGAGGCGAGGAACGAGGAATGCCGCAATATCCTTCGAGCATCGCCGTGCGTGCGCCGAGCTGGCGACGGCGCGCCCTCGCCGACTGCGCCGCGCCGTCGAGCCTCGACCTCAAGGAAAGGCTGCGCGCCGTCGGCCTGCGCCCGACGGTGCAGCGGATGTCGCTCTGTCAGCTCCTGTTCGGCAAGGGCGACCGCCACGTCAGCGCCGAGGCGCTGCACGCCGAGGCGCGCGAGGCGGGTCTGCGCATGTCGCTTTCGACCGTCTACAATTCGCTCAACAATTTCGCCGACGCGGGACTGATCCGCGAGATCGCCGTGCAGGGACCGCGCACCTATTTCCATACGCGCACCTCGCCGCACCATCATTTCATGGATGAGGGCAGCGGCCGCATGTTCGACGTGGCCGACGGCGCGGTGGAGTTTTCGCGCCTGCCCGCGCCGCCCGAGGGCATGGAGATCGTGGGCTGCGACGTGATCATCAGGCTGCGCCCCAAGCGCGGCTGAGCCTGGCGGCGCGCGCTCATTCGGCGCTTTGCGCCACCTTCTCCTGCGAGGGGAGAAGGGAAAGGGCTTGCCCCATAGTCTCGCCTTCGGCGGCGGCTCTCACCTCTCGCAGCGCGCGCTCGACGAGGTCCAACCCTGCGCCCGGGCAAACAGCGTCAACTGTGAGCCGTCGGCGCCAGGCCCGCGCGCCGGGGACGCCAACGAAGAGCCCGAGCATGTGGCGCGTCATCGACGCGAGGCGTTCGCCGCGCGCGAGTTGCGCCTCGACATAGGGCAGATAGGCGGCGGCGACCTCGAAGCCGTTCGCGAAGGGCGCAGCGACGCCGAAGAGCTCGGGATCGACGCGGAGAAGCAGGGCAGGGTCCTGATAGGCGGCGCGCCCGACCATGACTCCGTCGACGAAGCCGAGTTGCTCCCGCATCGCCTTCAGCGTCATGAGCCCGCCGTTGAGGACGATCGGCGTCCGCGGAAAGGCGCGCTTGAGGCGATGCGCGAGCGAATAGTCGAGCGGCGGAACGTCGCGGTTCTCCTTGGGCGAAAGGCCTTTGAGCCAGGCCTTGCGGGCATGGACGATGATGGCGTCGGCGCCGGCCGCGACGACGCGCTCGGCGAGCGCAAAGAGCGCGACCCCCGGGTCCTGGTCGTCGACGCCGAGCCGGCATTTGACGGTGACCGGGACCGAGACCGCGTCCTTCATCGCCCGCACGCAATCGGCCACGAGGTCCGGCTCGCGCATGAGGCAGGCGCCGAAAGCGCCGTTCTGCACGCGGTCGGAAGGGCAGCCGCAGTTGAGGTTTATCTCGTCATAGCCGAAGTCCTCGGCGACGCGCGCGGCTGTGGCCACGCCTTTCGGGTCGGAGCCGCCGATCTGGAAAGCGACGGGATGCTCGAAGGGATCGAAGCCCATGAGCCGCTCACGGTCGCCGTGGATGACGGCGCCGACGGTGAGCATCTCGGCATAGAGCCGCGCCCGCCGCGACATGAGCCGGTGCAGGTAGCGACAGTGCCGGTCCGTCCAGTCCATCATGGGCGCCACGGCGAATCTAACGTCTTGATTAGTAAGCGTTGTCTCCGTGGACTGAGGCTCGTGGGTCACGTCGGGCGCACTCCATTGCGCGCCTCGATACGACAATTTGCGCTCTTTTTCGACGCCCAAAGCCCACACGGCGCACGCGCAGCCAAGACGGAGCCCACTGGAAGCCGCCTTTTTCCCGCCTGCAGCGCGAAGCGGATCGTGACGTCCCGACGTTCCTCCGCAGCGAAGCAAGGGCTGGCGCTCCCAATCAAGACCGGAAGCCCGAGAATCAACTGGAGCATGCGCACTGCTTTTCTCCTTCCCTCGAATTTGCGCCGTGCGCGACTCAGGCGATGTCTCCGCTGCATGGATTGCACGGGTCTGCGCGAGCAAAATAGAGCTTGACAACCGAAGGTTCAATGCATATTTTGAAGCTTGTCAAACATTCAAACCTCTATGCGCACACAGGAAATCTTCCGAGCCCTCTCCGATCCGAGTCGCCGCAAGGTGCTGAAGCTGCTTCGCGAGGGATCGAAGACCGCCGGCGAGTTGGCGGAGAACTTCGACATGACGAAAGGATCGCTGTCGCATCATTTCAACGTGCTGAAATCCGCGGACCTCGTCCGTTGCGAGCGGCGCGGTCAGACCCAGGTCTATTCGTTGAACACGACCGTGTTTGAGGATGTGGCGGCGCTGTGGTTCGACCTTTACGGCGTTGAACGGAAGGAAGGAGAGCGCGAATGAGGACGGATCGGGCCGTGATGTTGAGCGTCGCGCTCGTCGTGACCGCCTTCGCGGTCAGCCTGATATTTTACGACAGTTTTCCCGAGCGGGTCCCCATGCACTGGAACGCGGACGGCGTCGCCGACCGAACCGTCGCGAAGCCTTGGGGCCCCTTCGTGTCGCCGCTCGTGATGGCCGGCATGCTCGCCTTGTTTCTGGTTCTTCCGCGGATTTCGCCGCGCGGCTATGAGATAGAGCCGTTTCGGCGAAGCTACGACATCTTGCAACTCGGCCTTATCGCCTTTATTTTTCTCGTGAATCTGGTCGTACTTTTGAACGCCCTCGGCTTCCCGATCCCGATGTCGAGACTGCTCCCGGTCGGTTTGGGCTTGCTTTTCGCGCTAATCGGAAATTTCCTCGGCAAGGTGACCGTCAATTTCTTCGTCGGCATTCGCACGCCCTGGACGCTCGCCGACCCCGAAGTCTGGCTGCGCACGCATCGATTTGCAGGCAGGCTGTTTGTCGCGGTCGGCCTCGGCATGGCCGTTTGCGGCTTGCTCGGTGTCGCCTCGCACTGGCTTCTCGCAGCGGCGCTGCTGCTCTGCGTCGCGCCTGCCGCATATTCTTATGTCGTCTATAGTCGATTGAACGACCATCGGCCGCCCGCCTGACTGGCGAGGAAGCGACCGCCGCGACGCGCGCGCCGCCCGATTCTCGAAAGCAGGACAATTTGGAGACCAAAACATACGCATCGACGTCCGCCTGACGCCGGTCCGCGCCGCGGTCGCCGCCGTCGCGCGGCTATGCCTCGGCGCCTGGCGTCTCGAGTGGCGGGGGACGCAGACGCCGACCATGACGCGCATGATCTTATCGCCGAGCGAGGGCCGAGCGGGCTCCGTCCAAACCCCGCGCCTCTTTCGAGCCTGACGCCGCTCCTCAAATTCGGCTAAACCCGTCCCATGACCCCCGCCGCCTCACGCATCGCGCTCGTCACCGGCGCGTCGCGCGGCATTGGCCGCGCCTTCGCCTTGGCCCTCGCGCGCCAGGGCGTCCATGTCGTCGCGCTCGCGCGCACTCAGGGCGCGCTGGAAGAGCTCGACGACGAGATCTCGGGCCTCGGCGGCCAGACGACCCTCGTCCCTTGCGACCTCAAGGACTTCGATGCGCTCGATCGTCTCGGCGCGGCGCTCTTCGAGCGCTTCGGCCGGCTCGACGCGCTCGTCGGCGCGGCGGGCGTGCTCGGGCCGCTCTCGCCGCTCGCCCATGTCGCGCCCAAGGATTTTGATCAGACCTTGGCCGTCAACGCGACCGCGAATTTCAGGCTCATCCGCGCGCTCGACCCGCTGCTGCGGGCGTCCGCCGCCGGACGGGCGCTGTTCATCACCTCGGGCGTCTCCGCAAGGCGGCCGATGAAAGCCTATTGGGGGCCCTATGCGGTCTCCAAGGCGGCGCTGGAAGCAATCGCGCGCAGCTACGCGGCCGAGACCGAGAAAGTCAGCGCGGTGCGGGTGATGCTCGCAAATCCCGGTCCGCTGCGCACGGCGATGCGCGCCAAGGCCATGCCCGGCGAGGACCCGGCGACGCTGAAGACGCCGCAGGAGTTCGTGGAGAAGGCGCTGCCGCTGCTCTCGCCCGAGTGGACCGAGACCGGCAAGCTCTATGATTTCCCGACAGATCAAATCTCGGCGTGAACGGCGCCCCTCACGGGGCGCTTCGCGCCACCCTCTTCCGCAAGGGGCGAGGGACAGCGGCTTGTGATCGAATCGCCGTGGCGCTGTGGCGCTGTGGCGTCTGCACACTCATTGCTGCTTGCCGTCCCGCTGCTGCTGGCGCTCCGCGTCGGCCCTTTTCTTTAGCTCTTCCTGCAGCTTCTTCTGCCGTTCTTCCAGAACCTTGGGGTCGATCGGCGGACCGTCATAGGCCTTGCCGAAGTCCGCGAGCGGGACGACGAGCGTGACTTCGGCGTTCGCCTGATTCTTGATGACGATCGCGAATTTCTCGCCCTTCTTCATGCTGTCGACGAGGGCGCGCTTGAGCTTCGTCTCGCCGAAGCAGCCGGCCGGGAAGCACACGTCGAAGCCGCCGCTCTCGAAGGCGCCGCCGTCCAGGGCGTAGCGGAAGCCCGGCTTGAGCTGCACGCCCAGGGGCAACAAGAGGCGGAGCAGCTTCTCGTCGGATCCCTTCTCGTCGAAAAGCTGGAAGGCCATGATCGGCGAATCGGCCTTCGTGCCGAAGTCACGGGCCGTGTAACAGACTTCCTTGTGGGTCTGCGGGTCGTTCGCGCAGACCTTCGTCCACTCCGGCTCGATGGCGACGAGCTCGGCCTTCGTCGGACCCTGCGGCGTCGGAGCGGCGGGCGCCTGCTGCGCGAGAGCTGGGCCGCCGAAGAGGATCGCCGCGGCGGCGGCCAGGATTCCGGTGTTCGGCGTCATCCTCCCCCCTCCTTCGGATCGCGAGGGCTACTTGCCTGCCGGCGGCTTGGCGGGCGCGGGAGTGGTCGGCACCGGCGCGCCGGAGCCTTTCTGCTGCGCCTCCTGCGCCTTGCGCTGCTCTTCGGCCTTCTTTTGCAGCTCCTCCTGCAACCGCTTCTGCTGCTCCTCGAGCACCTTGGGGTCGATCGGCGGGCCGTCGTAGGACTTGCCGAAGCCGGCGAGCGGCATGGTGAGCGTCGTCTCCGCGCCGTTGGGCTGCTTGACGATGACGATCAGCTTCTCGCCCTTCTTCATGCCGTCCACGAAGGCGGGTTTCAGCTTCGCGTCGGCGAGGCAGCCGTTGGGATAGCAGACCTCGAAATTGCCGCTCTCCGCCGCGCCCTTGTCCACGCCGATGCGGAAGCCGGCGCGGACCGGCGTGCCGAGCGGCATGAGCAGGCGGATGAAATTCGGCTCCGGCGCGCCCTTCTGCTCATAGAGCGCGACGGCGATCGACGGCTGATCGGCCTGCACGCCGAAATCCCGGGTCGTCAGGCAGACTTCCTTCTTGGTCTGCTGATCCTGGTCGCAGATCTTGTTCCATTCGGGTTGGATCGGCACGAGGTCGACCTTGGCGGGGGGCTGCTGCGGAGCCGGCGCCGGCTGCTGCGCGTGCGCTCCGCCGCCGGACAGCAGGATGGCGGCCGCCGCCAGTCGCAATCGGTATTTCGACATCAATGCTTCCTTTCATCTGCGGCGCGGGTTTCGGCTCCGGCCCGCGCTCCGCGAGCAGCCGTCATTTGCCGGCCGGCGGCTTCCCGGGGGCCGGGGCGGTCGCAGGCGGCGCGGCGGTCGATCCGCCCTGCTGCGCCTTGCGCTGCTCTTCCGCTTTTTTCTGCAGCTCTTCCTGCAGCTTCTTCTGTTGTTCTTCCAGGACCTTGGGGTCGATCGGCGGGCCGTCGTAGGATTTGCCGAAGCCCACGAGCGGCACGGCGAGCGTCGTTTCCGCGCCGTTGGGCTGCTTGATGAGGATGTTGAGCTTTTCGCCCTTCTTCATGCCGTCGACGAAGGCGGGCTTCAGCTTCGCGTCCGCGACGCAGCCGGCCGGCGAGCAGAACTCGAAGCTGCCGCTCTCCAGCGACCCCTTGTCGACGCCGATGCGGAAGCCAGCGCGGATCGGCGTGCCGAGCGGCATCAGCAAGCGCACGAAGTTCGGCTCCGGCGCCCCTTTCTGCTCATAGAGCGCGACGGCGATCGACGGCTGATCGGCCTGCACGCCGAAGTCCCGGGTCGTCAGGCAGACATCCTTCTTGGTCTGCTGGTCCTGGTCGCAGATCTTGTTCCAAGTGGCTTGAATCGGCACGAGATCGACCTTGGCGGGCGGCTGCCCCGGCGCGCCGGCGGGCGGGGCCCCGGCCTGCTGCGCACTCGCGGTCCCGCCTGCAACGAGCGCGACGGCCGCGGCCGCGGCAAAAAGCTTCACATTCAGCGACATCGGAAGTCCTTTCGACCTTCTTCGACTTTCAACCCCTTGAGGCCGCGGCGGTGCGCCTCGCTCGATCGCTCCGGCGTCGCCGCTTGCTCCCCGCGCTGCGACGCCGGACCTCGGAATCGCCAAAGCCGCGGACGTTCGTCCGCCCGAGACTCTCTCTGCTCGCTTCAGGGCGCCCGGCGGTCGCAGTCCCGCTCGCCCGACCTTGTGGCGAAGTTAAGGACGCGGTGTCGCTCTTACATGCTCGGCCCCGAGAACGCCAGCCATCAGGGACCCATTTCAGCCCTTTAAAAAAATCCGTTCGCCGCGGACCCGACCGCTTTATAGGCGCCGCGCTTCGCCTATGGTGCCGGCATGGAGACAGCGATGATTCGGCGACTTTGCGCGGCCGCGCTCGGCCTGGCGCTCTTCGCGCCGCCGGCAGTGCCGCTGCGCGCCGAGGAAGGCGCGTCGGGTCTCGCGATGCACGGCGCGCCGGAGTTGGCGGCTGGCTTCGATCATCTTCCTTACGCGGACCCATCCGCGGCGAAGCCCGGCGGGCGGCTGCGGGTCGGGCTCGCGGGAACTTTCGACAGCTTGAACCCGTTCAACGTCAAGTCGGGCTCGACGTCGCAGGGTCTCGTCGGCAACGTCTTCCAGCCGCTGATGGCGCGCTCCCTCGACGAGCCCTTCACCTTTTACGGTCTCGTCGCCCGCACCGTCGAGCTCGATCCCGAGCGCGAGCATCTGACTTTCCACCTCGATCCCGCCGCGCATTTTTCGGACGGGGCGCCGATCACCTCGGCGGACGTACTGTTCACTTTCAACCTGTTGAAGGCCAAGGGACGGCTACAGCATCGCAACCCGTACGGCCTCGTAAAGTCCATCGACGCGCCGGACTCCTTGACGGTGCGCTACGACCTGACAGGCTCCGGCAGCCGCGAGTTGCCGCTGATCCTGGCGCTGATGCCGGTGCTTCCAAGACATGCGACGGACGCGGCGCGCTTCGAGGAAGCGAGCCTCGCCATTCCGATCGGGTCGGGTCCCTATGTCGTCGAGAAAGTCGATCCAGGGGCGCGGCTCTTGTTGCGGCGAGATCCCAAATATTGGGGCAGGGACCTGCCGACCCAGCGCGGCCTCTATAATTTCGATGAAATTGACATCGCTTATTTTCGTGACGCCAACACGCTGTTCGAGGCCTTCAAGTCCGGGCTCGTCGACTATCGCGAGGAGTCGAGCTCGACGCGCTGGTCCGCCGCCTATGACTTTCCCGCCGTGCGCGACGGCAAGATCATCCGTGAAGAGCTCAACGACGACAACCCCAAGGGAATGCAAGGCTTCGCCTTCAATCTTCGGCGTCCGCTGTTCAAGGACGCGCGTCTGCGCGAGGCGCTCGGACTCATGTTCGACTTCGAGTGGATCAACGCCAATCTCTACGCAGGCCTCTACACGCGAACGAAGAGCTTCTTCGACGCTTCCGAACTCGCGTCGACCGGCCGTCCGGCGAGCGCAGCCGAACGCGCGCTGCTCGCGCCTTTCCCCGGCGCCGTGCGCGAGGACGTGCTCGAAGGACGCTGGACCCCGCCGATCAGCGACGGCGGCGGACGCGACCGCGGCCTGGCCAAGCGCGCGCTCGATCTCCTGAGCGAGGCCGGTTACCGGCTTGACGATGGCGTCCTGACGAAGGACGGCGCACGGGTCGCCTTCGAGATCATGGTCAGGGACCGCTCCGAGGAGCGTCTCGCGCTCGTTTATGGCGACTCGCTCAAGCGCATCGGCGTCGACGCGCGCGTGCGCCTCGTAGACGAGGTCCAATACCAGCGTCGCCGCCAGAAATTCGACTTCGACATGATGCCGGGGCTGTGGGTCGCCTCGCCGTCGCCTGGGAATGAGCAGCGCACGCGCTGGGGCTCGGCGAGCGCCGCGCAGGAAGGCGCGTTCAATCTGTGCGGCGTCGCCTCGCCTGCGGTCGACGCGATGATCGACGCTCTGCTCGCGGCTCGCACGCGCGGCGAGCTCGTCACCGCCGCGCGCGCGCTCGACCGCACGCTCATCTCGGGCTTCTACGTTGTGCCCTTCTTTCATGCTGCGAGCCGATGGATCGCTCACAGCGCGGCGCTGAAGCATCCCGCGCGCCTGGCGCGATACCCGACGCCGCTTGACACGGTCACGCTCGACGGCTGGTGGAAGGAAGAGCGGTGACGCAGCCCGAAACCCCAGCCGAGATGACGGCGCTGGCGCGCGCGCATCCGCTGGCGCTCTTCGGGCTCGACGCTCTGCTGATCGGCGCGGCGCGTCTGCGCCCGAAGGCCGTCGCGATCTGCGACTGCGGTCAGGACGAGGAGTCCTCCGTCACCTATGAAGAGCTCGAGCTCCTAATCGGCGCCTTCAGCGAGAGGCTGCGCGAGCTGGACTTTGGTCCGGGCGTCCGGGCGCTGCTTTGCTGCGCGCCGCGCATCGAGTCGATCGTCGCCTTTGGGGGCCTCGTCGCTTGCGGCGTCGAGCCAATTCTGGCGCCGCTCAATCTCGACGCCGCGGCATTGGCCGAGGCGGCGCGCGCCGCCCGGGCCCAAGCGCTCTTTTCTCCGACCACGCTTGACGGGCTCGACTTCGAGACGCTCCTCTTCGAGATCGCCGCGCAAGCTCCAGGTTTGCGGGTCATCGGCGCATTGAGCGGTCCCCTGATCGACGGCGCCGCAGATTTCACCGCGCCCGCTTTGCGCGGCGTCCCGCCTGCGTCGGGCGCGCCTGGCGTTGCCAACCCGCGGCTCGACGTCGGCTTTCTCGGGCGCGACGGCGCGCTCGACTTCTGGAGCGAGAACGCGCTGCTTGCAGCCGCGCTGGACTATGTTCGCTTGACGCGCCGCAGCGCCGACGCGCCCATATTTTGCCTTCTTGCGCCTTCGACCTACGGGGGGCTCGTGGCCGGCCCGCTCGCGGCGCTGCTCGCCGGCGCGCCGCTCAACTTCGTCGCGCCATTCTCCGCCCCCCGTTTCCTGCGTCGGCTCGACGCGATCGGTCCGGCGCGGCTCGTCGCGCCCGCCTCGACTTATTGTGATTTTCTTGCAAGCGGCGCTCTCGGCGACGGTTCGCTGCTCGCCTGCGCGCTTGTGTCGCAATCCGGGGCGCCGCCGCTCGCGCCGCCGCCCGACGGGCTATGTCCAATCGTCGAAATCGCCGGCCCGACAATGCGAGTCCTGACGTCGCGCGCGGCCGTCGCGCCGTCGCGGGTCGCGTGAAAGCCTGAGACTGGCGGCCCGCTCCGCCTGCGTCATTTAGCCCGCGCTTGACGTCGATCAAAATTCCCCCTCGCTTCGACAGCTTTACTTTCGTGCGTCCGCGCCGTGGAGCGCGGACGGTCCAAATAATCTTCGAGGGAGAAACAGATGTCGCTCATCACCTGGACGGCAGACAAATTCGCGACCAACGTCAGCGCGCATGACGCCGAGCACAAGGACATCTTCGCCAAGGTCAACGCCCTCGGCGACGCCGTGGGCTCGGGCGATCGCGGCTCTGTCGGCAAGGCGCTCGACACGCTGATCTCGACCGTCGCGGAGCATTTCGCGTCGGAGGAAGCCAACTTCGCGAAATACGGCTATCCGGAGACGCCCTCGCACAAGGCGGAGCACGACAAGCTCGTCGCCGCCTGTCTCGACCTGCAGAAGAAGTTCCACGCCGGCGAAGCCGAGGTCACGGGCGAGACGGCGGACTTTGTCGTCGGCTGGCTGACGAACCACATCCCGAACATCGACAAGAAATACGGTCCCTTCCTCAACGACAAGGGCGTCGCCTGAGTCGACGGCGCAGTCCAGCAAGATCGTTCCTCGGCTTCTCCGGGTCCGAGGAACGACGCCGAAGCGATCCGGACGACGCTGTCGTCTCGGCGACACAGCTTGACAATTTCGCTGGCTGAAGCTCAATAATTGGACAAAATGCCCAAGGCGAGAGCACGCCAGCGATGAAACTGATAATGGCGATCATAAAACCTTACAAGCTCGACGAGGTGCGCGAGGCGCTGATCGAGGCCGGCGTCCACGGCATGACAACGACCGAGGTCAAGGGCTACGGGCGTCAGAAGGGCCATTCGGAAATCTATCGGGGGGCGGAATATGTCGTCTCCTTCCTGCCGAAAGTGAAAGTGGAGATCGTCGTCGCGGACGAGCTCGTCGACGCGGCGCTGGAGGCGATCCAGCGCGTCGCCCGCACCGGCCAGATCGGCGACGGGAAGATCTTCGTCTGGCCGGTCGAGCGCGCGCTTCGCATCCGCACCGGCGAGATCGACGGCTACGCGCTCTAGGCGCGCTTGTCGGTTCCCCCCAGCACCCCACGCTTCGCCGCTTCGACGGGAGTTCACTGAAAATGAGAAGGCATATCGCGGCGGTCGCGGCCCTCTGCTTCGCCGTCGGCGCGGCTTCCCCCGCGGCGGCGCAGACGCCCGACGGCGCGATCAGCGCCGCGGACACGGGTTTCATGATCGCCGCGACGGCGCTGGTCTTGCTCATGACGCTGCCCGGCCTCGCGCTGTTTTACAGCGGCATGGTGCGCAAGAAGAACGTGCTCGCGACCATGGCGCAGAGCCTCATCGCGACCGCGGTCGTGTCGCTGCTCTGGGGGCTTGCCGCTTACAGCCTCGCCTTCACTTCCGACGGGGCCTCTGCGCTCTCTCCCTTCATCGGCTCGCTTTCGCGCGCCTTTCTGATGGGGATCGGACCGCAAACGACGAGCCCATTCGCGGCGACGATCCCGGAAATTTTGTTCATGGCCTATCAGATGACCTTCGCGGTCATCACCTGCGCGCTCGTCGGCGGCGCCGTCGCCGAACGCATGAGCTTTTCGGCCTTCATCCTGTTCTGCGCGCTGTGGCTGTTCGTCGTCTACACGCCGTCGGCGCACTGGGTCTGGGGCGGCGGCTTCCTCCAGAAGATGGGCCTGCTCGACTTCGCCGGCGGCACGGTCGTGCACATCAACGCCGGCGTCGCCGGCCTCGTGGCGGCCGTCCTCATGGGCGCGCGGCAGGGCTATGGACGCGAGAACCTCTCGCCTTTCGATCTGTCTCTGGCGGTCGTCGGCACGGGGCTGCTCTGGGTCGGCTGGTTCGGCTTCAATGGCGGATCGGCGCTGACGGCGGGGTCGCGCGCGGTCTTCGCGATCGTCGCGACGCATCTCGCCGCCTGTTCCGGCGCGCTCGTCTGGAGCGGGCTGGAATGGGCGCAGCGCGGAAGGCCTTCCGTTCTCGGCGTCATCTCGGGCGCCGTCGCGGGCCTCGGCACGATCACGCCCGCCTCCGGATATATTCTGCCCTGGCACGGCGTGGCGATCGGGCTTCTCGCCGGCGCGGTCTGCTACTTCTGCTGCACTTGGTTGAAGCTCAGGCTGCGCTACGACGACACGCTCGACGTCTTCGGGGTGCACGGTATCGGCGGCATGCTCGGAACATTGCTCGCGGGCGTGTTCGCGACGCGGCTGGTCACGGCCTCGAGCGACGATCCGGGCGTCGCAGGATTGCTCGAGGGTGACCCGAGGCAACTCCTCGTGCAAGCCATCGGAGTCGGCGTGACGATCGCCTGGTGCGCGATCGGCACTTTCGTCGTGCTGAAAATTGTCGGCGCGTTGGCGCCGCTGCGGGTCTCCGCGGACGAGGAGCGCGAGGGGCTCGACATCGCCCTCCACGGCGAGGCGCTGCATCAGTAAAGGGGCCCGAGGCGAGCAAGAAGGGCTCTTGCAGCGCTCCCCTGGCGCAGCTTTCAAATCGGATCGAGCTCGGATGTTTCGAGGTCAGAAGTCGACCGATTCACGCTAATGTCGACCCGTTTGATCGAGGACCTTGGCTCGTGCTATGACTTTCATCATCGTCGCGGGAAGCCCGCGGCCGAGCGTTGTCGCCGGGGGCCCGCGACAAAGGGGGGGCTTGATATGTTCAATTTTCGTTTTGCGCGAGTGGCGGTAGCCATTGCAACCTTGGTTGCCGTCGCCCATGTCTCCCCATCGGGGGCTGTCGAGCCGGCGCCGGGCTCCAACTCAGTTCCCAACCCCACCCGAGCCGCTGAGGCCCCCGTTCCTGTGAAGCGGACGAACGGCGTCGGCGCTCCTGAGCCCGCGGCGACGTCGCGACCCGGCACGGCCGAGGCGCTCGCGGAGAGCCTCAAGCCGCAGATCGCTCCTCCGCCAGAGGCGCCGCAGCCGCTTCCGCGCCCGACCCACGCCCGTGGCGGACTTCCTCGTCCGAACCCGTTTCCGCCAGCCGAGACTGAGGCGCCCGGCCCGCGGATCTTGGCGCCGGCAGGCGGATCATGGTCTCTGACGACGACGGGCCAGAGCGGCGTCGCATTTTCCAACCCTTTGCTTCTTCACGACGGCTCCGTTCTCTTTCATGACGCCGGGGCGGGAGACTGGTGGAAGCTCACGCCCGACCTGACGGGCAGCTATTCCAACGGGACCTGGACGCAGACGGCGTCGCTGCCGACCAATTATGGCCCGCTCTATTTCGCCTCCGCCGTGCTCGCGGACGGGCGCGTGATCATCGAGGGCGGGGAGTACAACTTCCCGACGTGCAGCGCCAACGAAATTTGGACGAACCTTGGCGCCATTTACGATCCGAACGCCGACGCGTGGACGTCGGTCGCGCCGCCGAGCGGCCCGGGTTGGACAAATACCTTCGGCTGTGGGACCTCCGCCAATGGCGGCATCGGCGATGCGGCGAGCATTGTGCTTCCGAGCGGAACGTTCCTGTTGTCGTCGTGCTGCGCTTCTCCGCCCCTCGACGCAACGTTGAACGAAACGACGCTGGCCTGGACTGCCGCGAACGCGCCCGACACCACGGAGACCCCTCCGTCGCAGAACGAGCAAGGCTACACGCTGCTGCAGAATGGCGATGTTTTGACGATCAGCGTATCGTCTCCGGATGACGTGTGGTCCCTGAATACCAGCACCGGAAATTGGTCTCAAGTCGCGCCGACGCCGGTGTCGCTCATCGACCCCGTAGTCTGCGGCAACTACGAGATCGGGCCAGCGGTGACGCGCGCCGACGGCACGGTGGTCGCCTTTGGCGGCAACACGGGATGCGCGGCGGCCCCGTCCGCGCTGGATCCGACGGCGATCTACGATCCGAGCGCCAATAGCTGGACGGTGGGGCCAAATGTTCCGACCGCGTGCAACGCCGCGAACACTTTGGCCTGCGATCTCGCCGACGCGCCCGCGTCCTGGATGCCGAGCGGCAGCGTTCTGTTCGCCGCGAGCCCGGGCTATGGCAAGACGCCGACGCATTTCTTCGAATTCAGTCCGGAGAACGCTATCGTTCAGGTTTCGGATCCGCTGTACAACGCGCCGGGCCTGGGGGCGTATCGTTACAACTTCCTCCAATTGCCCAGCGGCCAGACACTGGTCACCGACACCAGCAACCAGCCGGAACTGTATGCTCCGGTCGGAAGCCCGAACACGTCTTGGCCGGCGATCATCACGGTCTCGCCCTCCTTCGCGTCCCCCGGGAACACCTATTCGCTTCAGGGCGCGCGGTTTAACGGCCTTTCGCAGGGCGCCGCCTATGGCGACGACGTGCAGGGCGCGACAAACTATCCGATGGTGCAGATCACGAACAGCATCTCGGGCCACGTCTTCTACGCGACAACCTCCGACTACAACACCTTCTCCATCTCGCCCCACGTGGACCAGACGACCAGCTTCTCGTTGCCGGCTGAGGTGGAGCAGGGGCCGAGCACGCTTTCCGTCGTCTCGAACGGAGCGCTCTCGGTCGCCAGCGTGCCCATCAACATCCAGCGCAGCCTCTACGCCCATTATCCTCACTTCAACAAAAACGACGGCACGGACCTGCTGTGGCGCGCCATAACCGGCGGCACCATCGACATTTGGGAGATGAACGGCGGCACGGTCAATGCGGTCGTCGGCGGCGAGGTTCTCACCAACGGCTGGCAGATCGCGGCCGTCGGCGACTTCAACGGCGATGGCGTGACCGACATCGCGTTTCGCTACCTGGACGGCACCGTCGCCGTATGGTTCTTTAACCCCAACGGTTCAGGAACGGTCATTAGCGCCGTGAATTACGGGCAGGTCGACAACAGCTGGAGCATCGTGGGCTCGGGCGACTTCAACGGCGATGGAATAGACGACCTCCTCTGGCGCAACGCCGATGGGACCGTGGCGATCTGGCTCATGAACGGAGCCTCGTCGCCGACGCTCACGCAGAGCTACGCCGTTTCCAACTTCTGGACCATCGTCGGGCTCGGAGACTTCAACGATGATGGCGTGAGCGACATTCTTTGGCTGTACGTCAACAACACGCAGGTGCCCCCTGACCCCACAACCGCCTTCTGGGAGTTCAACAAGAGCGGCGCCGTCGGCGCCGTCATCCCGGGTCCGGCGCTCGCCGATGGGTGGAACATCGTCGGCACGGGCGACTTCAACAAGGACGGCACCACCGATGTTCTGTTGAGCTCCACCAACGGAACTTTGGCGATCTGGTTCATCAACAACGCCGCGGTCTCAGGCGTCGGCGGCGGCGAGGCAACCAACACCGACTATGCGGTCGCCGGCGTCGGCGACTTCAATAAGGACGGCTATGCCGACGTGCTGTTCCGTTACAAGGACGGGACCATCTCCATCTGGGAGATGCAGAACGGCAATGTGATCGCCGCGGTCGGCGGGCAGAAGCTTCCCTATGCGCAGTGGGCGCTCGTGCAATGACGAGCGGCGGCCCCGAAAGGGGCCGCTTTCTCCCGCGCGAGCCCGCGCCGATCGGGTCTATCGCGGCCTCCGCCGGCCTCGATGAGCGGGCCCGCTTAATCTCAAGCGCAGACAAAGAACGCTTCCCGGCCTAAAGAGTATCGGGATTTTGCGCCAGTCTTGACGGCGGGTTGGTTGCTCCCGCCTATAAGATCATTGTAAATACGAGGCGCTGGCGTGCGCATATTCCAGCGAAAGGGGGGAATATAATATGCTTGGTATTCGTTTGGCGACAATCGGCGCGGCCATGTTGGCCGTCGTCACCTTCTCTTCAACCTGCGAGGCCGAGCCGTCCCGCGCAGCAAACCCCGCCCCGGCGCCGACGGACGAGGCGCCCATTCCGGTCAAGCGCCCGGACGGCGTTCCCGCGCCGACACCCGAGGCGACGTCGCGCCCAGGCACTGCCGAGGCGCTCGCAGAGAGCGCCAAGCCGAAGGTTCAGCCGGCGCCGGAGCCCTCGCAGTCGTTTCCGCCGCCGACGCGCGCGCCGCGCTTTGGGCTTCCGAGCAAAAATCCGGTCTCTCCGACAATCCCACAACTGGTCGGCCCGCGCTTCGAGGCCCCTGGGGCAAGTCAATGGTCTCTGACGGCGACCGGCCCGTCGGCGGTCTCGTTTTCCAATCCTTTGTTGCTGCACGACGGTTCGGTGCTCGTGCTTAACGTGGGGACGACGGAATGGTATAAGCTCACGCCCGACGTGACGGGCAGCTACGCCAACGGGACCTGGACGCAGACGGCGTCGCTGCCGCCCAATTATGGCCCGCTCTACTTCGCTTCCGCCGTGCTCGCGGACGGGCGAGTCATCATCCAGGGCGGCGAGTTCAACTTCCCTGTGTGCGGCTCCTCGAACGAAGCCTGGTCGAGCCTTGGCGCGATCTATGATCCGAACGCCGACTCTTGGACGTCGGTCTCGCCGCCGAGCGGATCCGGATGGACGAACACCGCGGGCTGCGGAAGCGCGAATGGCGGCATCGGGGACGCGGCGAGCATCGTGCTTCCGAACGGGACTTTCCTGCTCTCGGCTTGCTGCGCGTCTCCTGACGTCGACGCCCTCTTCAACGAGTCGACGCTAACCTATACGAGTACGGGCGCTCCTGACGCAACCGATGGTCAATACCAAGACGAGCAAGGCTATACGCTGATGCAGAACGGCCATGTGCTGACGATCAGCGTTTGGTCTCCGAACGACGTCTGGTCGTACAATCCGAGTTCAGGGCTTTGGGCGCAGGTCGCCTCGACGCCGGTGTCGCTCATCGACCCGACGAGTTGCGGCAACTACGAGATCGGGCCGGCGGTGACGCGCGCCGACGGCACGGTCGTCGCGTTTGGCGGCAATACGGGGTGCACGACGCCCAACACCGACCCCACGGCCATCTACACGCCGAGCACCAACACTTGGGTCACGGGGCCAAACATCCCGAGCGTCTGTAACGCCACGAACACTTTGCCGTGCAGTCTAGCCGACGCCCCGGCGTCCTGGATGCCGAGCGGCAGCATTCTTTTTGCCGCGAGCCCGGGCTTTGGCGATCCGCCGACGCATTTTTTTACCTTCGGCACGACGAATGCGATCACGCAAGTCTCTGATCCGATCTACAATTCCTCTGGGCTGCCGGCGTATGAATACAACTTTCTCCAGCTGCCCAGCGGTCAGACGTTCATGACCGACTGGAGTAATCAGCCGGAGCTTTGGACTCCGTCCGGGAGCCCGAGCAGCGCTTGGCTGCCGACGATCACGAGCGTCACCCCCTTTGCGTCGCCAGGGAACACCTATTCGCTGAGCGGAACGCAGCTCAGCGGCCTCTCGCAGGGCGCCGCCTATGGCGACGATGTGCAGGGCGCGACAAACTACCCGATGGTGCAGATCACGAACAGCATCTCGAACCACGTCTTCTACGCCACGACCTCCAACTACAGCACGTTCTCGATCGCGCCTGGCCAATCGGGCACGACGAGCTTCGCGCTGCCGGCGGAGGTGGAGCAGGGGCCGAGCACGCTTTCCGTGGTCACGAACGGCGTCGCCTCGTCCAGCGTGGCCATCAACATCCAGCGGAGCCTCTACGCCCACTATCCCCACTTCAACAAGGCCGACAACACGGACATTCTCTGGCGGTCGCGGACCGGCGGCTTGATCGACGTCTGGGAGATGAACGGTGGCTCGGTCAACGCCATCGCCACCGCCGGCCTCCTGACCAACGGCTGGCAAATCGCGGCCGTCGGCGACTTCAACGGCGACGGCGTGACCGACATCGCCCTCCGCTACACCGACGGCACGGTCGCCGTGTGGTTCATGAACCCCAACGGATCGGGAACCGTCCTGGGCACTTACATTTACGGGGAGGTCGACAACAGCTGGACCATCGTGGGCTCAGGCGACTTCAACGGCAACGGGACAGACGACATCCTCTGGCGCAACACTAATGGCACAGTGTCGATCTGGCTCATGAACGGAGCCGCGCCGCCGACGGTCACGCAGAGCTACGCCGTTCCGACGACCTGGACCATCGCCGGACTCGGCGACTTCAACGACGACGGCGTGAGCGACATATTGTGGCTTTCCGCCAACAACACGATCGCCTTCTGGGAGTTCAACAAGAGCGGGACCGTCAACGCTTCGGTACCGGGACCCGGCCTGCCTGCGGGCTGGAGCATCGTCGGCACGGGCGACTTCAACAAGGACGGGACGACCGACATTCTGTGGAGCGCGTCCAACGGAACCCTGGCGATCTGGTTCATCAGCAACGCTGCGGTGTCAGGCGTCGGCGGCGGCGAGCAGACCAACACCGACTATGCGGTCGCCGGCGTCGGCGACTTCAACAATGACGGCTACGCCGACGTGCTGTTCCGTTACAAGGACGGGACGATCGCGATCTGGGAGATGCAGAACGGCAATGTGATCGGCGCCGTCGGCGGAGAGAAGCTCCCCTATGCGCAATGGGCGCTCGTGCAGTGAGGTCTGCGCATCTTGGCATGGCTGAGACGCGCATTTCCTTGCTCTCGGGATCCAGGAAGGGGACGTGGGGAGCCACGTTCCCTTCACCATGAAATGACGTCATCCGCCCTGGAGTTCCGGTGTTGCGGCGACGGCGCGTTGCTGGTCACACGCGGCTCCTCACGCAGAATCTCGTCACATCGGCGCGAAACCGCCCGCTCATCCGCCAGGGCCATGTCGCCACGCGGCGGAGATTCAGCTTGAGACGCGCAAGTGATTTCGGCACATTGTCCAGTCGAGAAACACATAGCCGACGCCACTGTCGCGCTGCAGGTCGAGTGAGTCGCAGGAGAGCCGAATATTGAATAAGCTTGCGTCGCGACTGTTCGGCGCCGTCAGGCGCAAGCCCGCCAGCGCCAGGTTCGACGCGGAATGGTATCTAGCCAGATATTCCGACGTCGCCGCCTGCGGGATGAGCCCGCAACAACACTATGCGCAGCTCGGACGCTCGGAAGGCCGCTACGCCTACTTCGACCCGGAGTGGTATCTGCGGGAGTATTCGGATGTCGCCGGGGCCGGGATCGACCCGCTGGCGCACTATATGAATTTTGGTCGATATGAGGGACGCATTCCTGCTTTCTCCCCCGAATGGTACATCTCGGAATATCCGGATATCGCAGGCGCTGGCGTTGATCCATACGAGCACTATTGGTCTCACGGGAAGTCAGAAGGGCGCCATCCCGCCTTCGACAGCGAGTGGTATCTCGCCGCCTATCAGGACGTCTTCCGCGCCAATATTCCGCCATTGCAGCACTACGTAAATTTTGGTCGTCGCGAGGGGCGCGCGCCGCGATTCGACCGCGACTGGTACCTCGAGGAATATCCGGACGTTCGAATTACGGGCGTCGACCCCTACAAGCACTATTTGCGGCACGGAAAATACGAGAGCCGGCATCCCGCATTCGATTCGAGATGGTATGTCGAAGAATATCCGGATATCGCCGAGATGAACCTTCCATATAAACATTACAAGGAGCACGGGCGTCGCGAGAAGAGGCATCCGGCCTTCCACCGGCACTGGTATCTGACCCGCTATCCCGACGTCGACCGATCGGGAATCGATCCCCTGACCCACTACCGCAGCGTCGGCAGACAGCTAGGATACAAACCTGCGGGGGTTCAAGACGAGTTGCGGCAGTCGCGTTTTTTCGATTTCCCGCCGGCGTTCGAGAGCGAATACCAGGCTGGAGAGGACTTCGCGCATCTGACGACCGACATCAAAGCCATCGCGTTCTTTCTTCCCCAGTTCCATAGCTGCGCGCAAAACGATCGCTGGTGGGGCGAGGGTTTTACGGAGTGGAAGAACACGAGCAAATCTGCGCCGCGGTTTCCCGGGCACTATCAACCGAGGGAGCCGCATCCCGACATCGGCTACTATGATCTCGGGCTTGCAGAGACGCTGAAGAAACAGGCTGAACTGGCGCGCGTGCACGGAATATATGGCTTTTGTTTCTATTACTATTGGTTTTCTGGCGAAAAAGTGCTGGAGAAGCCACTCGATATTCTGCTCGACAATCCCGATATCGACATAAATTTCTGTCTGTGCTGGGCTAATGAAAATTGGACGCGGCGGTGGGACGGAATGGACCACGATATATTGATCGGGCAACAGTACTTGAACGATGATCCAGAGGCTTTCGTCGACGACATCGCCGTCTATCTGCGAGACGAGCGCTATATCCGGATCGGCGGGCGGCCGGTCATCCTCGTTTACAAGGCGCATCTCATTCCAGATGTCGAAAGAGTCTTCCGGATTTGGCGGAGGGCGTGGAGGAGGACTTCGGGGCAAGAGCTTCTGATCTGGTGCGCTCAGACGAATACACACGACCATGAATGTCGCGCGCTCGAAGAGTGGATCGACGCGGTTGTCGAGTTCCCTCCCCACAATCTTCCCCATTCCGCCAATCCCCGCCAGCTCATGCTCGACCAGGCCGATCTGCACCTCAAGGCGGGCGGAGTCTTCTATGATTATCAAGGCCTCGTGGACGACATCCTAGCGGACAAGCACCGCGCGCCGCGTCCAAGGCGACCATTTTACCGAGCGGCGATGCTGGCCTGGGACAATGCGGCGCGGCGGCAGGACGGCTGGTCTGTGTGGTGGGGCTTTTCGCTGAAATCATACTACAAATGGCTTCGGCACAATGTCGCTGACGCGCGCGCCCATCACGCGCCCGATCGCCGCTTCATCTTTTTGAACGCTTGGAACGAGTGGGGCGAGGGGGCCTATCTGGAGCCGGACAAGAAGACGGGCTACGCGAACCTCAATACGACGTCGAAGGCGATCTTCGATTTGGCGCTCGGTACGGGTCCGCTGGTCTTGCGGACGAACAGGCCCCGCTGCGCGGATCAGCCGGGCCGCATCGCGGTTCAGGCGCACATTTTTTACGAAGACCTCGCCGACGAACTCATCGCGCGGCTGAACAACATTCCTTTCGTCTTCGACGTCTTTCTCACGACAGACGCGCATGACAAGGCGCAGCGCATAAGCGCCGCCTTCGAGCAGAAAGGCAAGCACCAACGCTTGTTCGTTTGCGTCGCGCCCAACGTCGGCCGCGACATCGGCCCGTTCCTCTCCTTTTCGCTGAAGGAGATGCAGGATTACGACTTCATCGGGCACATTCACACGAAAAAATCGGAGACAGTCTCCTGGGGCGACGCGTGGCGACGCTATCTGCTCGACAATCTTCTGGGGTCCACAGAAGGCGTCCGGGCGATCTTCGAGACCTTCGGGAAGAATCCCGAAGTCGGCCTCATCTTTCCTCCCGCCTATCCGCTGATCGCGCCGCATTTGAGCTGGGGCGACGTGCTGGAGCGCTGTCACAATCTGCTCGTCGAGATCGGACATGACATGATCCTGCCGAGGACGCCGGTCTTTCCGGCCGGCAACATGTTTTGGGCGCGCGCCGACGCGATCCGTCCGATTATGGAGCGTGAGTGGCGCATCGAGGAATTCGAGCAGGAACAGGGACAGATTGGTCAAACCCTCAGCCACGTCGTTGAGCGGATCTGGAGCTACGCTGTCGCGGGCGCGGGCTATCAAACGCGACAGATCCTGCTTTCGCCGGTCGAGCAGCCGGCGCGGCCCGCCGCAGCGGACGCGAGACGCGTGGCGCTCTTCCTCCATTACGACGAAAATGGTCGCGTCGGCGACGCGGACCTCTTCCTGCTTCAATCGCTCGCCCGACTTTGCGCGGAGGTCGTGGTCGCCTCGAACAACGAGCTCGCGAGCGATCAGCTTCTCAGATTGAGGCTTTTTGCGCAGACCGTCTTCTCGCGCCGCAACGCGGGCCTGGACTTCGGCGCCTGGCGCGACTGCATCCGAAAGATCGGATGGGAGCAATTGCGCGAGTTTGATCAGGTCATTCTCGTAAACAACAGTTGCTACGGACCGCTGTTTCCGCTGCGCGAGATGTTCGACGCGATGCGGGAGAAGGAAGCTGACTTCTGGGGCGTCACGGGTTTTCCGCTGATCGAGAGCTCTGTGCGGCCGGAAGCGCACTTTCTGCCCGGGCGCATGATCCCGCGCCATGTCCAGAGCTATTTCCTTGTTTTCGAGCGCCACGTGGTCGCGAGCAGCGCTTTCCAGGCGTTTTGGGAATCCGTCGAGGACAAGACGGATTTCATGGAGGTCGTGACCTCATATGAGGCGCAGCTCACCCCCCTCCTCGAAGCGGCGGGCTTCAAGAGCGGCGTCTACATTCCGGAGAGCCTGTTGATGCAGGAAGAGCGAAGCGCCGATCCGCGCTTCAACGCTCCCTACAACTGCCCGCTCTACATGGTGGAGTTGCGGTCGCCTTTCGTGAAGAAGAAGGCGGTCGATTACGCCGCCGTCGAGGACATAGAGGCGACGCGCAACGTCGTCGCAGGCCATGGGCACTATCCGGCGCAGCTGATGTTTCCGGGAAGAACGCTGCTGCCGCAGCGCCGTGGCTGGGACTGACGCTTGGCCAGAATACGGAGCGCGCATCCCGAAGCTGCGCTTGATCGGCCCGAACCGCGGCGATAGCTTCGTCGATCGTCCGGCGCTCCCTTCCCAAAATCCATTTTTTTGGGAAAAGGCGGGGAGCTGCGGACGCCTTTATTTGTGCGGCGGCGGAACGTCGTCGAGCGTCGGAGACATAGGATGGACCTGGAATATGACGACGCCGGCTTTTCATTGGGAGAACTGAGGTTCGATCTGGTCCACGGCGCGGAGTCGCAAACGAGACCCTGCCGATATCCAAATTTCATCTTGGTCAAGACGCGGGAGATGATCGACTCCTATATCGAGCGCCTGCGCGGCAGGCGGAACGACTCGTTGCTCGAGCTCGGCATTTTGCGCGGCGGTTCGGTCGCCTTCTTCAACGAGCTGCTCAGGCCGAGGCGACACATGGCGATCGACATCCATAACGCCGCAGCCGAGGTGCTGACGCCCCTCGCAGCGAAGGCGGCGCGCGGAGGGCGCGACCTGCTCGTGCGCTACGACATCAGCCAGTCCGACACCGGAGCGATCGAGGAGGCCTATCGCCAGCGCTTCAAGGAGGAGCCGCAGTTCGATCTCATCATCGACGACGCGAGCCACTTCTACGAGCTGAGCCTCGCCTCGTTCAACGGGCTGTTCCGGCTCGTGCGGCCGGGCGGCGTTTACGCCATCGAAGACTGGGCGTGGGGCCACTGGCCGGACTTTCAGAAGCCGGAGAATCAGCTCTTCAACGAGCCCGCGCTCTCCAATCTCGTGAGCTATTGCGTGCTCGGCTGCGCCGCCAAGACGGCCGGAGTCGCGCGCGTGGACGTCACGCAGGACACCGCCTTCGTCTACCGGAACGCATTTCCCATCCCTCGCGATTTCCGCATCGAGAGCTCCTTCCCGACGCGCGGGCGCGCGTTCGTGAAGCTGTGAGCGCGCAAGGCGAGTCCGTTTCGGTCGAGAATACGTATTATTCCCGGTTCCCCCCGCCGCCAGGCTCCCTAAATGGGCAAGGGCTGATCTAGCCTCAAAAGCGTCGCGCTCCGCCCCCGCGGCGAGCGCGGCGTTTCTTCGTCGGGCGAACGCCCGGAGGAGGAACCTCGCAGACTCCCGGCCAGGATCAGGAAAATTTCGACTGAGAAAAGTGGTCGGAGTGAGAGGATTCGAACCTCCGACCCCCTCGTCCCGAACGAGGTGCGCTACCAGGCTGCGCTACACTCCGATTTTCGAGCCCGCTTATAGTCGGCCGCCGCGCCGGCCGCAATATGAGTTTCGCGGCCTCAGCTCACACCCGCACGAAGGTGACGAAGGAGCAGTCCGCCTCGTCGCGCGGCCCGCGCGGCGGCGTCTCGCGCGACGTCTCGCGCCATCGGGCGGGATCGAGCGGCGGAAGGAACGCGTCGCCTTCGGGCGCGAGCGCGATCTCGGTCAGCTCGACCCGTTTTGCGCGTCCGAGCAGCGCCGCCAAAATCTCGGCCCCGCCGCCGATCATGATCTCTCGCGCGCCCATCGCCGCCGCCTCGGCGCGCGCGAGCGCCAGGGCGGCGTCGGGGTCGGGCGCGACCAGCGCGTCG
>DATHCI010000127.1:0-20330 GCA_035319645.1 Methylocystis sp. | reverse complement strand
CGCCGTCACGCCGCCGACGCTCGCCACGTCCACCTTCACGCCCGGCCCCTGAGTGGAGCTGATCGCAATGCGCTGGATGTAGGTGCCCTTCGCGCCGGCGGGCTTCGCCTTGGCCACCGCGTCGACGAAGGCCTTGACGTTCTCGACGAGCTTCCCTTCGTCAAAGGACGCCTTGCCGACCGTGCCCTGCACGATGCCGGCCTTCTCGACGCGAAACTCCACGGCGCCGCCCTTCGAGGCTTTGACCGCGGCGGTCACGTCCATGGTCACCGTGCCGACCTTCGGGTTCGGCATCAGGCCGCGCGGACCGAGCACCTTGCCGAGGCGTCCGACGAGCGGCATCATGTCGGGGGTGGCGATACAACGGTCGAAGTCGATCGTTCCGCCCTGCACGGTGCTGACGAGATCCTCCGCGCCCACGACGTCCGCCCCGGCGGCTTTCGCTTCGTCGGCCTTGGCGCCGCGCGCGAACACGGCTACGCGTTGCGTACGGCCCGTGCCGTTCGGAAGGTTGACGACGCCGCGCACCATCTGGTCGGCGTGCTTGGGGTCGACCCCGAGATTCATGGCGATCTCGACCGACTCGTCGAATTTGGCCTTGGCCCGCTCGCGGACGAGCTTGATGGCTTCGGGCAGCGGGTAGAGCTTCGTGCGCTCGACGCCTTCGCGCGCCTTGGCGATGCGTTTGCCGATATGGGCCATCGTCCTACTCCACCACCTGCAGGCCCATGGCGCGCGCCGAGCCCTGGATCATCGTCATCGCCGCCTCGACCGTGTTGCAGTTGAGGTCGGGCATCTTCTTCTCGGCGATCTCGCGGATTTGCGCCTGCGTGATCGTGCCGACGAAGCCGCGGCCGGGGGTCTTCGAACCGGAGGCCGGCTTCTTGCCGAGCTTCAAGCCAACGGCCTTCTTGAGGAAGAAGCTGACCGGCGGCTGCCGCATCTCGAAGGTGAAGGAGCGGTCCTGATAGGCGGTGATCACGACGGGGATCGGCGTCCCCTTCTCGATCTGCGCCGTCTTGGCGTTGAACGCCTTGCAGAACTCCATGATGTTCAACCCGCGCTGACCGAGCGCGGGACCGATCGGCGGCGAGGGCTTGGCGTCGCCGGCGGGAACCTGGAGCTTGACATAGCCCGCGATTTTCTTCGCCATTGCTGTCTCCAACGAAGGACGGCCCGCCGCGCGGCGTTCGCGCGGGAGCCATCGGTTGCAGGTCGTGGTCGGACATGGCCTCCCGGATGGCGACCGGGCACGTCTCCCACGCTCGTTTCGGGCGGCTGGCGCCTGGGAACGAAAAAAGCCCTCGCGAGAGGGCTCAAGGCCTTCTAGTCGATCGGGCGGGAAAAGCAAACGGAATATTCGCGCTTCGCGCTCCAGGGCGAGCCGGCGAAAGGGAATCTTGACATCGGGAAGCCGGCGAACTTAGCGTCCTCTCGGAAGGTTCGATCGTCTCGCGGCGAAGCTTCCCGAGCCGAAAAGACTCGAAACACCCGAAAATGGCGCGACGCATCGGGTTCGGTCGGGTGAAGCGGAGCTGGGCGCCGAGGCAGCCTTCTCTGTCCCTTCTGGGCGGCGCGCGTCCCACTCAACGGGCCCGGAAAAACCCAATGGTGATCGACGGATACCAATCCCTGCCGGACTGCGTCACCAAGTTTCACAATACTGTTTATGTCAGGGGCTGGTTTCATCATCCCGAGGATGAGCTGCAGGCGGTGCGGCTGGTCGGAGCCGATCTCGTCCACCAGGTCAGCGAAGCGAACACGCCTCACGGCGGGGTCAGCGCCCAGTTGGGCGAGAACAGAGGCTTCTTCGTTCAGGCGCTCTTTGCGCGCGAGACGGCGATCGAGCAACTGAGCATCGAATGGACGACGCGCAGCCGACGCCTCATCGCGATCCCGCTCATGCAATTCGCGGAAGATCGCACGAGTCGTTTCGAGACACGCTTCTTGCTGGAGAGGTTTAAATCTTTAATCGAGGAGCGCCAGGCGACGTCGCTCCTGGATATCGGAGGACGAGACCGCAGCAGGGTTGGAAAGCGCGTAATATTCCCACCAGCTGAGACAACGGTCTTGGATGTCATCGCCGCGGATGGCGTGGACGTTGTCGGCGACGCCCATCGTTTATCGGATTATTTTCCTTCGGGCGCCTTTGACGCCGTATATTCCTGCGCCGTCTTCGAGCACTTGCTGATGCCCTGGAAAGTCGCGATCGAAATGAATCATATACTAAAGGTTGGGGGAATCGGTCTCGTGCAGACGCATCAGACCATCGGCATGCACGACCTTCCGTGGGACTTTTGGAGGTTTTCGAGCGATTGCTGGGATGCGATTTTCAACAAGAGGACTGGCTTCAAGATTATCGCGCGGGCGATGGATGCGGAGAGCTACGTCCTTCCTTTTATTTACCGCCCCGGCAAATATTTCGCCGAGCGTTCCGTAGGCTTCGAAGGCAGCGCTGTCATTTTTGAAAAAACGTCTGAAACGACGCTCGATTGGGACGTCCAGGTCAGCGACCTGGTGGAGACTTGCTACCCTGATGTGGCCGACTATAATGCACGTAATATTCCAGGCAATTAACGATGATAGTAATCCCTTCGGATGATTGGGTCAATCACGCCTCCGCCCCCGGGGACTAGACAGGCGCAACTTTCAACGTTTCGGCATAGTCGGTCATCAGTTGCTTAAATTGTCCCTTGAAGTGTAAAACAACTCTATTTGCAACGCACTCATCCGCGCTGCGCGGCGTATGGTTGAATGTTGAACATGGAAGAATTCGAAAATCGATCGCGCCAACTTCTACCGTGGTCCCTACGGTCTGCCTGCCGACGAGATCCCGAACGGCATATTGAGTGCCAAGCCACGAGTGCAGATCGGTATGCATCACCTGGACGCGACGAATGATTTCATCGTAGAAGGCCAATATTCCGTCCAGCCGCCGGCGACAGTCCACGAAGATTACGCCGTTGTTGTAAGGCATCTCGACCTCACCCGGCTCCATAGGTTGATCGCGGATGGTGAGCCCCATATCGAAACCGCCATCGAAGACGCCGCCCAGCCTGCCGTTCAGGAGAATATCGGTGTCCAGCATCACCACCCGCTCCAGCCGCTCGCCAAGAAGGGCCAGGAAGTCGCGCTGCATTTTAAAGCGCGCAAGCGTGAGCTCGGCTTGGGGAAATTCGCGCCGGATCACCCAGTCGTAGCTGCCGGGAACGTCGCTGTCCATGTCGGTGAGAAGCGTGATGGTGGCGTCAGGCTCGTGCGTGCGAAGGCTGGCGAGAAAAAGATCAACGAACTCGGTGTGTGGGCGTTTGAAACCGTTCAGCGGATGCGGCTGCTCGGTCCAAGTGCTCTTTGTCGTGTGGAAGGTCACTACGTGAATTGTCATGCGAACCTCTCATGAGACGCAGCGTGGCGGCGACGGTCAACAGAAGCGTGGAAGGCTTCGTCTGGCACAGGGATAGGGGCAGCGCAACTTCTCCCGCGGGTTCCGGCGCGCGCGCCTTCCTCCCGCCGCGTGCGCGCCTGTCCGGGGCGCTGGTGCGACAAGACCTTGACGCGGCGCGGACAATGCCGCCAAGTCGGGGTCTCGCCACGCGGCGGGCGGCCGCCTCGCGGGGAGGGAGGCTCCCGACGCGCCAAGCTTGGATGGCGTCCGCGTGCGCCTTCGCGGTTGGCCGGGCGCGCTGCGGAGCCCAAGTGAATGATCATATCTCACGCGTACAAATTCGTGTTGCTGTCGCCGTGGAAAACGGCGAGCTCGACCTGTCATGCAACGCTGTCTATATACGATGAGAGTCACTATCTCAGATTTTTCTATTTCAATAAATACTTAAACCGTGTCGTGCACCAGCATGTCACGCTAGCTGAATATCTGTCTCTCCCCGAGAGCAGGCTCGGATATTTCACAGCCGCCTTCGTCAGAAATCCCTATGACCGAGCCTATTCGGGATTTCTCCAGCTCCAGGACGACATAGCAATCCAACCAAAGATCGTATTCGAGCACAGTTGGATCAAAGATCTGGTCAAGGCTCAAATCGTAGAAAATCAAAAAAGGATTATCGAGGCAGAGTATGATTTCAACAAGTGGATCCTGGCGCTTCCGGAGTATGAGGTCCTCGAAGTCGGCAGAAATACGAACATGCCACTGCACCCGGCGAACTACTGGACTCACTTGGACGGCAAACAAGGGGTGGATTTTATCGGCAAGGTGGAGGATTTCGATTTCGATTTCCGTCACTTCTGCAACATCACGGGTATAGACGCGCCAAATATCAAAAGTGCGAACGTCAGAGACGAAAACGGGCCAGCCCCAACGGGACGGTCCGGCTACAAATATTTATCCAAGATGTCTTTGCCGGCCATTGGGCGGATCAACGAACTGTTCAAGACGGACTTCGAGCTGTTCGGCTACGAGGTGGTCACGTAGGCGACGCCCTCGAAGCTCGGGGCTGACGCGCCTCAGACCTTGCGCTCCGCTGCGCTGAAATTCGAGAGGTCGCCCGACTTCGCCGCGGCCTGCCGCCAGCTCCTGGCGATCGCCGGATAGCGGATCTCCTTCGAAATCCTGGCGACCTGCTGCTGCAGCTTCTCGCTGCCGCAAGCCGGGCAGGCCGGCGTGTCCGAAGCCTTGATCAGGAGCTCGAATTCCGACGCGCAGCCCTCGCACTTGTACGAATAAAGCGGCATCCTCTCCTCGCCTTCGTGAGCGCCGATCGCGCGGACGGGTAAGCAAGAACGGCGCCCGTTGTGCGCCCCTCCTCAGTCGCTTCGCTCGAACCCCTTGATGTTCGTCTTGCGGAACGGGCTCGCCGGATAGACGCCTAGAATCTCCACCTCGCGCGAAAAGAACCGCAGTTCTTCCAGCGCCCGGGCCAGCGAGGGCTGCTCGGGATGGCCTTCGACATCCACGAGAAACCGCGTCGCCGCGAATTCGCCGTCGACCATATAGCTCTCGAGCTTTGTCATATTGACGCCATTGGTTGCGAAGCCGCCGAGCGCCTTGAAGAGCGCCGCCGGAACGTTGCGCACCCGAAAGACGAAGGTCGTGACCGTCTCGGCGTCAGTCGCCGGCGGCCATTGCGCGGTCTTGGCCAGCGCGACGAAGCGGGTCGTATTGTGCGCCTCGTCCTCGACATCCTCGGCGAGTATGTCGAGCCCGTAGATCTCAGACGCGAGCCGCGGCGCCAGCGCCGCCTTGCTGCGGTCGCCCCATTCGGCGATCTCGCGCGCCGCGCCGGCGGTGTCGCCCGCCGCGTGAGCGACGAGTCCCAGCGCGCCGATCATCCGCCGGCATTGGCCGAGCGCATGCACATGGCTGTAGACGTCTTTCAGGCCCTCGCGCGTCGCGCCGCGCGGAGCCATGAGCTGAAAATGAATGGGCAGAAAATATTCGCCGACAATGTGCAGGCCGGAGTGCGGCAGGAAATGATGGATGTCGCCGACGCGCCCGGCGATCGAATTCTCGATGGGGATCAGAGCAAGCGCCGCCTTGCCGTCGGAGACGGCGGCGAATGCGTCCTCGAAGCTCGCGCAGGGGAGCGGGGCGAACTGCGGATAGGCGTCGTTGCAGGCGATATGCGAATTGGCGCCGGGTTCTCCCTGATAGGCGATGCGGTCGGTCACGCGTCTTCCCCTGAGGCCCCGGCGGCGCGGCGCGCCGCCTCGAGGCCCGTGTGCGTATCCACGGAGAGCGCGGGCTTGTCCAGCAGCGCGACATCTATGCGCATGCCGGCCTCGAGCGCGCGCAATTGCTCCAGTCGCTCCCGCCGTTCGAGTTCGGAGACCGGCAGCGCCACGAAACGCTCCAGCGCCGCGCGTCGAAAGGCGTAGACGCCGAGATGGTGGAGAAACGGCCCATCGCCGAAGGGCGCGCGCGCCCGCGTGAAATAGAGGGCGCGCAACCGATGCCGCCCGATGCGAGCGCCGACGAGTTTCGGGATGTCGGGGTCGTCCGCCTCCGCCGCCGGCAGCGGCGCGGCGAGCGTCGCGATGTCCACCGCGGCGTCCTCCTCGAGCAAGGCGACGGCGGCGGCCAGGGCGCCCCGCGGCAGAAACGGCTGATCGCCTTGCAGATTGACGACGACGCCGCACGCGCGATGCGGATCGAGCCGCTCGGCGGCCTCGCCGACCCGATCGGAGCCGCAGGCGTGGTCTCTCGACGTCAGCGCCGCCTCGGCTCCGGCGTCCCGCGCCGCGCGAGCGATTTCCTCGGCATCCGTGGCCACCGCGACGCGCCCGAGACCCGCCTCCAGCGCTCGCTCCACGACATGGGCGATCATCGGTCTGCCGCCGATATCCGCCAGCGCCTTGCTGGGCAGGCGCTGCGAATTGAGGCGCGCCGGAATGACGATGAGCGGCTTCGCAGAGGCGCGGGTCAATAGGCCTTCTTGTCCTCGCCGACCCAGCCCTTGTCGGACTTGGCGAAAAACAGCGAGCCCTCGCTGTGGACGGTCTCATTCTTTTTGAACGTCCGATCCGCGACGACACCGAGCAGCGCGCAGGCTCCGCGCTCCTTTTCCTCGGCGCATTTGGCTTCGTAGCCCTCCGGGAACTGCACGTCGGACTCATACCAATATTCGTAGACATCGCCGTCGCGCGTGTTGGCGGCGCGGCCCATCGTCTTCCTGAACGACACGACATTGGCCGGCACCTGCGCCTGCACCAGCATGTTGCGCAGCACGCTGAGGCCCGCGGCGTCGTTGGGCTCGCCCGATCCACATCCGGCGAGCGCCGCCAGCGCTGCAGCCGCCGCCGCGAGCTTGACTTTAGTCCACACCATACCTGTTCCTCCCCGCGCCTTGTTCGTCGGCGCTTTCGGTTGTTGAATAGCCGAGCTGAAGTCGTCTGGACCAGCATTGCCGGAAGCTGGGGAAATGCATAGCAGATAGTTGCAATTTTGGGCAGCGTCTGTATTATCGAGGCGTTGATCGTGAACTCCCCACCGTTGACAGGGAGGGGGGTCAGAGCGTATCTCATTAGACATCCGAACACCCTACGGAGTGCTCAGGTCCGCCGCATCTCCTGGGTCCGTGGGGTTGGCCGGTCGGTTTCGGGTTGGAGTGGCCTCCTTGAAACCCGAGCCGACCGGCCGCTGATCTCCGTAATCCGCTCACGTCGAAACGAACACCGCGCGTTCCCCATGCCGGAACGCCGTGGCGGCTTTCTTCGTCCCGAAGCCGCTCGCTCGGCCCGCCGCCCAGAGCTATTTGATCTTCGTTTCCTTGAACTCGACGTGCTTCTTGGCGACCGGATCGTATTTGTTGAACACGAGCTTTTCCGTCTTGGTGCGCGCGTTCTTCTTGGTGACGTAAAAATAGCCGGTGTCCGCGGTGGACAGCAGCTTGATCTTGATCATCGCGGATTTGGCCATCGGACAGGTCCATCCCTTGGAAAAGGACAAATCGGCTCCTCCCGCCGCGCCTGCAGCGAAGGGGATCCGATTTTGCGCACAGCAATAGTCTGGCCGGCGGCTTTGTCAAGGCGCGCCCGCGCCTGGGGGAGGGGAGACGCCATCGGCTCCGGTATGTAATTGTGATACACAAATCGATTGACTCGCTGGGGGGCGGACGTACTGTGGGAAGCCCTGCTCGGGACGCCGGGCCCCCGGGGCGGGCGTAGCACGAAAGGACCCCCCATGCGTCCGGAGGTCGAAAACGGAGCCTCCTCCTTCTTCATGGCGACGTCGCAGGCTTTCCGGGAGACGATTCGTGTCCACCGCAGCCGCCCCGATCTCGTCGGGGCGCTCTGCGCGCAAGCCTTCGACAGCTTCGAGAAAAATATCCTCATCCAGGCCGAGGGCGCGCCGGCGACGGCCTGCAAGGGCGATTGCGACGCCTGCTGCACGCTGCGCGTCACCGCCAGCGCGCCCGAGATCTTCCTGCTGGCGCGTTTCGTCGACGTCAACGCGCCTGTGTTCGCGGAGAGGGGCGTCGACCTTCCCGCCCGCGTCGCGGAAACGAGCGGCGTCGTGCGCGGCGCCTCGGAGTCGGAGCGCTTCGCGTTGCGCCGCGGTTGTCCCATGCTCGAAAAGGGATTCTGTCTCGCCTATCGACTGCGTCCGCTCGCCTGTCGCGGCCATGCGGCGTTCGACAAGGAGGCCTGCGGCGCCGTCGCCAGGGGCGAAGATGTCCAGGTCGACGTCTCCACGCCGCATCTCGTCCTGCGCAGCCTCGTGCAGAACGCGCTGCTCTCGGCCCTGCGCGACGGCGGACTCTCGTGGCGGCTCTATGAGCTCAACCAGGCGGTCGCCATCGCTCTGGCGGACCCGTCGGCGATGACGGACTGGATCGCCGGCCGGGACCCGCTCGCCCCGGCCGCGATCGCGGAGTTCGACGCGACGGAGGCGGGCGCGACCTTCGACGCGCTGGCGGGCGGGTGAGAACGTTCTGCTGCGACTCGGTCTTGCGCGGCGTTTTCGCCTCGATTTGTTGACTTCACGCCGGCGGCCATTGCCGGGCGTGATGCAGGATGGCGATGATCCGAATTTCGTCGCCGACGATCGAATAAACGATCAAATAGGGTGTGCCGCTGACGTAAAGCTCGAATGTGCCCTCGATTCGCCCCTTCCTGCCTTGTCGGGCGTTCTTTTGCAGGCTCGAGGCCCGATCTCGGAGCCGCTTTACGATGCGCCTCGCAGCAGCGGGATCCTCTTTCCTGATGTAATCGAAAATTTCTCGCCGAGTCGCGATCGCCGGACGCGACCACACGAGGCGCATCAGGCCTGGTCCATCATGCGGGCGAAGTCGGCCTCCGCCTCCTCTTGCGTGAGGATCTCGCCGCGCTCGAAGGCGTCAAGTCCTTCCCGCACTCTTGCGCGGAACCAGGCGTCATAGTCGGCGCGGCCCTCACCCAGCTCGTTGAGCGCGAGAGCATCGACATCGAAGCGCGCCAGACGAAGCTCCTTGCGCACGAAGCCCGCCGCTGCGTTGAGGCTGCGCCACAGCCGCATTTCGCGGGATCGCCGCCTGGCGACAATCCGCTCCTGCGCACCATAGCGGACCACAACCGCCCAGCCGCCGGGCTGACCAAGAATTGTGGCGCCGCGGACGGCGTTGGACTCGACGAGGCCCTTGACCGCGGCGCCGTCGATGATTTCGGGACATTGGGCGACGACTGACATGGGCGCGTCCATTTGGCGACGGTCAGCCGAGATATCTAATCCGATTGGGTCAGCGGGACAATGCGCGGATTGGATCGTGGGCCTGGTGACTTAATGGACGCCGAGGTCCGGGTGACGGCCATCGCTTATCCGCCACAGCTGCTGGAACCGATGATCAATGACTCCAGACGACCGTTCCACAGGCTCCACGAGTTTGCGCATCCTTCCCCGGGCGCATCAATCCGGTTGCCAAAAGGAGCTCCTCCACGCGCTTTTCGAGCTTACGTAACGCTATGATGACATCCCCCTCGCAGTTTCGTTGTCGAATCTGAACCCGCGTTTTCGTCAGGGGCTTCCCCTCTCGATCGGCTTTGCGTCTCCGGCGCCTCTAAGCTATACGCTCGGCCTGAAAACCCGGAACGCGGGTGAAGGCCTTTGATCGATGCGCTCTCGCAGGCAGCGAGAGAGGGCACATTCGTGGCGTCAGAAAAGGCCTCGGGCGCCCTCCAATGCTCATTCTGGTTTTTCAAGCTTAGCGAATATAAACGTGGAGGGCTCTTTAAAGCCCGCCGCCCGAGGACCCATGGCCGCCATTCCCGACTTCACCAAGATCCCCTTCGGCCCCGCCGCCGCGTCGCTCGCCGCCGCGCCGCGCCGCTGGCTCACGCCGGAAGGCGTCGAGGTCAAGAACCTGTATGAGCCCCAAGACATCGAGGGCCTCGGCTTCGTCGACTCCTACCCCGGCCTCGCCCCCTTCGTGCGCGGGCCCTATCCGACGATGTATGTCGCCCAGCCCTGGACGATCCGGCAATACGCCGGCTTTTCCACGGCGGAGGACTCCAACGCCTTCTATCGCCGCAATCTCGCCGCGGGGCAAAAGGGCCTCTCGATCGCCTTCGACCTCGCGACGCATCGCGGCTATGACTCCGACCACCCGCGCGTTTCCGGCGACGTCGGCATGGCGGGCGTCGCGATCGACTCCATCTATGACATGCGCACGCTGTTCGACGGCATTCCGCTCGACCAGATGAGCGTCTCCATGACCATGAACGGCGCCGTGCTGCCCGTGCTCGCGTTGTTCATCGTCGCCGGCGAGGAGCAGGGCGTCTCGCCCGACAAGCTCACGGGGACGATTCAGAACGACATCCTCAAAGAATTCATGGTGCGCAACACTTACATCTATCCGCCCGAGCCGTCGATGCGCATCGTCTCGGACATATTTGCCTACACCAGCAAGCATATGCCGAAGTTCAACTCGATCTCGATCTCGGGCTACCACATGCAGGAGGCGGGCGCCTCGGCCGATTTGGAGCTCGGCTACACGCTCGCCGACGGCGCCGAATATGTGCGCGCCGGCATGGCCGCCGGCCTCGATATCGACGCCTTCGCGCCGCGCCTTTCTTTCTTCTTCGCCATCGGCATGAACTTCTTCATGGAGGTGGCCAAGCTCCGCGCCGCGCGGCTGCTATGGGCGCGGCTCATGAAGGACCTTGGCGCCAAGTCCGACAAGAGCCTGACGCTGCGCACGCACTGCCAGACCTCCGGCTGGTCGCTCACCGCCCAGGACGTTTATGTCAACGCCATCCGCACCTGCGTCGAGGCCATGGCGGCGACGCAAGGTCACACGCAGTCCCTGCACACCAACGCGCTCGACGAGGCGCTCGCGCTGCCGACCGACTTCTCGGCCCGCATCGCCCGCAACACACAGATCGTGCTGCAGCAGGAGAGCGGCACGACGCGCATCATCGATCCCTGGGGCGGCTCCTATTACGTCGAGCGCCTGACCGCCGAGCTCGCCAAACGCGCGCTGGCGCATATCGACGAGATCGAGAAGCTCGGCGGGATGGCCAAGGCGATCGCGCTCGGTATTCCCAAGCAGCGCATCGAGGAGGCGGCGGCGAAGACGCAGGCGCGCATCGACACGGGGCAGCAGGTCGTCGTCGGCGTCAACAAGTACCAACCCGCGACCGACGTCGCGCCGAATGTGCTCAAGGTCGACAACGCCGCCGTGCGCGCCGCGCAGCTGGACAAGCTGAAGCGCCTGCGCGCCGAGCGCGACGAGGCCAGGACGCAGGCCGCGCTCGATGCGCTGACCGAGGGCGCAACGTCAGGCGCGAACCTTCTGGACCTCGCCGTGAAGGCGGCGCGGGCCAAGGCCAGCGTCGGCGAGATCTCTTTCGCGCTCGAAAAGGTGTTCTCGCGCCACAAGCCCAAGGCGAACGTCATCTCCGGCGTCTATGCGCGCGAGGCCGGCGACGACAGTGCGGTCGCGCGCGTGCGCGGCATGACCGCGGCCTTCGTCGAGAATGAGCGGCGCAGACCCAAGATCCTCGTCGCCAAGCTCGGCCAGGACGGCCACGACCGCGGGCAGAAAGTCATCGCTTCAGCCTTCACGGATCTGGGCTTCGACGTCGTGATCGGCGACCTCTTCGCGACGCCCGAGGAAGTCGCCAAGCGCGCGGCGCAGGAGAACGTCCATATCGTCGGCGTCAACACTATGACCGCCGGACATCTCGCGCTGACGCCGGAGCTGCGCGACGCGCTGAAGGCCGAGAAGCGCGACGACATCATGATGGTCGTCGGCGGCGTGATTCCGGAAGGCGACTTCGAGGCGCTGTATGACGCAGGTGCGGCGGCGATCTTCCCGCCCGGGACGAACATCCCGAAGGCCGCGGAGCAGCTGCTGCATGAGCTCAATGTGCGCTTGGGCTACGCGCAGCCGAAGGTGAAGTAGGCATGCAGACAAGCGAGATCGTCGAGCGGTTGCGTGCAAGAAGGCGGGAATTCGAGGCCCGCGGCGTCGCGGGCCTCGCGATCTTCGGCTCGCGCGCGCGCGGCGACAATCGAGAGGACAGCGATCTCGATCTGCTGCTCGATATCCCGAAAGGGTCGCGGTTTTCGCTCATCGATCTTGTCGCGATCGAGCGCCAGATCGGCGAGGATTTGGGGGTCGTCGTCGGCGCAGTGCTGCGACGCAGCGTCAAGGAGCCGCTCGCGCAGCGCATCGCAGACGACGTGATTGAAGTGTTCTGATGCGCGCGACCCTCGACGACCGGCTCCGGCATATTATGCGAGCAATCAACGACATCCGCGCGCTGCTTGCGGGGAAGACGCTAGTTGCGCTTGAGCGAGACGGGGTCGCACGCGCCGCTTTCGAGCGCTATGTCGAGATCATCAGCGAGGCGAGCCGCCATATTCCTGAAGAACTGAAGGCGCGCTATCCGCTCATCCCATGGTCGGATATTGCCGGTGTTGGGAATCATATACGGCATGCCTATGACGGCGTGGACCTGGAGATACTTTGGAACGTCTATCTCTATGAGCTGGACGCTTTGGAAGCCGCGGTGAAGGCCTTTGCGTCCTCGGCCGGCGAGGGCTCTCCTTAGACTTTGCTCAATTTGATCCAGCTCGGGCCGAGTCTCGCTCGTAGAGCATCAGCTGTGAGGAGTCTTGAGTTTTCGGATGGGTTGAACCTGAGGGCGCGCCGAGCTGCTGCGCCATCCAGCGCTTCGAGCCGAGCGCCCCTCGCGGCAAGGCGGGCGCCTAGACATCGGCGTCCAGCCTCGGCCACTGCAAATTGAGGCCGGCTGGGCTGATCTCGATCTCGGCCAGGTCTTCGTCCGAGGCGCCGGCGAGGCCTTCGACCAGGCGCACGGGAACCGCCAGTTGGACCCTCGTGTTCTCACGACGATGCGCGAGGCTCGGCGGTCGTAACAGGCGTCCGCGGCATGGCCAGCCGCGCGCACGGTCCGGTCGCCCGACCTGATGGCCGTCAGTCCGGGCAAGGAGCCGGCGGCCTCGCCGGATATCTCTTGCAGGTCGCGCATGCCGAGGTGGGTCATGGGATTTGCGCCGACAGACGTAACGTTCCGCCAGGGGCGCGGAACGGGAACGTGAGAGCGATATGCACGAGGCGTGGACGCGCCTGCCCGCAACGGAACGGTAAAGCCAGCGGCGACGAGCTCAGCTAGTCGCGTCGCGGAGCCGATTGGGCTTGACAGATGTTCGTACTCTGTTCTAGGCCTTTCCGGCGCAACCGTGAGTGGGGGCGTTTCATGGATGGCTTCAAATTTCAGGCGCGGCGCGGCTTCCGGCTCGATCCGCCGGGGCAATCGCACGGCGTCAGCTGCGACGCCGACGGTCCGGCCATGGGGCCGATCCGGCTGCTGATCAAGACGGCGACGGGATTCGCGCCGCGACCGGTCGATGAGCTGAGCGTCTCGTTATCGCGCGTCTTCGAGCGCGCGATCGACGCCGCGGGCCTTATGTCGGGGCTGCGGACCGTCGCCCGCGCACTGAACGAGGGCGACATGGCGCGCGCGATGATCGCCACGACGCAGATGCGGCTGCCCTTTCTGAGCGAAGCGGAGGCGAAGCGCGCCGAGGGGGAGGCGGCGCTCCGCAAGGCGTCTCCCGACGATCCAAAACATCCCGGCTGGCCAGCCGGCGCGCCCGACGGGCGCGGTGGGGAGTTCCGGCCGAAAGAAGCGGTGGCGGAGCGCGCAGGCAAGATTGTGAAGGAAGAAGCCCGGCGTCTCGCGGCGCGACGCCTCGTCCGCGAGGCCGTGCTGCGGATTATCTCGCCACAACGGGCGACGCGCCTGATGGGCGAAGTGGCGTCAAACGCGATTCCGCTCCTCGACATCGTAGGCGACGTCGCTTTGGCCGCCGATGTCGCAACAATCTCGGCCGACTTCGCGACGCTGAAAAGAGATTCCGCCGCCGCGATGGAATTTATCGACAAAGCGCCTTATGGCTTGGAGAGCTTGCGCGTCGATCCTCAAGACAAAACCTTTTCTTCCTATGAGCAGTTCAAGAAAGTCGATCCATCAAAATTTTACGGACCTACCGAGTCGGGCTACCAGTACCACCATATCGTGGAGCAATCGCAAGAGGGTTCGTTCACCACGAGCGAAATAAACTCAACCGCCAACGTCATCAAGATTCCAAGGCTGCTACACGAAGCGATCAGCGGCGCCTATTCCCAGAAGGACCCCAAAACTGAGATGTCGCTTCGGCAGAAGCTTCAGGGCATGTCATATGAGGAACATCGACAGGCCGGGTTGAAGGTTCTCCGTGACCTCGGAATTATCGAGTGAGGGCAAACAAATGGAGATGCAACAACAGCACCCGCTGGTTGAATGGCTGATCGGTCAGTTCAAACGAGGAGCGATCGTCACGCACTTCGGATATCAGGACGAAAATGACGCGATGCAAACCGCCGGAATCGCCAGCGCGAAGGAGGCTGTCGAGATTCTCGACAATTTGGGTTCCGACCCACGTTCTGCTCTGATTCCGCTGCTTGAAGACCCTGACTGGAGCGTTCGGGTCTTCGCAGCGATTTATCTCAAGAAGACCCATCCGCTCCAAGCGCTCGCCGCCTTGAACGATATTCGGTCGCGCTGTCCGACCAACGCTCAATGGACCGCAGTTCGCGCGCTCGGAGACTTCGAAAGCGGCGAGCCGCCCCCATGAAAAAAGTGTTAGACGCCGGCGCCGCTATCGCGTCGGGCCTCCGAAGTGCTAAGTCCCGATCGTAGCGCCCCCGCGCCTTCAGCTTCCCCCTAACGAACCCAAGACCGCCCATGATCGTCGAAATCGGCCACTTCGCGCTCGTCCTCGCGCTCGCGCTCGCGCTCGCGCAGGCGATCATCCCCTTCGCCGGCGCGCGGCTGCGCGACCCCGCGCTCATGGGCGTCGCGAGGCCCGCCGCGATCACGCAGTTCCTGCTCGTCGCGCTCGCTTACGGCGCGCTGACCTATGCGCATGTCGTCTCGGACTTCTCGCTCGTCAACGTCATCGAGAACTCGCATTCGACGAAGCCTCTCGTTTACAAAATCACGGGGGTCTGGGGCAATCACGAGGGCTCGATGATGCTCTGGGTCCTGGTGCTGGCGCTCTGCGGCGCGATGATCGCGGCGTTCTCTTGGTCGACGCCCGCGAAGCTGCGCGCCGACGCGCTCTCCGTCCAGGGCCTTCTGAGCGCGGCGTTTCTCGCCTTCATTCTCCTCACCTCGAACCCTTTCGCGCGCGTCGGCGAGCCGCCCTGGGAGGGGCGCGATCTCAATCCGTTGCTGCAGGACCCTGGCCTCGCGATCCATCCGCCGCTGCTTTATGTCGGCTATGTCGGCTTCTCGATCGTCTTCTCCTTCGCGGCGGCGGCGCTCATCGGCGGACGCATCGATGCGGCCTGGGCGCGCATCGCGAGGCCCTGGACGCTTTTCGCGTGGGTCAGCCTCACGCTCGGCATCGCCATGGGCTCCTACTGGGCCTACTACACGCTCGGCTGGGGCGGCTTCTGGTTCTGGGACCCTGTGGAGAACGCTTCGCTCATGCCGTGGATCGCCGGCACGGCGCTGCTGCATAGCGCCGCCGTCATGGAGAAGCGCGAGGCGCTCAAGGTCTGGACGATCTTCCTGTCCATCCTCGCCTTCTCGCTGTCGCTGCTCGGCACGTTTCTGGTGCGCTCGGGCGTGCTGACCTCGGTGCACGCCTTCGCGAGCGATCCGCAGCGCGGCGTCTTCATCCTGGCGATCCTGGTGCTCTTCATCGGCGGCGCCCTGACGCTCTTCGCGCTGCGCGCCGGCTCGCTGCCCGTCGGTGGGCTGTTCGCGCCGATCTCGCGCGAAGGCGCGCTTGTCCTCAACAATCTGCTGCTCACGGCCTGCTGCGCCACCGTTGTCATCGGCACGCTCTATCCGCTAGCGCTCGAGGCGCTGACCGGCGACAAAATCTCGGTCGGAGCGCCCTTCTTCAACACGGTGCTGATCCCGATCGCGCTGCCGCTCGCGCTGCTGATGCCGGTCGGTCAGATGCTCGCCTGGAAACGCGGCGATCTCCCGGGCGCGCTGGCGCGGCTGCGGGCGGCCTTCATCATCGGCGTGCTGGCGCTCGCCGGCTTCGGCGCCTGGTTCGGCGCGCCCTATCTCAGCGTCGTCGCCGCGGCGATCGCGATCTACCTCGTCGCAGGCTCCCTGCTCGAAATCCTGCGGCGCGCTTTCACCGGCGCCGGGATTGCCCCGGGGCTGCGGCGCCTCGTCGGCCTGCCGCTCTCGGCCTTCGGCACGGCTTTCGCGCATGCGGGAATGGGGCTGACGCTGCTCGGCCTCGCCGCCACGGGCTGGGGCGTCGAAAACATCACGACGATGCGCGTCGGCGATTACGTCGAACTCGGCCCCTATCGCGTGCTGCTCCAGGAGACGGCGAGCCGCGTCGGTCCAAACTACAACGAAACCTTCGCGGCGCTCGAGGTGCGCGAGGGCGCGGCGGCCGTCGCGCGGATCGAGCCGTCGAAGCGCTTCTACAGCGTGCGCCGGCAGGCGCGCGCCGAGGCGGGCATCGTGACGCTCGGCCTCGGCCAGGTTTACGGGGCGATCGGCGAGTTTCACGAGGGGGGCGTCGACGTGCGTCTCTATTACAAGCCGCTCGTGACGCTGATCTGGCTCGGCGCGGTCATCATGGCTTTTGGCGGGGCGCTGTCGCTTTCCGACCGACGCCTGCGATTCGGGGTCGCCCGCCGCGCCGCCGTCCTGATCCCGCAGGCCGCCGAATGAAGCCGCCCGCCAAAGTCCTCCTGCTCGCGGGGGCGCTGCTCGCGCCCGCATTCTCCTTCGCCGTCGAACCCGGCGAGAAGCTCGCCGATCCGGCGCTCGAGGCGCGGGCGCGGGCGATTGCGAGCGAGCTGCGCTGCCTCGTGTGCCAGAACCAATCGATCGACGACAGCGACGCGCCGCTCGCCAAGGACTTGCGCCTGCTGCTGCGCGAGCAGCTCAAGAAGGGGGCGACCGACGCCGAGGCGAAGCAGTTTCTCGTCGCGCGCTATGGCGATTTCGTGCTGCTCCGCCCGCCTCTGAAGCCGTCGACGCTGCTGCTCTGGGGCGCGCCGCCGCTGGCGCTGGGGCTCGGCGCGATCGCGATCGCGATCGCGTGCCGGCGGCGCAACGCGCCGGCGCCACCAGGGCTCAGCGCAGCGGAGCGGGAGCGGTTGCGCGTTCTCGGCGTCGACGACAGGGCGGATCGGTGAGTTTCTGACGGCGGCCCGGCCCAGAATTGCGGCGCGCGCGAAAGCGCTATAGCAGAGCCGTTCCCTCGAGCCGCCAAGCGAGTCCCCATGACCGACCCCGCCGATCTCCTCCCCGGCTTCGCTTCTCACTGGATCGACACGCATGCGGGGAAGATCTTCGCCCGCTCGGCCGGCTCCGGCCCGGCGCTGCTGCTTGTGCACGGCTTCGGCGAGACGCATGTCGCCTGGCGCAAGATCGCCCCGGATCTCGCCGAGCGCTTTTTCGTCGTCGCCATGGACCTGCGCGGCTATGGCTGGTCGAACCCGCCCGAGAGCGACGGCGGCGCCGCCTATACGAAGCGCCTCATGGCGCAGGACGCAGTGACCGTCATGGAGAGCCTTGGCCATGTCCAGTTCGCCCTCGTCGGCCACGACCGCGGCGCCCGCGTCGGCGTCAGGCTCGCGCTCGACCATCCGGGACGGCTCAGCAAGCTCGCCCTGCTCGACATCGCCCCGCTCGAGGAGGGTTTCGGCGACGCCAATCTGCTGCGCGTCGGGCGCGCAAAATTCATGAGCTATGAAGCGCCGCGCCCGGAGCGGCTCATCGAGCAGGATCCCGAAGGCTTCCTCCTCGACGCGCTCAAGAACGGCACGAAGACGAAGAGCCTCGATCCTTTCGGCGCGGGCGCGCTCGCGGCCTATCGTCAGGCGTTCAACGATCCGCTGCGCATCCACGCCTTCTGCGAGGATTTTCGGGCCGGCGAGGGACCAGACAAGGAGCAGCTCATTGCCGACCAGAGCGCCGGCAGGAAGATCTCCGTCCCAACGCTTCTGCTCTGGAGCGCCGCGCATTTCCCAAAGAGTCCGTCGCTCCTCGACGTCTGGCGCGACTTCGCCGACGATCTGCGCGGCGAAGCGATCGACAGCGGACATTTCCTCGCGGAAGAGGCGCCTGAGGCGACGCTGGCGGCGCTGCTGAAGTTTCTATGACGTCAGACCCCTGTCACAGCGGGCGGAGAGCGCCGCAGCCGCCCTGTTCAGCGACAGTTTTGAGAGCAGCTTGGGGGCGGGCATGATTGGAGGGGAGCCGCGGCGTCGCAGGCGAAAGCGTCCGCGAAATCCGCCTTCTTCAAGTCGGCGGCCCATAGCGCTGCCGAGGGAGCCGGAACCTCGACCACGCGCATTCCAGCTTCTCCCTCACTGGCCTGTCGGCGCCAGGGACCGAAAGGATTCTGCGATCGCCAAAAACTCCCGGGCGAGCAGGCTCGCACCGCCGACGAGGGCGCCGTCGACGTCGGGAACACCCAAAAGCTGCTCCGCATTCGCCGGCTTGACCGAGCCGCCGTAAAGAATGCGGATCGCCTCCCCGCTCCCGGTTCCGAGCGCGGAGCTGAGCCGATCGCGCGCGAAGCCGTGCATGCGCGCGACGTCCTCGCGGGTCGGCGTCAGTCCGGTGCCGATGGCCCAGACCGGCTCATAGGCGAGCGCCAAACGTTGCGGCGAGGCGCCCGGGGGAACGGATTCGTCGATCTGACGAGCCACGACCGCTTCCGCCTCGCCCGCCTCGCGCTCAGCGCGCGTTTCGCCGACGCAAACGATCGGCGTCAGCCCAGCGGCGAGCGCCGCCTCGGCCTTGGCGCGAACGACGGCGCAGCTCTCACGATGGTCGGCGCGCCGCTCGCTGTGTCCCACAATGACATAAGCCGCGCCCGCGTCGGCGAGCATCCACGCGGAAAGGTCGCCGGTATGGGCGCCGCTTTTTTGTGCATGACAGTCCTGGCCACCCAAAAACAGGCCCGCCGGCTGTGTGATCGCGGCCGCGAGAGTGAGCAGCGTCGCCGGCGGACAGATGAGAATGTCGATTCGATCGCGCAGGGAGGCGTCCACGCCGCGCGCGAGCGTCTCGATCTCGGCGAGCTGGGCGCGGAGTCCATTCATTTTCCAATTGCCGGCGAGCAATGGGCGTCGTGGTGCTGGCATTTTTGTCCTCCGAATCGAATCGCTGCGACGGCGGCGACATATCCATCCATTTGAGATTCGGCTCGACGCCGCCGGCTCCGCCTTCCCAAGGGTTTTGAAAGGATTTTCCCCAGTCCAGACGCAGAGCTGCTGGCGCCGCGCCAGTGTGGCGTTAAGCAGCCTGTGACGAAACAGTGACTTTGGCGAGATTTTGCGGTGGTTGGACGGAGAGGGCTCGAAAAATGGCTTGCCGGTTTTTAAAATCCGGCATAGCCTTTGCGAAGCGATCCAGCAGACGGACAGCGGATCCCGTCGATCTGGAAGGAGATGGTCCATGATGAATGCGCTTCTAGTCGCGGCATTGTGCGGTGTCGTCCTGATGAGCGCCCCGGTCGCGCGCGCCTCGCACGTGTACGCCCGGGTGAAGAAGCGCAATCGGCCGGCCGGCTAGCACAGTCTGATTGCTCGCGCAACGTGGCGTCTTGGGAAAAGGCGCCGTGGACCTGATCGCAGGCTTGGCGGCGATCGTTGGCGACAGAAATGTGATCGCCGAGCCGCGGGCCGCCATCCCTTACGCGCAAGAGCCTCGCGGCTTGTTTCATGGTCGCGCCCGGGCAGTCGTGAGACCTGGCGACGCTCGTCAGGTCGCCCAAGTGGTCGCGCTCTGCAACGACGAAGGCGTCGGCGTCGTTCCGCAGGGCGGCAACACCGGCCTTGTCGGAGGCCAGACTCCCGACGGCTCGGGTGAGCAAATCATCCTTTCTCTGCAAAGGCTCGATTGCATTCGCGAAGTCGATCCGCGCTCGGAGACGATGACTCTCGAAGCGGGCGTCACGCTCGCCCGCGCGCAAGCGGCGGCCGCGACCGCCAACCGCCTCTTCCCGCTCTCTCTAGCCGCCGAGGGCTCCTGCACGATCGGCGGCAATATTGCGACCAACGCCGGCGGCGTGCATGTCGTCGCCTATGGCTCGATGCGCGATCTCACGCTCGGGGTCGAGGCCGTGCTGGCCAACGGGCGCATTCTCTCCGGCCTGTCGAAACTGCGCAAGGACAACACGGGCTACGACCTCCCACGCCTGTTCGTGGGATCCGAGGGCACGCTGGGCGTGATCACGGCGGCGACCGTAAAGCTGTTTCCTCGTCCGAAGTCGCGCGCGGTCGCCTTCCTCGGCCTCGCCGGTTTGCGGGCGGCGGCGGCGCTGCTCGACCTGCTGAAGGCGGAGATGGGCCCTGGACTCGAGGCGTTCGAACTTTTGTCGCGCCAGGGCCTCG
>DATHCI010000126.1:0-20105 GCA_035319645.1 Methylocystis sp. | reverse complement strand
CGCCCTCCCTTCGTCGCGCCAACCCCGGCAGTCTCACGTCGCAAAGGGGTCCCTTTTGAACGCCGATCCGGGGTCCCTATTCAATGCCGATTGACAAGCAGGCGCTGCGAGACCTCGGCTATCGGGTGCTAACGGTCTGGGAATGCGAGACGCGCGCCGATTCCAGGCTTCGGGAAATTGTAGCCGCATTCTTTGCTGGGTGACTTTCGCCATATTGCTTCGCTCCCCCTCTCACTGGGGCACCCAAGGGCTGCCTCATCGACAACGGTGGCCACGTCCGGCCGCCCCAGAGTATCCGCACCAGCGTATTTTCGTTCGCCTTGGTGGACACCATGTGGACACCACTCCAGAAACGACGAAGGCCGCCTTGCGGCGGCCCATTCGTAACTTTCTGATTTTCCTTGGAGATATTTGGAGCGGGCGAAGGGATTCGAACCCTCGACCCCAACCTTGGCAAGGTTGTGCTCTACCCCTGAGCTACACCCGCATCCTAAGCGCCGCTTGCGGCGCGGGTCGTCTTATGGCCTAACCCGACGCGCTTTGCAACAGGCTCGCGACGCCTGCGGCGATCCAAATTTCGCCGCAGGATCACGACACTGTTGCCTTTGATCGCCGTCGCGGGCAATGTGACGGCGGGCCCGCAAGCCGGAGATCTTTCTCACATGCGCTTCCCTTCGCCGCTCCTTTTGGCTGTCCTCGTCGCCTGGGCCGGCGCCGCCTCGGCGCAGGAGCTCAATGTCGACGCCAAGGCCCTCGACGCCTCCGGCGCGGCCTCGACGCAAAAGCCCAGGAAGGGCAAGAAAGCGCAGAAGCAGACGCAGCCGGCGCAGCCTGCGGCGTCGACGAACGGCAAGCCCGCGCCCGGCGGCGACCGCCAGTTCGGCGAGCTCGAGGGCTGGTCGCCCGGAAAGTCGCCCCCGAAGGGCAAGGATCAGGACACGGGCTCGCCCGGCGCGCCGCGCGGCCCCCTCGGCGTGACGCCCACCGGCAACATGTCCATCGGCTTGCCGTTCTAAAGCCGCGCGCCGCAGCGAAACTTCACGAATGGATCCCGGCGACGGCGCCGGGGCGGGAGAGAATCATGGCCTACAAGGTTGCGGTCGTCGGCGCCACGGGCAATGTCGGCCGCGAGATGCTCGACATTCTGGCGGAGCGCCGCTTTCCGGCCTCCGAGGTCGCAGCGCTCGCCTCCTCGCGCTCGATCGGTCAGGAGGTGTCTTTCGGCGACCGCACGCTGAAATGCCGCCATCTCGACACCTATGATTTCTCGGACACGGACATCTGCCTCATGTCCGCAGGCGGCGACGTGTCGCGCGCCTGGTCGGAGAAGATCGGCGCCAGGGGCTGCGTCGTCATCGACAACTCCAGCGCCTTCCGCATGGACCCCGACGTGCCGCTCGTCGTGCCCGAGGTCAACGCCGAGGCCGCGTCCGGCTTCGTGAAAAAATACATCATCGCCAATCCCAACTGCTCGACGGCGCAGCTCGTCGTGGCGCTGAAGCCTTTGCATGACGCGGCGAAGATCCTGCGCGTCGTCGTTTCCACCTATCAGTCGGTCTCGGGCGCCGGCAAGGAGGCCATGGACGAGCTCTTCGCGCAGACGCGGGCGATCTTTTCCTCGAGCGAGGTCGAGACGAAGAAGTTCCCGAAGCGCATCGCCTTCAACCTCATCCCGCAGATCGACGTCTTCATGGAGGACGGCTTCACCAAGGAAGAGTGGAAGATGACGGCGGAGACGAAGAAGATCCTGGATCCCAAGATCAAGCTCGTCGCCACCTGCGTGCGGGTGCCCGTGTTCATCAGCCATTCGGAGGCGGTGAACATCGAGTTCGAGCGCCCGATCTCGCCTGAGGAGGCGAGGGCGATCCTGCGCGAGGCGCCGGGCGTGCTCGTGATCGACAAGCACGAGCCCGGAGGCTATGTCACGCCGCATGAGGCGGCGGGCGAGGACGCGACCTATGTGTCGCGGATCCGTGCGGACCCGACCGTCGAGAACGGCTTGGCGCTCTGGTGCGTTTCCGACAATCTGCGCAAGGGAGCGGCGCTGAACGCGGTGCAGATCGCCGAGGCGCTCGTGAACCGCAAGCTCCTGGGGCCGAAGATGCGCGCGGCGTGAGTTGGCGCAAACCTTCTCCCAGGTTCGTCGAGAAGCGGACTCTCTCTGGATTATTCTTCGCGACGGCTTGGGGCGGCGCCAGCCCTCATCCGACCTCCGCTGCGCGGAGGCCACCTTCTCCCACTTCGTGGGAGAAGGAGTCGTTAATCGTTTTTCGCCGCGTCGATCTTGAACAGCGTCGGGTCGGGCGTCGACTTCTGGTCGATGTTGTAGAGCGACAGCTGCGTCTCGTTGCCCTGCGGGTCCGTGATCTGCCACTGTTTCAGCTTGAAGGTCTTGCCGTCGAAGACGAGGTGGATCTTCGAGACGCCGCCGAAGGCCGTCTTGTCCTCGAGCAGCAGATGCGCGCCGGAATCCTCCATCGCCGTGTTGAGCACGGTCACGTCGTGCTCGAGGTCGATCTTCTCCTTCATCAGGAATTTCAGCGGCGTCTGGTCGATGAAATAGAGCGTCTGCGACTTGAGCTTCCTGTCGCGGATGAGCACCTGCGCGCCGTCCGAGACCACCTCGAGCGTCGCCGGCGCGGCGTATTCGAAGCGCAAGCGCCCGGCGCGCTGCACATACAGCTTGCCCTCCGCGCGCTTGCCGTCGCCGCCGATCTGCACGAAGTCCGCGGTCATGACCGGCGAGGCGTTGAAGAAGGCGTTGGCGCGCTTGACGATCTCCGCGCGATCGAGCTTCTGGACGGGGGCCGCGGGCGGCGCGGCGGTTCCGGCCTGCGCCTGGTCGGCGGGTTTCTCCGGCTCCTGCGCTGGCTGCGCTTGCGGTTGAGGCTGCGCTGGAGCCGACGCCGGCGTGGGCTCGGGCTTTGGCGCGGGGGCGGGCTTTTTGGCTGCGGTCTTGGGCTTTTGATGCGGCTTGGCGGGCGCGGCGGTCTGCTGCGGCTGCGCCTGCGCGAGCGGGGCGTAGAGGAGCGTAAAGACCAGGGCGAGGGCGACGTTTCTCAAGGGCGGCGTTCCAGCGGGCTCGAAGGGCGACGAATCGCGTCGCTGCATCTGGCGATTATAGACCAATTGAGCCGGATCCATGGTTTCCGCACGCCCTTGATCGCGCGCCCGAGTTTTGGCATAGAAGCCGCCAGCGAGCCGCCGGGCGCTCTTCCCGGCCCTCGGGCGTTTCGCCCAAAATCTGCCGGGGAAGACCATGAAAGTCCGCAACTCTCTGAAATCGCTGATGGGACGTCATCGCGACAACCAGCTCGTGCGCCGAAAGGGCCGAGTTTACATCATCAACAAGGTCCAGAAGAAGTTCAAGGCTCGCCAGGGCTGAAGCTCCGCGCGGGCGCCTCACGCCCCCATCAGCGCCGCGACATGCTCCGCGGCGCTCGCGGCCAAGGCGTCAAGATCATAGCCGCCCTCGAGCAGCGACACGAGGCGTCGCTCGCAGCAGCGGTCGGCGAGGTCGAGCAGGCGCTTCGTAACCTCGGAGTAATCCCGCTCCTTGAGCCGCAACCCGCCCAGCGGATCCTTCGCGTGCGCGTCGAAGCCGGCCGAGATCAGGATCAGGTCGGGCGCGAAGGCCTTCACACGCGGCAGGATGGCCTCGGCGAAGGCGTCCGCAAAGACGTCGCCATCGGCCCCCGCGGGAAGAGGAAGGTTGAGGATATTGTCGTGCGCGCCGGTCTCGCTGCGGGCGCCCGTTCCGGGATAGAACGGCGCCTGATGCGTCGAGCAGTACAGAACGTTCTTATCGTCCCAGAAGATCTCCTGCGTGCCGTTGCCGTGATGCACGTCGAAGTCGACGATGGCGACGCGCTCGGCGCCATGCGCGGCGATCGCGGTCCGCGCCGCGATCGCGACATTGTTGAAGAAGCAGAAGCCCATCGGAAAGGAAGGACCGGCGTGATGACCGGGCGGGCGCGCCGCGACGAAGGCCGTGTCCGCCTCGCCCGACATGACCGCGCCGACCGCGGCCACCGCCAAGCCCGCGGCGAACCGGGCCGCCTCCAGCGTGCGCGCATTCATCAGCGCGTCGGCCTCGAGCTGCACATATCCTTCGCGCGGCGCGGCGGCGACGAGCGCGTCGTAGTAGCGATCGGCATGCGCGCGTGTGATCTCTTCCGGGCCCGCGGCGGACGCCTCGCGCCGCTCGAGCTTTGCGAAGCGCGGCTGCGCCAGGGCCTTGTCGATCGCGCGCAGCCGGTCGGGAGATTCGGGATGACCCGGTCCCATCTCGTGCTCGAGCGACGAAGCATGCGTGTAGAGGATCGTGCGCAAGGGGCCTCCGCTTGCCGGCGCGGGTTGCGGCTAGACTGTGGCGCCGAAGACACAGGGTCAGGAAAATCCTATTAGCACGTCTCACGAAAGGCCGGAGTTGTGATAAGTCGAGATCTAATATTTCTTAGCGGCGAGAGGAGGGGTCTCATGCGTATATCGACAGTGGTCGCCGCGGCGCTCGCGGCGGCCTGCCTTGCAGGATGTAACGGCGTGCGGGTTCCCGATCCCAAGGTCAGCGGTCGTGACGCGGAGTTCCTGGCGCTTGCGCCCAGGGCCGAGATTCCTTCGGATTTCGAACGCTATCAGGTCGAATACAAGACGGCGGAGCCGGTCGGCTCGATCGTGGTCGATACGCACAACCACTTCCTTTATTACGTCCTGCCGGGCGGCAAGGCGGTCCGATACGGCGTCGCCACGGGTCAGGACGCGATGGGCTGGACCGGTCGCGCCTATGTCGGCGCCATGCAGGAATGGCCGCGCTGGATGCCGCCGAAGGACATGCTGGAGCGCTGGCCGCATCTGCAGCCGACCGCGGACGCCGGCGGCCTGCCGGGCGGGCCGGACAATCCGCTCGGCTCGCGCGCGCTGTATCTGTGGCAGAACGGAAAGGACACGCTCTATCGCATCCACGGCACGAACGAGCCGGAGAAGATCGGGCAGGGGGTCTCGTCCGGCTGCATCCGCATGCGCGACATCGACGCGATCGACCTCTACAATCGGGTCAGGATCGGGACGCCGGTGCTGGTGATCTGAATTCGCAACGCCGAACGCGCCGGACGCTCGAATTAGCCGCGGATGCAAACCGCGGCTAATTCCTTTTCGGTCTGGCGTGGAGCCTCGGCGAGGGGACGCGGGCGAAAAGCCGCCCTGGAAAATGACTTGGGACGCGCGCGCAAATTTCTGCTAGCTTTTTCGGTGTAATCCGTCCGGGGTCGCGGGCGGCCTTTATTTTAAGCGGGCAGGAGGCGGGACATGGCGTGGATTCGGGCCCTTTCCCTTGTTGTCACAGTGATTGCCGCTTCGGCGACCCTTCCCCTCAGAGCGGAAGAGGCGGCCGGCCAGCCCGGCTCGCCGAGCGCCACGATCACGATCGGGGGCGAGCAGCTGCCGCCGCCGCCGCAGAAGTTCCAAGGCAAGATTGAGCGCAACGCCGTGCAATCGAAGCCCTTCTGGCCGGCGCGCGTGGTCCCGCCCAAGGGCGCGCCGAACATTCTGCTCATCATGACCGATGACACGGGTTTCGGCGCGCCGTCCACCTTCGGGGGCGTGATCCCGACCCCGAACCTGGATCGCATCGCTCGCGACGGGCTGCGGTTCACCAATTTCCATTCGACCGCGCTGTGCTCGCCGACGCGCGCGGCGCTCATCACCGGCCGCAACCATCATTCGGTCGGCTTCGGCGTCGTCGCGGAACAGGCGACGGGCTATCCCGGCTACGATTCGATCATCACGCGCGACAAGGCGACGATCGGCCGCATCCTTAAGGACAATGGTTACCGCACGTCCTGGTTCGGCAAGGACCACAACACTCCGGAATTCCAGGCGAGCCAGGACGGGCCGTTCGATCAATGGCCGATCGGCATGGGCTTCGAATATTTCTACGGCTTCATCGGCGGCGATGCGAACCAGTGGCAGCCCAATCTGTTTCGCAACACGACGGCGATCTACCCCTATGTCGGCAACCCCAAGTGGAATCTGATCACCGCGGAGGCCGACGACGCCATCGCCTACATGAAGCGCATCAACGCACTCGACCCCGAGCAGCCGTTCTTCCTCTATTTCGTGCCGGGCGCGACGCATGCGCCGCATCATGCGACGCCCGAGTGGATCAAAAAGATCGGCGACTTGCATCTCTTCGACAAGGGCTGGAACGCGCTGCGCGACCAGATCTTCGAAAACCAGAAGAAGCTCGGCGTCATCCCGCAGGATGCGAAGCTCACGCCCTGGCCGCATGATCTGCTGAAGAACTGGGACGAGCTCTCAGCGGACGAGAAGAAGCTCTTCATCAAGCAGGTCGAGGTCTACGCGGCCTATCTCGCCTATGACGACGATGAGATCGGTCGCGTAATCCAGGCGGTCGAGGACCTAGGCAAGCTCGACAACACTCTGATCATTTACATCAGCGGCGACAACGGCTCTTCGGCGGAAGGCACATTGATCGGCACGCCAAACGAGGTGGCGTCGATTCAGGGGATCGAGCTGCCGGTCGCCGACCAGCTCAAATATTTCTATGACGTCTGGGGTTCCGACAAGACATACAACCACATGGCGGTGCCGTGGACCTGGGCCTTCGACACGCCCTTCTCCTGGACCAAGCAGATCGCCTCGCATTTCGGCGGCACGAAGCAGGGCGTGGCCATTTCTTGGCCCAAGGTCATCAAGGACAAGGGCGGGATCCGCAATCAGTTCCACCATATCATCGACATCGTGCCGACGCTTCTCGAGGCGACGGGAATCAAGGCCCCGAAGGTGGTCGACGGGATCAACCAGGCGCCGATCGAGGGCGTCAGCATGATGTATACCTTCGACAAGGCGAACGAGAAGGCGCCCTCGCGCCATCACACGCAGTATTTCGAGATGATGGGCGACCACGCGATCTACCACGACGGCTGGATCGCGAGCACCAAGGTCATCCGGCCGCCGTGGGATGTAGCCGGCAAGGTCAGTCAGGATCCGGCCGGATACCCTTACGAGCTTTACGATCTCGGCAAGGACTGGACGCAGTTCGAGAACGTCGCCGACAAATATCCGGCGAAGCTGAAAGAACTCGAGAAGCTGTTCTGGGTCGAGGCCAAGAAATATCAGGTGGAGCCTCTGGACGCCTCGGTGGCGACGCGTGTCATCACGCCGAAGCCGAGCCTGACCGCCGGGCGGACCGTGTTCACCTACTCCGGCGAGATGATCGGGACGCCGAACGGCGACGCCCCCAATATTCTCGACGCATCATACAACTTCAAGGCGGAGGTGGAGATTCCCCAGGGCGGCGCCGAGGGCATGATCGTCACGCAGGGCGGGCGCTTCGCCGGCTATGGCTTCTATGTTCTCAAGAACAAGCCCGTGTTCTTGTGGAACCTCGTCGACTACAAGCGCATCCGCTGGGAAGGGCCGCCGCTTTCGCCCGGCAAGCATACGCTGGAGTTCGACTTCAAATATGACGGGCTCGGCATCGGCACGCTGGCCTTCAACAATGTGAGCGGCATCGGCCGCGGCGGAACGGGCGTGCTCAAGGTCGACGGACAGGTCGCCGCCAGCCAGCAGTTGGAACGGACGATCCCGCTCATCCTCCAGTGGGACGAGAACTTTGACGTCGGCGCCGACACGGGCACGCCGGTGGACGACCAGGATTATCAGGTTCCGTTCCGATTCACCGGCAAGCTTGAAAAGCTCACGCTGACCATCGATCGTCCGAAGCTCTCGCCCGAGGACGTGAAGAAGCTCCTGGAGACGCAGCGCAACAACCACGTGAGCGAGTGAGCGGCGGGGCCGCGCGTTCGGGCCGGCCTCGTTCAACCTTCTCTGCTGCGCTCGTTCTCGGCGGCGAGTCCGAGGCCGACCGGGGTAAACTCCACGCCCTCATAGATCGCCGCCATCTGCAATGCGACGGCGAGGCCGGGCGCCTCGATGGCTCCGTCGAGCCCGCGGACTCGCTCCTCGACCCAGGACCCCTGCGCGTTCCGCCGCCAAAAATAGGCTAGGGGCTCGTTCGGCTCGATCAGGCCCACATAATCCACGCTCGCCATCCGCTTGTATTCTTCGAGCTTGGCGAATGAGTCGAAGTCCCGCGTGCTCGGGGAGAGCACTTCGATCAGGAGCTTCGGCAGCGCGGCTGTCGTTGCGTTCGGGTCGCGGCGCCCGCAGTCGACGCCTACGTCGGGTCGTCGGATCTGGCCGGGGCGCGTTTCGACGGCTCCGTCGCCGGTGAAGGGGCGGCGCCCGCCGCCTCGAAGCTGCGCCCGTAATTCTGCGATCAGGTTCACGACGATGTCGTCGTGAACGTTCTTGGCCCCCGCCATCATTTTCAGCGGGCGTCCGTCGACGAGCTCATAGCGGTCCGGCTGCGTCTCCTGCCAAGCGAAGAACTCTTCGACGGTCCAATTGCGAAGCACCGGCTCTGCCATCCCCTGCGCCTTCCTACTCCACCGGCTCCACGGCCGTGATCTCGATCCCGAACCCCGAAAGCCCCACATAAGCGCGGGGCTTGGGCGTCGTCGTGCGCAGCCTGATCGACGAGACGCCGAGGTCGCGCAGGATCTGCGCGCCGAGGCCGACGTCGAACCATTGCCGGCGACGGTCCTCTTCCGCATTGTCGTGGCGCTGGCGCACGATATTGGCCGGCACGCCCGCCGCGCCATCGCGCAGATAGACGAGCACGCCGCGCCCCTCGCGCGAAAAGCGCGCCAGCGTCTTGTTGATCGTCGCCGCGCCGCCGAACACGTCGCCTAGGATGTCGGCGCGGTGCAGCCGCGCCGGCACGTCGTGTCCGTCGCCGATTTCGCCGAGCACGAAAGCGAAGTGCTGCACGCTGTCATAAGGGGTGACATAGGCATGGCCGGTGAGCTCTCCCGCCGCCGTCGCGACCGGAAAGCTCGCGACGCGCTCGACGAGCTTCTCTCGCGACTGCCGATAGGCGATGAGGTCGGCGACAGAGACGACGACGAGACCATGCGCCTCGGCGAAGCGCGCGATCTGATCGCCGGTCATGACTGTGCCATCGTCATTGGCGAGCTCGCAGATCACGCCGACGGGCGGCAGGCCGGCGAGACGGCAAAGGTCGACCGCCGCCTCCGTGTGGCCGGAGCGCATGAGCACGCCGCCCTCCTTGGCGATGAGCGGAAACACGTGGCCTGGCCGCACGAAATCTTCGGCGGCCATGTTGTGGTTGGCGAGCGCGCGCACGGTGTTGCAGCGCTGCTCGGCGGAGATGCCGGTGGTCAGGCCTCGCCGCACGTCGACGGAGACTGTGAAGGCCGTGCCGAGCGGCGCGTCGTTCTGCGCGACCATCGGATTGAGCGCCAGTCTGCGCGCATCCTCGATCGTTAGCGGCGCGCAGACGATGCCGCAGCAGTGGCGGATGATGAAGGCCATCTGCTCCGGCGTGCAGAGAGCCGCGGCGACGACGAGATCGCCTTCGTTCTCGCGATCGTCGTCGTCGGTCACGACCACGATCTCGCCGCGCCGCACCGCCTCGATGGCTCTGCCGATGATCTGTTGCACGCGCTTCCCTCTCCGGGCGCTTCACAAGCGCCGCCCTCTCTGCCAAAGATAGCGCGCGTCCCGCAACCGCGCGACCGCCGGGGCGAAGGAGGCCCCTGCATGAGACGCGTCTTTTCCGCCGCAAGCGCCGCGGTCGCCGTTTGGCTTTCCGCCGTCGGCCCCGCGCGCGCCGATTGTCAGGAGATCGAGGCGGAAGGCGTCTCCTATGCGGTGTGCTCCTTTGACGCGCGGCGGGATCAGATTCGATTGTTTCTCCGTGGCGGCGACGGCGCAATCCTCGGTTCCTTCTCCGGACTCGAATCGGAGCTCGCGAAGCAGGGCGAGACGCTCGTCTTCGCCATGAACGCCGGCATGTACGGCGAGGATCGCGCGCCGATCGGCCTCTATGTGGAGGAGGGCAGGGTGGCGCATTCCGTCAATCTCCACGACGGCGCCGGCAATTTTCACATGAAGCCGAATGGCGTCTTCTGGGTCGGCGGCGGCCGTGCGGGCGTCGTCGAATCGCGCGCGTTTGCATCGAAGACGCTGCGCCCGTCCTACGCCACGCAGTCAGGGCCGCTGCTGCTGAGCGGCGGTCGGCTCAACGCGCATATTCACGAGGACGGCCAGTCGGCGAAAATCCGCAACGGCGTCTGCGTCACGGATGGCCACGTGGCGCGCTTCGCCATTTCGGACGCGCCTGTCACTTTCCACGCCTTCGCGCATTTCTTTCGCGAGCGGCTGGGGTGCCAGGATGCGCTCTATCTCGACGGTTCGATCTCTTCGCTTTATGCGCCGCAGCTCGCGCGCCACGACCGCTTCCGCCCGCTCGGGCCGATCGTGGGCGTGGTCGAGAAGCGCCGTCCGTAGAGAAAGCGCGCCGTCCGACGCGGCCGCTTCGCGAAGCTTCGATATCTTGCGGGAAGCAGGCAAATGGCGCGTTTTCGACGACTGGGTTTCTCCGTCATCGCCTTGCTGCTCGGGGCGACGGGCGTTCGCGCCGAGGATGAGCGCACGACGATCCCGCTGACGCTGACGCAGAGCGACTATGGCGGCGGTCGCATCTATCTGCCGGTGCGGGTCGGAAATTTCATGGGCGCGATGCGTCTGGACACCGGCGCCTCCACGTCTCGCGTCGCGGTCGCCCCGTGGAACGCGGATCTTCCCTCCTTGGGCGAGAGCAGCTCGACCGGCGCGTCGGGCCGGACCGCGCGCTGCGAGGATGTCGAGGCGAAGCTCGTCGCGCTGAAGGCCGCCAAAGGCCCCGACATTGCGCGCGAAAAATATGTCGTGACGCGCTGCGCCGCGAGCTCTGGAGACGACCTGCTGGGGCTGGATTTCTTCAGGGGCGCGCGCTTTTCCCTGGACCTCGACGTCAAGACGATGATCTTCGGGGAAGCGGCCGCCGCGAGCTCGGCGCAGCCTTTCAGGCTGCTCGGCCCCGGGAGGCGGCTCGTCGGCTTGGAGGCGCGGATCGGCGACGTAGCCGTCGTGGGACTCTTCGACACGGGCGCCGAGATCTCAGCCGTCGACAGGCGCTTCGTGGCGAAGCACAAGAAGCTGTTCACGCTCGTGAAGGCCAAGAGCGGCGCGAGCGAGGCCGCCGGTCGGGGCTTCTCGTCCCGGATCTATCAGATCAGGGAGCTTGATCTCGGGGAAGGGAGGGTTGTGCGCGACGTTTATGCGCTCGTCTATGATTTCGGCGTCCTGCGCGAGGCGCTCGGGAGCGACGCTCCAGTGGTGCTCGGCTACAACTTTTTGAACAGATTCTCCTGGGACTTGGATTTTCGCGCGCCGGAAGCGCCGACCTGGGGGGCGCGGGCGAGACAGGGGAAGTGATCGCGCATCCGCTTCAGCGCCGCGGGCGCCAAGGCTTTTGTCGGCAATTGGATGCACGGATATTTCAGCGCGACGAAAAATCTGAGCACGGTGGACTTATGCGAAAAGGGATATCGCTGTCGTCAAAAAATATTGCAAGAATCGCAAGAACGAGAACGTCACGCTGTTCAAGGCGATCGAGAAAAACGCGAAATAAAAGTATGGTCGTAAGGGCGGGCTTTGTTTCCGGCGGCGGGCGCCCGCCGCCCGCCGTCGAGCCAGGCTCGCCCTTTCCTCGATTGAGCTCAGGACCGGGGAGCGACCGCGTGCGCGTGCACGTCGCGGCCGGAATGGCTCAACAGGATCCGCTTCGCTGCGTCCTCTTGTCCCCGATCGGCTATTCTCACGAATAGCAGTAGTCCACCGTGATTCAGCTGCTCTTCGAGATATTTCGCGTGACGGGCCTCGACGTAATCCCCCAATACCCCGCCGATGAAGCCGCCGGCCTCCGCGCCGATCACGCCGCTGCCCAGCGTCGCGGCTAGCGCCCCGCCGGCGGCGAAGATCGCGCCTGCCGTCGCGACCGCGCCGATCGAGGCGAGCGCCCCGAGCAACGCCGTCTTGGTCGCGCCCTTTGAATGATATCGCACGCGCGGCGCCGCGGGATCGTCCTCGAGCTCCTCGACCTTCTCATATTTGTGCCCGAGCTTCTCGACGATCGTCCGCTCGCCGGCGAGCAGGCTCAGCTGCGCCTCCTCGAACCCCGAGGCGCGCAGCTCCACGATCGCGGCCTCCAGCGCGACCGCGTCGCCAAAAACCCCCACAACTTCCCGCGCCGGGGAGTTCGGCAGTTCCACTTCCGCCACCCGTTCGTTCCTTCGGCAGTAGGCAGTAGGCAGCCGGGGTCCGAGTCGACTGCCTACCGCCTGTCGCCGACCGCCCCCTCCACATATTTCTCATACCCGGCTGCGCGCAGCCGGCAAGCTGGGCAGTCGCCGCAGCCGTACCCCCATTCGAACCGTCGCTTGCGCTCGCCGAGATAGCAGCTGTGCGTCTCTTCGACGACGAGCCGGACCAAGGCGTGGCCGCCGAGCGCCTCCGTCATGCGCCACGTCGCGGCCTTGTCGAGCCGCATGAGCGGCGTCTCGATGACGATGTCCCGGTCGAGACCGAGCGACAGCGCCCGCTCCGTCGCGTCGATCGTGGCGCGCCGGCAGTCGGGATAGCCGGAATAGTCGGTCTCGCACATGCCGCCGATGAGCAGCGATATTCCGCGGCGATAGGCGAGGGCGGCGGCAAGGGTCAGGAACAGGATGTTGCGCCCCGGCACGAAAGTGTTGGGCAGGCCCGACGCTTCGAAGGCGATCTCCGTCTCGCGCGTCAGCGCCGTCTGCGATATCTCGCCGAGCGCTGGAATGGCGATCAGGTGGTCGTCGCCGAGCCGCTCGCGCCAGGCGGGCGACAGCGCTGCGAGCCCCGCGCGGATCCGCTCACGCTGCGCGAGCTCGACGCGGTGGCGCTGACCATAGTCGAAACCGATCGTCTCGACACGCTCGCGCTGCGACAGCGCATGAGCGAGACAGACCGTCGAGTCCTGGCCGCCGGAGAACAGCACCAGGGCCGAAGCGACGGGCGAGGACGCGTTCATGGGCGAAGGGTTCAGGCGTGGAGACGCTCGGCCTCCGTGCGGCGCGCCGGACGCGACGCGCTCTCCGCTCTATCGCCGTGCTGCATCATCGGCAAGGCGTTCATGACCCGCTGCGGGGGCAGCACGACGATGGCTTCGGTCCCGACGCGCACGCGCGAGCGCAGCAGAAATTCGCCGCCGTGCAGCTCGATGAGGCCCTTGACGATCGGCAGGCCGAGGCCGGTGCCCTCCTCGGCGTTCTTGTGCGCGAGCGAGCCGCGGCCGAACGACGACATGACGATGGCGATCTCGCTCTCGGGAATGCCCGGTCCCGTGTCCTTGACCATCAGATACTGGCCGCCGGAGGAGGTCCAGCCGACTTTGATCGTGACCTGTCCTCCCTGCGGCGTGAACTTGATGGCGTTCGTCAGCAGATTGAGCACCACTTGGCGAATGGCCCGCTCGTCGGCCCAGATCCTGGGCAAGTCCGGCTCGATGAGCTCGATGACCTCGATGTCGCGCTTCTCGGCGCGCATCGTGAGCAGGTGTCGGCAGTCCTCCGCGATCTGGCCGAGCGAGACGCTCTCCTCCTTGAGCTCGTATCGTCCGGCCTCCACGCGCGAGAGATCCAAAATCTCGTTGATGAGCATCAGAAGGTGCTCGCCGCTCGAATGGATGTCGCTCGCATATTCCTTGTAGGCGGGCACGGCGTGCGCGCCGAAGAACTCGCTTTTCAGCACCTCGGAGAAGCCCAGGATGGCGTTGAGCGGCGTGCGCAGCTCGTGGCTCATCGTGGCGAGGAAGCGGGACTTGGCGAGGTTCGACTCCTCGGAGCGCCGCCGCGCCTCATCGGAATTGGCCTTCGCCTGCTCGAGCTCGGCAATCAGCTCATCCTTCTGGGCGCGAAACAGCACGCTCTCATAGGAGAGCCGATGGAAGCGCTTGGCGAGCAGGAAGAACAGCGCCTGCGCCGCGAATACGGACGCGATCAGCGCGAGCGAGGGGTCGGATATGTCGGGCAGGTCGACGCCATAGAGCGTGGCCAGCGACAGCGGCATGATGGTTGCAAATACGGCGCTCGGAATCGTCGAGGCCACCATGGCGTTGAAGCCGGAGGCGAGCAGGGGCATGACGATCATGAAAGTCTTGGCGGTCGGAGCGCTGCAGCTGGAAAGCAGCAGCGCCAGACCGGCCCAGGCGACGCCATGCGCGAATTCCGCGAAGATGAAGCGCGTGCTCCATTTGCGCACCATGAGGCGCTGCTCCGGAATGCGCTCGATGCTCCTTGCGAGTCCGTAGCACAGGATCAGGCTAGAGCAAGTCAGCACGGTCCAGGCGATGAGAATGTCCGACCTGACCCAGTAGATGGAAAGCAGCGCCGAGGACACGATGAGCGCGAAGCTCGCCGGCGACATGTTCACCCGGGCGGCGCTATAGGCTCTCAGCAGCGCCACGTCGCAGTCGCGGTGGCCCGTGTCCGAAGTTGTGAGTCTCTCTCGCGCGCTTTGCACTTTGGCGGCGCGCCGTCGTCGGCTGGCGGAAGTCTTTGGATCGAGGCCCCGCCCGCGCTCGATCATCTCAGCGGTGACTTCACTCATTGGCGACGCGGCTACTCGACGAACGCTTGCGGACGCCTCAAATGATCGAAAGGCGGGGGGACGCCGCGGTGAAGGCGACGTTGTCTAGAATGACTTCAAAAACTTAACGTCGGCCTCACAAAACTCACAGAAATTGCAGAAAAATCTACGCTTTCGCCAGCGTCCGCCGAGCCTCAGAGACCGGCGTCGATGATGTCGTGGACCTGGTCCATCGCGGTTGCGGGCTCGGCCGCGCCGACTTCATTCACAACGCGGGCCGGAACGCCGGCGACGGTCTTGTGCGCCGGCACGTTCTCGAGGACGACCGAACCCGCCGCCACCAGCGCGCGGGCGCCGATTTCGACATTTCCCAGGATCAGCGCGCCGGCGCCAATCAGCACGCCTCGTCGGACCTTGGGATGGCGCTCGCCGGGGCCCTTGCCGCTCCCCCCGAGCGTGACGCCGTGCAGCATCGAAACGTCGTCTTCGACGACGGCGGTCGCGCCGATGACGACTCCAGTCGCGTGGTCGAGGAAGAAGCCCTTGCCAATGCGGGCTCCCGGGTGGATGTCGGTCTGGAAAACCTGCGACGAGAACGACTGAAGCAGCAGGGCGAAGTCGCTGCGGCCCCGCCGCCACAACGCGTGCGCCAGACGATGCGTCTGAATGGCGTGGAAGCCCTTGAAATAGAGCGCCGGTTCGAGATAGCGACGGCAAGCGGGATCGCGATCCAGGACGGCCGAAATGTCTGCGCGCAGCGCCTCGCCGAGTTCCGCCTCCGCGCCGAAACAATCCTCGAACGCCGCGATCACGGCGGGCTGCGAAGCGCCGGCGCCCGCAAGCCGCAGTGCGATGCGACGCGCGACGACCTGCTCCAGCGACCCAAGCGAGAGCACGGCCTCGTAAAAAAAGCCAGCGAGATCGCGCTCGCGCGCGATCGCCTCTTCCGCCTCCACGCGCAGGCGCGCAAAGATTTTGTCTTCTCCGCGCGCGCCTTCACGCCGGAGAGCCACGGGGGTCGCAACGGTCTGACGCACGACGTCCTCTCAGATCGCCTCGCCTCGAGGCGGGGACGACGAGATCCCCATCCCGGGTCGTGGTTAGCGGGGCGGCCGCGCCGAGCCAGGCTTCAGGGGCGCTCCGCGAGAAAATCCAGCGCGGCCTGCTTGAAGATGCGATCGCCGACGGCGCGGTTGTGGTCGCGGCCGGGGACGTCAACGATGTGCGCATTCTGGAACATTTGCGCGAGCGGGTGCGGATCGCCGGCGACATCGTCGCGCGTGCCCGCGCAGACCAGCGTCGGGGTGGCGATCTTCGCGAGGTCCGCCGGCTCGAAGCCGCCGCGCGAACCGCGCGCGCAGGCCGCGAGCGCCTTCAGATCGCTGCGCGTCGACTCCGCGAAGCCGCGGAAAATCTTGAGGCTCGGGTCGTCGATGTCCTCGATCCGTTCCGCCTCCATGGCCTCGGCCATGCCCGGCTGCGTCGCCGACGGCGCGAGAAGACTGACGCCGACCCCGCCGAGGATCAGCGACCTCACACGCTCGGGATGGTGCAGCGTGAAGTAGGTCGCGACGCGCGCGCCGAGCGAATAGCCCATGAGATCCGCGCGATCCAGGCCCAGATGGTCCAAAAGCCCGCCGAGATCGCCAGCCATGGCGGCGAAAGTGTAAGCCTCGGGCTCATAGAGCTTCTGCGAGCGTCCGTGTCCACGCAGGTCGAACAGGATGACGCGTCGACCATCTTCGGTAAGCGTCTTCACCCACTGGGTGAACATCCAGTTCACCGCATGGGTGGACGCGAAACCGTGCGCGAGAACGATGGGTTCCTGCCGGTCTTGGTCAAGGGGTTCGAAAACCGTGTAGAAGATCTCGACGCTATTCGAGTGAAAGCTTTCCATTTCGTTTCCTGTCTAGAGCGTCGTATTTACCGCGCTTATACGATATTGCAAGCCTAGGCCTCGGCAAGGCCCCTCCCCCTGTGGACAGAGGGGAGGACTCCTGCTCGCCCAATCCCGTACGCCGGCCTCCACCCGCAACGTTTGTCATATATAATCTGCCCTTCGGCGACCGCCAGGGGAAGCGGAAAGGAGCGGAACGCGATGAATGACATTTACAAACGTTTAAAGCGCGCCTTCTGGTTCGCGCTCGCGACGCTGTTCCTCGTCGAGTCCTGGCTCTGGGATCACGTCAAGGAGTGGCTGCGGCTGCTCGCGCGGGCGCTCCGCCTCCAGCGGATCGAAGCCTTGCTGGAAGCGTTCGTCAAGGACCTCTCGCCCGTCGCGACGCTCCTTGTCTTCGCCGTCCCGGCCCTCGTCATCCTGCCCGTCAAGCTGGCCGCGGTGGCGGTGATCGCCGCCGGCCATTTGGGCTACGGGCTGGCGCTCATCCTCGCCGCCAAGACGCTCGGCCTTGGCGTCACTGCGTATCTCTTCGACCTCTGCCGAGACAAATTGATGCAGATCGCCTGGTTCGCGCGCTTCTACCATCTGGTGCTGCGCGTTCGCGCCTGGGCGCATGATCTCGTCGAGCCGGCGCGCCGCCGGATCAGGGAAATCCTGGCGGAAGTGCGGGCGCGCCTCGCGCCCTTTCTTGGCGCCTCCCGCGGCGACCTCGGACGCAGGCTGCAGCTTGTGCTGGCGGCGGCGCGGCGCGCGAGGGGGGCTTGATCGCGCTGGTTGCGATTTTAGGGGCTGCGCTGGGATTTCTTGCACTCGTCGGCGCTTTGGCCCTCGCGCATGGCGATACGCGACGCAGCCTCCAGCTCGTGCTGGCGCGGCGAATTCCGCCGCTGGCTCCTGACGTTGTCGTTGCGGGCGACAGTCTGGCGGCGTGCTGCCCTTTCCGGACCTTGCGCCGGCGGCCCTTCGGCGTCCTCTCGCTCGCGCGCGGCGGCGCGACGCTCAAGGAGATCGCGGGACAGGTCGGGCAGGCGCGCGATTTTTCTCCGCGATGGCTGGTGCTCGACGGCGGCCTCAACGATCTGCTGGTCGACTCCGCGACGCCCGATCGCATCGCCGAGGACTTCGAGGCGCTGCTGCGTCGCCGGCCCGAGGGGGCGCAGGCGATTTTCACGCTCGCGCCGCTGACGTCGAACGCGGCGGACGCGCCGCGCATAAGGGCCGCCAATGAGCGGCTCCGGGCGCTTTGCCTAGCCTCGGGCATTTGCGTCGTCGACCTCAACCCGCTTGTCGCTTCCGGGGACGCGCGGCTGCCGGAAATGACCGATGACGGCCTGCATTTTTCCCCCGCCGCGAACGCGATCTGGGTCGATGCAGTCGCGCGGATCGTCGCTGGGGCTGCGCCTCAAGTTCTTGCGATGAAGAACAAGCGCGGATAGCGCATGAGCACCTTGCCGTCGGGTTGGGGAGAGTACGCTTCCTCGAGCTCCCTGCGGTAGCGCGCGAGAAACATCTCGCGTTCCTTGGGCGAGAGCGGCTTCAGGAAGGGGCGCAGCTCCGACCCCTCGAACCATTCGACGATGCGGTCGATGGACTCGACCTGATGGAAGTAGATCGTCTGCCAGATGTCGAGCGTCGCGCAGCGCGGGGCCAGCAGGCGGTAATATTCGTCGGGGGGACCGATCACCGCCCGCGTCTTCGCGATCGGGACCAGCCTCTCGGCCCAGGGCTCGTCGGCAGAGATCATGCGCATGGCGGCATGCGAAGATTCCTGCATGTTGTTCGGCATCTGCACGGCCAGCGCGCCGCCGGGCGCGAGGCAAGCTGCGAGGCGTTCGATCAGCCCATAGTGATCCTTGGAAAAGTGCAGCGTCGCATTGGCGAAGATGAGATCGACCGGGCGTTCCGGGCGCCAATCCTCGATGTCCTGCTGCAAAAACTCCGCGCCCGCCACGCGCGCGCGGGCGACCGCAAGCATGTTTTCCGACAGATCGACGCCTGTGATCTTCGCTTCGGGAAAAGCCGTGAGCAGCAGCTGGGTGCTGTTGCCGGGGCCGCACCCCAGATCGACGACGCTCTCTGGGCGGTAGGGACCGAGCTGCGCGAGAAGATCGCCGGCGGCGCGGGTTCGCTCGCGCTCGAACTTCATGTAGAGTTCGGAATTCCAGTCCGCCAAGAGCGGTCCCTCCTTTGTCCGCGAGGACGTTGAAACGATCGCCTCGCGAAAGCGTTTTCCGGACGCCTGGACCACCATCGGCCCGGCGATCGCGCGCGACGTCGGTCGCAATCGGAAAATAGGTCGGCGGCGGCGCCGCCGCTCGGGAGGCGGAAGAATGATATGGAACTCGTTCACGCGCGCCGCGCTTTTCGGCGCAATCGCGCCTCTTTGTGGCGCGGCTATGGCGCAGGTTCTGGAAGGCCCGGCGGCCTATGGAGACTGGCGCGCCGATGCGCCAGGCGTTACGCGCAGGATCACCGCCGCCGACATGCCGGAGCCTTACGCCAGCCCGCCCAAGGCGCTGCACACGCGCGTGGCGCCGCGTCCCGCCGGCGCGACGCCCAGGACTTTGCCGGGCTTCAAGGCGGAGCTCGCGCTGTCCGGCCTGAACCAGCCGCGGGTCCTGCGTCGCGCTCCCAACGGCGACGTCTTTCTCGCCGAAAGCGGCGGCGGGCGCCTGCGCGTGCTGCGATTTGTCGCCGGCGAGGCGCAGCCGCGCCAGAACGAGGTCTTTGCCGCCGGGCTCGACCAGCCGTTCGGGATCGCCTTCTACCCGCCCGGGCCGGAGCCCCGCTACGTCTACGTCGGCACGCCCGCCCGCGTGCAGCGTTTTCCGTACCGAAATGGAGACTTGAACGCGACCGCGGCGCCTGAGACCGTCGCCGAGCTTCCGGGCGACAGCGGCCACTGGACGCGCGATCTCGCATTTTCGCCGGATGGCGCGACGCTCTACGTCTCGATCGGGTCGCGGAGCAATGTCGCGGAAGGCGCGAAAAAGCGTTCGCGCGCCGAGATCGAGGCGCTCGAGCAGAAGAATGGCCTCGGCGCGAGCGGCGGCGACGAAACAGGGCGAGCGGATGTGAAGGCCTTCGATCCGACGGGCGGCCACGAGGTCGCCTTCGCCAACGGACTGCGCAACTGCTCGGGCCTTGCGATCCGCCCCGGCTCGCGCGAGCTCTGGTGCGTCGTCAACGAGCGCGACATGCTCGGAGACGACCTGCCGCCGGACTATGTGACGCATGTCGAGAAGGGCGGCTTCTACGGGTGGCCCTGGTACTACGTCGGCGCGCATGAGGATCCTCGCCACGCAGCCGAGCGTCCGGACCTCGCCGCCAAGGTCACGTCTCCGGACCTCCTGATTCAGCCGCATTCCGCGCCGCTCGGCCTCGCCTTTTACGAGGGCGGACAATTTCCGCCCGAGTTCAAGGGCGACGCCTTCGTCGCGCTGCACGGCTCCTGGAACCGCTCGAAGATCACCGGCTTCAAGGTCGTGCGCGTGCGATTCGCAAACGGCAAGCCCACTGGCGACTATCAGGACTTTCTGACCGGATTCGTCCTTGACGATACGCATGTCTGGGGCCGCCCCGTCGACGTCGTGGAGACGGCCGACGGCGCTTTGCTCGTCAGCGACGACGCCAACGGGGCGATCTGGCGCGTGTCCTA
>DATHCI010000125.1:0-11245 GCA_035319645.1 Methylocystis sp. | reverse complement strand
GGTGACCACGCCGGGAAATTCCAGCAGTTCTTCCTTGGCCATGGGGTTCCTTGTGTGGGGCGCGCCGCCGCGAAATTTTCGGCGCCGCGCCGGCGCGCGCGACCCTAATCGAGAACGGCGGCTTTGTGAACTGCGGCGTCTTACGGAGTTGGGGCACGCGCCTCCCGCGTCGCCTTGACGGGTTGTCAGGCGGCGGGGCTCTATGCGAAGGCTCGGGCGAAGCGCCGAGCGCGCCCGCTTGAAAGACCGAAAGAATGTCCGAAGATTATCGACAACTCCTGCGCGACATGTTCGACGCCGCCGTGGGCGCGGCCTCTCCGGCGCAATGCGTGCCGAAACATCTGCCGTCGCCGCCGAAGGGCCGGACGATCGTCGTCGGCGGGGGCAAGGCCGCCGCCGCCATGGCCGCTGCGGTGGAGCAGCACTATGCGGGGGCGCTCGAAGGGCTCGTCGTGACGCGCTACGGACATGGGGCGCCGACGAGCCGCATCGAGGTCGTCGAGGCGTCGCATCCGGTGCCCGACGCCGCCGGGCGCGAAGCCGCGGCGCGCGTGCTCGCCAAGGTGCAGGGGCTGACCGCGGACGACCTCGTGCTGGCGTTGATTTCCGGCGGCGGCTCGGCGCTGCTGGCTCTGCCCGCGCCGGGCGTATCGCTCGAGGAAAAACAGGTCGTCAACAAGGCGCTGCTCAGGAGCGGCGCCACGATTTCCGAGATGAATTCGGTGCGCAAGCACCTCTCCGCAATCAAGGGCGGACGGCTCGCTCGGGCGGCGGCGCCAGCGCGCGTCGTCGCGCTCATGATCTCCGACGTGCCCGGGGACGATCTTTCGGTCATCGCCTCCGGCCCGACGGTCCCGGACGCGACGACGCGGCAGGACGCGCTCGAAGTCATAGCCAAATATAAGATCGATGCGCCGGCGGCCGTTCTGGCGCATCTCAATAGCCCGGACTGCGAGACGCCGAAGCCCGGCGACCCCATCTTCTCCAGAGTCGAGAACGTCCTCATCGCTACGCCGCAAGGATCGCTCGACGCGGCCGCTGCGGTGGCGCGCCAGGCGGGCTTCACTCCCTGCATTCTCGGCGACCTCGAAGGCGAATCCCGCGACGTGGCGCTCGTGCATGCGGGAGTAGCCAAGCAGATCGCGCTGCATGGTCAGCCCTTCGCGCCGCCCTGCGCGGTCATCTCCGGGGGGGAGACGACCGTGACCGTGCGCGGCAACGGAAAGGGCGGGCGCGACGCCGAGTTTCTGCTCGCGCTCACGCTCGCGCTGGAAGGTTTCGGCGGCGTCGCGGCCATCGCCTGCGACACGGACGGGATCGACGGCAGCGAGGACAACGCGGGCGCGATCATGACCGCCGACAGTTTCGCGCGCGCGCAAAAGTCCGGCGTCGACCTCAAGGCCCTCTTCGCCAACAACGACGCCTATTCGGCCTTCGAAAAGCTCGGCGATCTCGTCGTCACGGGCCCGACGCGCACAAACGTCAATGATTTCCGGGCGATCCTCGTGCCGCGCAAAGTATAGCTTTCGTCGGGGGGCGGTTTCCGCTAACGAGTCGCCAAGGAGCGCGCGGCGCTCGCCCGGGATCGCAAGAAGATGTCCGTCAACGTCGCGCTTCTTTGGGAAGCGCTGGAGATTGTCTGGATCAATATTTTGCTTTCGGGCGACAACGCCGTGCTCATCGCGCTCGCTTGCCGCCGCCTGCCACAACATCAGCGCAGGCTCGGCGTCGTGCTTGGCGCCTTGGGCGGCGTCGCTTTGCGCATCGCATTCACGCTCGTCGTCGTCGGCGTCTTGCGCCTGCCGTACGTGAAGCTGGCGGGAGCCGCGCTGCTGCTTTACGTCGCCATCCGACTGCCGAACCAGCACGCAGACCACGCCGCTGTCGAGGCCAGGCCGGATCTCTGGTCGGCCGTCGCGACGATCGTCGCCGCCGACGCGATCATGTCGCTCGATAATGTGATCGCCATCGCCGCGGCGGCGCATGGCTCGACGCAGCTCATCATTTTCGGGCTCGCGCTCTCCGTGCCGATCATCATGTTCGGCGCCGGCGCTCTGCTCGCGCTCTTCGAACGGTTGCCGATCCTGATGTGGGGCGGCGCAGGCGTGCTCGGATGGGTCGCGGGCGAGCTCTGCGCGAGCGACGCTCTCTGGGAGAGCCGAGGCGTCGCCGTCGCGTCCGTCGAGAAAGGTTTCGCGGCCGCCGGCGCCGTCATCGTTCTGGCGGCGGCCGGCGCGATTCGCTGGTCAAGGCGTCGGTAGCAGCTTGAATCCGTATTTCGTGAAGATCCGCCCGGCCTCAGGGCCGCGCAGGAAATTCAGGAAAGCTTGCGGCGCTGAGCCGCTCGCGGATTTCGTCAGCGCGACCGGGTAGACGATCGGCGCATGCGTGCTCTCAGGAAATGTCGCGACCGTCTTGACCTTGGGCTCCATTGCGGCGTCGGTCGCATAGACGACGCCGAGCGGCGCCTCGCCGCGCGCGACGAACATCAGTGCGCCCCGCACATTGTCGGCGTAGGCGGCGCGCGGTTCGACGAAGCCCCATAACCGGAGCGCAGCGAAAGCCTCCTTCGCATATCTGCCGGCGGGGACGGAAGACGGCTCGCCGAGGGCGATGCGCCCGCCGTCGAGCGCCTGCTCGAACGCGCTCGCCTCAAAGGCGAGCTTCTGCACCGGCGCGCTTTGCGGCGCGACCACGACGAGCGTGTTGCCGAGCAGGTCGACCCTTGTCCTCGTGTCCACGAGTCCGCGGCCGGTGAGATAGTCCATCGAATCGCGATCGGCGGAGAGAAAGAGGTCGGCGGGGGCGCCGCCCTCGATCTGCTTTGCGAGCGTCATCGACGCGGCATAGCTGAGGCGCGCCTCGCCGCCGGTCTTCGCCTTCCAGAGCGCCGCGATGTCGTCGAGGCTGTTCTTGAGGCTCGCCGCAGCGAAGACAGTGATGGTCGCGGCGCTCGTCTCCAGGGGAGTGGCGGGCGTCGGCGCCTTTGCGAGCGCGAGCGGCGCGAAGAACATGGCGGCGCCGAGCGCCAGCTTGAGCATGCGAAACATCTCACGGCCTCCGAAAGCGCCAAGCCCCTTCATCAGTCGACGGCGACCATGACGTCCGACGACTTGATCACCGCATGAACCGCCTGTCCGACCTTGAGGTCGAGCTCGTCGACCGACTCATTGGTGATCGACGCCGTCAGGGTGGCGCCGTTCACATCGATGATGACATGGGCCGTGGTCGCGCCCTTCTTGATCTCCACGACCTTGCCGGGGAGGGCGTTGCGCGCGGATATCTTCATGTTTGGGCTCCCTGTTTCGGGCTGGAGGTCGGCGTGCCGCCGCGGGCGGCACTTTAGCCGCGAATGCGATCTTTGCGGCGCCTTTCTTGTGGGCGCCAGCCCCCTTCGTTCCGTCTCGCAAGCCGCCGGAGAGTTCCGTCCTCAACAAAGAAGCGGTCGAAGTTCAAATTTTCAAAATCAGGATTGGGTTTGAGACTGCGCGTTCTGAACGCGCAGGTTCACCTCGAGAATTTCGCCCGCCCCACCCATGTGCGCGCCGCGAATGGGCGCCGCGCCGAGCGCATCCAGGCCGATGGCGACCCGCACATAGGCGTCATTTGGCGACAGGCAGCGGCTCGGATCGAATCCGACCCATCCGAGACCTTCGACGTGAGCCTCGACCCAGGCGTGGTCCAGCGCCTGCTTCTCCGGACGATCGGCGCGCCAAAGGAAGCCGCTGACGTAGCGCGCCGGAAGCTCCAGCGCGCGGACTCCGGCGATGAGGACGTGGGCTGCGTCTTCGCAGGAGCCGCTCCGGCGCGCGAAGGCTTCCGCCGCTTCCGTACCCGGACGAATGGTTTCTTCGCAGGTCATGGCCTCGAAGGTCGCGGCAAGCAGCGCGTGCAGACGTGAAAGCGCGTCGTTGCTTGCCCTTGCAGCCTCATGCGCGAACGCGCGCAAGGCGGCGTTCGGGCGCGTCAACGCCGTTTCGCGCATATAGAAGGACGGCGGGAAGCGCTCGATCGCGCCACGCAGCACGCCCGCGGTGTCGAAGGTCTCCACTTCGCCTTCGACGAGGATCGTCAGGCTATCAAACGGCCCCGCGACGGAAAATCGGTGCAGAATATTGCCGAAAGCGTCTTCGCTCGAGAAGAGTCGGCAGTCGCGATCGACCTCGATGCGCCAGCTTGCGATGCGCTGGCTGTCACAAGGTCGCGGCGTGAGGCGAAGCTGCTGCACGCCGCCGCGCGCCGGAATCTCGTAGCGATAAGTCGAACGGCGACTGATGCGAATTCGCATGACGATCGCCACTCCCTCAAAACAGATATTGCTCGGAGACCAGGGCTCCGAGCCGGTTGTTGTCGACGATGAAGCCCTGGATGAACTCGTGCAGCCCGTTCTGGAACACCGTCTCCATCGAAAGCCCCTCGAGTCGGGCGTGCACGGCGCGCGCATGTCGCTGCGCCGGGCCCTGACGGCCGTGAGTCCTGGCGAGCGAATCGAGATTGCGCACGGCGCTCTCGTAACAGGAGATCAGCGAGCGCGGCATTTCCGGGCGCAGGATCAGCAGGTCCGCGACGAGCCAGGGCTTGAGGCTCTGGCGATACACCCAGTGATAGGCCGTGTGCGCGGAAACGGAGCGCAGAATCGTCGTCCATTGGAAATAGTCGAGCGTGCCGCCGACGACTTCCTTCTCGGGCAGAAGCACGTGGTATTTCACGTCGAGCAGCCGCGCAGTGTTGTCGGCGCGCTCGACGAAAAGACCGACGCGCGAGAAATAATAGGCGTCGTTCCGCAGCATCGTGCGATAGGCGCCGCCGTCATAGGCGAGCGACATCTGCTTCACGAAGTCGAGAAAGCGCGTGAGGTCCTCGACGGGCAGGGAGCCGCGATTCTCGGTCGCGCGCATCTCAAGATAGCCGGAGTTGACGCCCTCCCACATTTCGGTGGTCAGAGCCGTGCGCACGGCGCGCGCGTTGTTGCGCGCGAGCTCCAGGCAGTTGCGGATGGAGCACGGATTATCCTTGGCGAAGGTCAGGAATTCTGTGACGTTGGCCTCGTCGAGCGCGCGTCCGGAGGCCTCGAAGCTCGAGGCCGCGCCGGAGGCGAGCAGAACGCTCTCCCACTCGCTCTCGGCGCCGCCATAGGCCTTGGGCAGCGCCGCCAGCCGTTTCGACGCCTGCAGCACGCGGGCCAGAAAGTCCGCACGCTCCATGTAGCGCGCAAGCCAATAGAGATTGTCCGCCGTGCGCGAAAGCATCGCTCGCCGCCCCAGAAAAGGCCCTAAGCCCAGCCGCCGGGCGCGTCGTCGACGACCCAGGTGTCCTTCGTGCCCCCGCCCTGACTCGAATTGACGACGAGGGATTTCTCCGTCATCGCGACGCGCGTCAAGCCTCCGGGCACGACGCATGCGCCATTCGCGCCCTGGAGCACGAAAGGCCGCAGATCCACGTGGCGAGGACTGAGGCCTTCTGCGACGCTAATCGGGCAGGTGGAGAGCGCGAGCGTCGGTTGGGCGATGAAATTGTCAGGGTTGGCCGCCAGCTTGGCTGCGAATTCCGAGATCTGCGCGTTCGTCGCATGCGGCCCGACAAGCATCCCATAGCCGCCGGAGCCATTGACCTCCTTGACGACGAGTTCGCTCAGATGGTCACGCACATAGGCGAGCGCTTCGGCCTCGCGACAGCGCCAGGTCGGCACGTTCTTGAGCAGCGGCTCCTCGCCGAGATAGAAGCGAATGATGTCCGGGACGTAGGTATACATGGCCTTGTCGTCGGCTACTCCGGCGCCGACGGCGTTGGCGAGCGTGACGTTGCCGGCGTGATAGGCGCTCATGAGCCCGGCTACGCCAAGCGCCGAGTCCGGACGGAAGGCCAGGGGATCGAGGAAGTCGTCGTCGATGCGGCGATAGATGACGTCGACGCGGCGTGGACCTTCGGTCGCCCGCATATAGACCACGTCGTCACGCACGAAGAGGTCGCGGCCCTCGACAAGCTCGACGCCGAGCTTGTCGGCCAGAAATGAGTGCTCGTAGAAGGCCGAGTTGTACTGGCCGGGGGTCAGAAGCACGACCGTCGGATCGGAGGCCGCCCGCGGCGGGGCGACGGAACGAAGCGTCGCCAGGAGCTTGTCCGGGTAGTCCTCGACCGGCGCGACCTTGTGCGCGGCGAAGAGCTCCGGAAACAGCCGCATCATGACCTCGCGATTCTCCAGCATATAGGAGACGCCTGAGGGCGTGCGCAGATTGTCCTCCAGCACAAAGAAGCCCTCGTCGCTCGTGCGCACGATGTCGACGCCGGCGATGTGGACGAAGATGTCGTGCGGAACGCGCCGATGAAACATCTCGGGGCAGAAGCCCGGATTGCGGTACACGAGCTCTTCCGGGACGATCCCGGCGCGCAGGATCTCTCCGGGGCCGTACAGGTCGGAAAGAAACAGGTTCAGCGCCTTCACGCGCTGGATGAGGCCTTTTTCGAGGATCGCCCACTCGCTGCGCGAGAGGATGCGGGGCAGAATGTCGAATGGGATGAGGCGCTCGGAAGCTTCTTGAGCGCCATAGACCGCGAAGGTGATGCCGATGCGTCGGAACATGAGCTCGGCCTGCTCGCGGCGCGAGGCGAGCAGGCTCGGAGGAGTTTGTGCGAGCCAGGCCGCAAGTCTCTCATACGGCGCGCGCGCGGCGGCGCCGACGCCGTGCATCTCGTCAAACTGAACCGTCTCTCCGCTCATTCATGCATCCCGAAGCTAGAGCTCAGCGACCGGCAATCAGCGTGTAATTCCTTGACGGGACGGTGTTCGCACAGCCCAACGTCCTTGTCATGCAAGCCCCAAGCCAGCGAGCGCCGGCGCCGATCATCGCCCGTAAGGCGGTCTCGGAATTGCGATATGCGCGGCGCGCAGGGCCCTCGACCAGCTGTCTCGAAGATCGTGGAAATAGGCGTCGTCCTGTTCGATGCGCGCCGTCGTCTCGATCTTGAGCGCGTCGCGCCGCAGCACGGCCAGATCAATCGGCAGGCCGACGGAGAGATTGGAGCGGATCGTCGAATCCATCGAGATCAGCCCGATCTTCAGCGCGTCGTAGAGATCGATGTCGTAGGTCACGGCGCGGTCGAGAATCGGCTTGCCGTATTTGTGCTCGCCGATCTGGAAATAGGGCGCGTCGGATGTGCATTCGATGAAGTTGCCGGGGGTGTAGATCATGAAAAGGCGCGGCGGCTCGTGGCCGATCTGTCCCCCAAGCAGGAGCGAGACCTCGAAATTCACGTCGCCGGCCTGCGCCGCGGCGTCGCCGGCGAGCGAGCGCGAGACGCGAACCGCGCGTCCCACGAGCTGCGCCGCCTGGAACATCCCCGGCGTGTGAGAAAAATGGTCTTTCTCCGAGGTCTCGGCGTTTGGAACGCCCTCCTTGAGCAGCGTGACGACGGATTGCGTGACGGAGAGATTCCCGGCCGTCGCCAGGATGATCGCATATTGACCTGGCGCCTCAAAAGTGTGCAGCTTGCGAAAGGTCGAAATGTTGTCGAGGCCGGCGTTGGTGCGCGTATCCGCGATCATGACGAGGCCGTCGCGGACGAGAATTCCGCAGCAATAGGTCATGATCGGCCTTCCCTGGTCTCATCTGGCGGCCCGCCCGCCTTGCAGGGGGCGAGCCTAGCCTATCGCTCGCGGGGCGGCGGGGATCAAGGCTTCGCTTCACTGAAACCAGACGAAATAGACGGATACCGCCAGGGCGAGCAGGAAACCGAACATGAGATTGCGGAGAAAGCCGCCTTGGAACTCCTCCATGATTCCTTCCTCCCTTGATTTCTTTGCGTGACGCCGCTGGCTAAGAATGGCCCTCCGCCAGGCTCCCGACAAGCCGTCGACCGGCGGTCGAAACGGAGAACACTCTGACCACTCCCGGCCTGCTCATCGGCGCTCTGCGTTCTTCCGCCGGCAAGACGACGCTGGCGCTCGGGCTCATGCGCGCGCTCGCGCGGCGCGGCCTGCGCGTCGGCGCCGCCAAATGCGGGCCTGACTATATTGATCCCGCCTTCCACGCTGCGGCGACTGGGCGCGATAGCTTCAATCTCGATTCATGGGCGATGGACGCGGCGCTCCTCGCGCGGCTCGCGGCGCGCGCCGGAGAGGGCGCCGACATTGTGATCGCGGAAGGCGCAATGGGGCTCTTTGACGGCGCTCCCGGGCCATCCGGGACGGGCGCCGCGAGCGATGTCGCCGCGGCGACGGGCTGGCCGGTCGTTCTGGTGCTCGACGTTTCGGGCCAGGGACAGAGCGCGGCGGCGCTGGTCAAGGGCGCCGCGACCTATGATCCGCGGGTGAGGCTCGCGGGCGTGGTGTTGAACCGGGTCGGCTCGGAGCGGCACGGCAAGCTCTGCGCCGACGCGATCAACGCGCTCGGCGTTACGGTATTCGGCGGGCTTCCCCGAGAAGCGGGCGTTCCACTGCCGGAACGCCACCTCGGCCTCGTTCAGGCCGGCGAAACGGCGGACCTGGAGCAGGCGCTCGAGCGCCTCGCCGATCGGGTCGAGACGCATCTCGATCTCGAGGCGCTGTTGGCTGGCGCCGGCGCCGCGTCGATTCCGGCTTCCCCTTCGCTGTCGGGCGGCCTGAGGCCGCCCGGACAACGCGTCGCAATCGCGCGCGATGCGGCCTTCTCCTTCCTTTACCCCCACATCGCGCTCGCCTGGCGCGAAGCGGGGGCGGAACTGACGTTTTTTTCGCCGCTCGCCGATGAGGCGCCGCCCGAAAATTGCGACGCCTGCTGGCTCCCGGGGGGCTATCCGGAGCTGCACGCCGGACGCATCGCCGCAGCCGGCCGCTTCTTCGCAGGGCTGCGCCGCTTCGCTCAGAGTCGGCCCGTGCATGGCGAGTGCGGGGGCTACATGACGCTCGGGCGCTCTCTGACCGACGCCGAGGGACGGGGCCACGCCATGGCCGGTCTGCTGTCGCTCGAGTCGAGCTTTGCGCAGCGCAGGCTGCAGCTCGGGTATCGCCGCGCCAGACTGGCCGCAGCGCATCCCCTCGGCCCGGCTGGCGCCGAGATCAAGGGGCATGAGTTTCACTATGCGACGGCGCTGCGCGAAGAAGGCAGCTGTTTTGTGCGCGCGCGCGACGCCCATGGCGGCGCAGAAATCGCTTGCGGGCTGCGAGAGGGCCTCGTATCGGGATCGTTCTTTCACGCAATTGCGTGATGGGCAAAGAAAAGGGGCCGCCGGAAGACCAGCGGCCCAAGTCAAGGGAGGAAACGCCCAAGGAGGGCTACGAAGCAAGAGTGATCTCGCTGCGATGCACTCCGTATAATGCTGCGCCGCACAAGTGTCAAGGTTTTTTTGCGCGCTCACCGCGCGAAGGTGGCGCGGCAAAGCGCCGCTTCGCTACAAGCCGCTGGATTCACGCTGCCTTTTTCTTGTTGATAAATTTGCGACTGGCGGGCGAGCGATTCCGACGCTGAAATTTTTCCGCTGCGCGCCTTGCTTTCGCGCGAACAGTCGCGCTGTCCTAGCGTCCCTGAAGCGACCTCCAGAACCGATCGCGCGATGAACAAACCTTCCACCCGCAGGGCGCTCGCCGAAGCGCGCAAGGAACATGCTCGGCTTGGCGAGGAGATCGCCGCGCACAACCGCCGCTATTATCAGGAAGACGCGCCGACTGTCTCCGACGCCGAATATGACGCGTTGCGCCGTCGATACGAGGCCCTGGAGGCCAAATTCCCCGAGCTTGCGACGCCAGAATCGCTGACGCGTCGTGTGGGCGCGCCGCCGGCCGAGAAATTCGCGAAGATCCGCCACGCTGTGCCCATGCTCTCGCTCGGCAACCTGTTCACCGACGAGGAGGTTTATGACTTCGCGGCGCGCGTGCGACGCTTTCTCGGCCTCGCCGAGGACGCCTCGCTGGCTTTCACCTCGGAGCCTAAGATCGACGGACTCTCTTGCACCTTGCGTTACGAGGACGCCCGCCTCGTCAGCGCGGCGACGCGCGGCGACGGTTTCGAGGGCGAGGACGTAACCGCCAACATCCGCACGCTGCGTCAAATCCCGCACGCGCTCGCGGGCAAGCCGCCGCAAGTGCTCGAGGTGCGCGGCGAGGTCTACATGTCGCATGCCGATTTCGCCGCCCTCAACGCTCGCCAGGCCGAGGCGCAAGAAAAAGTCTTCGCCAATCCGCGCAATGCGGCCGCCGGCTCGCTGCGCCAGCTCGACTCCTCGATTACGGCTTCACGACCCCTGCGCTTCTTCGCTTATGCCTGCGGAGAGACAAGCGAGCCGCCGGCGAAGACGCAGCTCGGGCTCGTCGAGGCGTTTGCGCGCTACGGCCTGCCGGTCAATCCGCTCACGGCCCTCTGCCATGGCGCGGAGGAGATGCTCGCGCGCTATCGGGAGATCGAGGCGCAGCGCGCGACGCTCGACTACGACATCGACGGCGTCGTCTACAAGGTCAACGACCTCGCGCTGCAAGGCCGCCTCGGCTTCGTTTCGCGCGCGCCGCGCTGGGCCGTCGCGCACAAGTTTCCCGCCGAGCGCGCGACGACGATCCTGCGCGACATCGAGATCCAGGTGGGCCGCACCGGGACGCTGACGCCCGTGGCGCGGCTCGAGCCCGTCACCGTCGGCGGCGTCGTCGTCGCCAATGCGACGCTGCACAATGAGGACGAAATCGAGCGGAAAGACGTGCGCATCGGCGACACGGTCATCGTGCAGCGCGCTGGCGACGTCATCCCGCAGATCGTCGCGGTGGTGCTGGAGAAGCGCCCGCTCCATTCGAAGCCCTATGAATTCCCGCATGTCTGCCCGCGCTGCGGCTCAGCGGCGCTACGCGAGATCGATGAGAAGACCGGCGAGGCGGAGGTCGCGCGGCGCTGCACTGGCTCGCTCGTCTGCCCGGCGCAGGCGATCGAGCGCCTGAAGCATTTCGCCTCTCGCAACGCCATGGACATTGAAGGGCTCGGCGACAAGCAGATCGAATATTTTTACGAAGAGGGTCTGATCAAGACCGCCTCCGACATCTTCACGCTCGAGGAGCGGGACGCGGCGAGCCTGACGAAGCTCAAGAACCGCGAGGGTTTCGGCGAGACGTCGGTCAGGAACCTCTTCGCCGCGATCGCGGCGCGCCGGAGCGTGCCGATCAACCGCTTCATCTACGCGCTCGGCGTGCGCCATGTCGGCGAGACCAACGCACGCCGGCTCGCCAGGCATTTCACGGATTTCGAGCAGCTGCGCGAGACCGCGCGCGAAGCGGAGCCGGGGAGCGAAGCTT
>DATHCI010000124.1:0-9682 GCA_035319645.1 Methylocystis sp. | reverse complement strand
CCACGGCCTTTTGCGTATAGCCCTTGCGGCGGTCGGGCATGCGCTCGCGCTCGCGCATGACGACGATGCGCTCGACGACCTTCTCCACCACCTTTTCCGCCAGGCCCGCAGCGCGGGCGGCGGCCGGCTTTTCCAAGAAGGCCTCGATCACTTCTTCGTCCTCGTGCTCGTCGGCGATGAGCTGGCTCTGCAGCGGTTGCGACAGCTTCGAGCCGTCGCGATAGAGCGCATTTGCTTTCAGCCCCAGGCGCCAGGACAGCATATAGGCCGCCTCGCAATCCTCGATCGATGCATCGTTCGGCATGTTGATCGTCTTCGAGATCGCGCCGGAGATGAAGGGCTGCGCCGCCGCCATCATGCGGATGTGCGACTCGACCGAGAGGTAGCGTTTTCCGATCCGGCCGCAGGGCGTCGCGCAGTCGAACACGGCGTAATGCTCCGCCTTCAAGTGCGGCGCGCCCTCGAGCGTCATCGCGCCGCAAATATGCGTGTTCGCCGCCTCGATCTCGGCGCGCGTGAAGCCGAGATGCGCGAGCAGCTCAAAGTTCTTGTCCTCCAGCGCGGCGAACGGGACCTTCAGCGCGCCGGTCAGGAAGTCCGGCCCAAGCGTCCATTTGTTGAAGACGAATTTAATGTCGAAAGCGCCAGGCAGCGCTCGCTCGACCAGCCCAAGCTTCTCATCCGTAAAGCCCTTGGCGCGCAGCGAGGCGACATTGATCGCCGGCGCATTGGCGAGCGTCGCGTGGCCGACCGCATAGGCCTCGATCTCGGCGATATCGCTCTCGCGATAGCCGAGCGCCCGCAGCGCGCGCGGCACGGCGCGGTTGACGATCTTGAGGTATCCGCCGCCGGCGAGCTTCTTGAACTTCACGAGCGCGAAGTCGGGCTCGATGCCGGTCGTGTCGCAGTCCATGACGAGGCCGATCGTGCCGGTCGGCGCGATGACCGAGACCTGCGCATTGCGATAGCCATACATCTCGCCCTGCGAGAGCGCCCGCTCCCAGGCGGCGACGGCGGCGTCGCTGAGCGCCTCGTCAGGACAAGCGACGCGATCAAGCGGCACGGGCGTCGTCGCGAGCTTCTCGTAACCCGCCCCCTCGCCGCGCGCGGCGCGCGCGTGGTTGCGGATCACGCGCAGCATCGACTCGCGATTCTGCAGGAAGCGCGCGAAGGGCCCGCGCTCCTTCGCCATCTCGGCGGAGGTCGCATAGGCGACGCCGGTGAGAATGGCGGTGAGCGCCCCGGCGATGGCGCGTCCTTCCGCGCTGTCATAGGCGACGCCGGAGGACATCAGCAGCCCGCCGAGATTGGCGTAGCCGAGGCCCAAGGAGCGGTAGTCATAGGAGAGCTGCGCGATCTCGCGCGAGGGGAACTGCGCCATCAGCACCGAGATCTCGAGCACGACCGTCCACAGACGCACCGCGTGCTCATAGGCTTCAATGTCGATCCTGCGCGAGTCTTCGCGCCAGAACTGTAAAAGATTAAGTGAAGCAAGATTACATGCAGTATCATCCAAAAACATGTATTCACTGCAGGGATTAGACGCCCGTATTTCCCCGCCCCCGGGGCACGTATGCCAGTCGTTGATCGTGGTGTGAAAGTGGATCCCAGGGTCCGCAGAGGCCCAGGCGGCATAGCCGATCTTGTCCCAGAGCTCGCGCGCCTTGACAGTCTTTGAGACCTTGCCGTCGAGGCGCTTGATCAGATTGAAATCGCCGTCCTGCTCGACCGCATGCAGAAAGGCGTCGGTCACGCGCACGGTGTTGTTCGAGTTCTGCCCCGAGACGGTGAGATAGGCCTCGCTGTCCCAGTCGATGCTGTAGGTGTCGAACTCGACGTCCTTGAAGCCCTGGCGCGCATACTGGATGACTCGCTTGATCAGCGCGTCCGGCACTTCCTCGCGCCGCGCCAGCTTGATCTCGCGCTTCAAGGCCGGGTTCTTGTCGGGGTTGAAGCAGTCGCCGTTCGGCCCCTCGCAATTGACGCAGGCGCGCAGGATCGCCTTCAGGTGCTTCTTGACGATCTTCGAGCCCGTGACCAGCGCGGCGACCTTCTCCTCCTCCTTCACCTTCCAGTCGATGAAGGCCTCGATGTCGGGATGGTCGATGTCGACGACGACCATCTTGGCGGCGCGCCGCGTCGTGCCGCCGGACTTGATCGCGCCTGCGGCGCGGTCGCCGATCTTGAGGAAGGACATGAGCCCGGATGAGGAGCCGCCCCCCGAAAGCTTCTCCTTCTCGCCGCGCAGCTTCGAGAAATTGGAGCCCGAGCCCGAGCCATATTTGAACAGCCGCGCCTCGCGCACCCACAGGTCCATGATGCCGCCGTCATTGACGAGATCGTCGGCGACGGACTGGATGAAGCAGGCGTGCGGCTGCGGATGCTCGTAGGCGGTCTTCGACTTGACGAGCTTGCCGTTGGCGTAGTCGACGTAGAAATGCCCCTGGCTCGGCCCGTCGACGCCATAGGCCCAGTGCAGCCCGGTGTTGAACCATTGCGGCGAGTTCGGCGCGGCCATCTGCCGCGCCATCATGTGGCGCAACTCGTCGAAGAAGGCCTGCGCGTCCTCCTCGGCGTCGAAATAGCCCCCTTTCCATCCCCAATAGGTCCAGGCGCCGGCGATGCGGTCGAAGGTCTGCTTGGCGCTGGTCTCGCCGATTTGGCGCTCGTCCTTGGGCAGCGCCGCGAGCGCATCCTGATCGGCGACGGACCGCCACAGGAATGACGGCACGCCCGACTCCTCGACGCGCTTGAGCCGCGCCGGCACCCCGGCCTTGCGGAAATATTTTTGCGCGAGAACGTCGACCGCGACCTGGCTCCAGTCGGCGGGGACCTCGATCTCCTCCTGTGCGAACACGATGGAGCCGTCGGGATTGCGAATCTCGCTCCGGCTCAGGCGGAATTGGATTTCCGCATAAGGAGATTTGCCGCAGGTGGTGAAGCGCCGCCCGATTTTCATAGCCCGTCGATCCTTTCGTCCCCAAGTCCATGTAGGGCGCGCGAAAATATCGTCCCGCAGGCCGCGCCGGCCAGGCAGGATCGCGAGCCCAAGGGCCCTTCGCGACACGGCGCCCGGAGGCGCCCGCTGTTTGAATGCACTGTGAACGCACGCGATAAAGAGACGCCGGACTCCGGGGCGTCCGGGCCGCAGGGGGCCCTCTTGCATCCGCGTCGTAACGTCGTCCGCAGTTTTCGCAGGATGGGCGGCCATGACGCCTCCGTCAAGATATGGTGGTTCAATTTTCTAAAAATTCTATATCTAGCCAAAAATTTGTGGATCTCGGGGAAAGCCGGCGGCTCTGGCAGTCGAGGATTCACTCTGCGATGGTCGAGAAATGCGCGGTCTGGGCTGACCTTGCGGCCGCGGCTCGGCGATCGCGATCCCTTCCCCCTGGGCTTGCGTCCAAACGAATCGCCCCCCGTTCCTCGCGACCGCTGCTCGCAAGATTAGTTCTTGCGCTGACGCGCCGCAAATGGCAATCAGCCGCCGAAGTTCGAAGGTCGCCGGCGTCGGACAACCCAGCTACCGCCGTGCAGCAACTTCCGCCTCCGGTCGAGGCGGATCTCGCATAGGTTCTGAGCGGCGCGGGGGTTGAACGAAACGTCATGCCACAGCCGATCAGGATCGCGCTCGACGCGATGGGCGGCGATTTTGGTCCCGCCGTAACGATCCCGGGCGCCGCGCTGGCGCTGGAACGCCGCCCAGACGCGCAGTTTCTTCTCTTTGGCGACGAGAGCGCGATCAAGGCTGAGCTCGCCGCGCTCCCGAAACTGGCGCAAAAAGCGCGCGTTATTCACGCCGCGGTCGCCGTGCGCATGGACGACAAGCCGAGCGTCGCCCTGCGCCAGGGCCGGCGCGTGTCGTCCATGTGGCTCGCCATCGAGGCCGTGAAGAAGGGCGAAGCCGACGCCGCCGTGTCGGCCGGCAACACGGGCGCGCTGATGGCCATGGCGAAGGTGTGCCTCAAGACCATGGCGAAGGTCGACCGTCCGGCGCTCGCTTCGTTATGGCCGACGCTGCGCGGACAATCTGTGGTGCTGGACGTTGGAGCGTCGATCGGCGGCGGCGCGCGCCACCTGGTCGATCTCGCGATCATGGGCGCCGCGATGGCGCGCACCTTCCTGAACGTCGAGACGCCGACCGTCGGCCTGCTGAACGTCGGCGTCGAGGAGATCAAGGGCGTCGAAGAGGTCAAGGCGGCGTCGACTTTCCTGAAGGAGCAGCCGCCGCCGGGCCTTCGCTATCACGGCTTCGTCGAAGGCGACAGCATCGGCAAGGGCCTCGTCGACGTCGTGGTGACCGAAGGCTTTTCGGGAAACATCGCGCTCAAGACCGCGGAGGGAACCGCCGCGCAGGTCGCAGCCTATCTGCGCGCCGCGCTGAACGGCAGTCTCGCGGCCCGGATCGGCCTTTTCCTCGCCTATCCCCTCCTTCGAAGGGCGTTCCGGGAGCTGCGCGCCAAGACCGATCCGCGCAACGTCAACGGCGCGGTGTTTCTGGGGCTCGAGGGCGTGGTGATCAAGAGTCACGGCGGCGCCGACCGCGTGGGCTTCGCCCGCGCCGTCGAGATCGCCTATGAAATGGCGCGCAACGAGCTGCAGTCCAACCTTCGCAACGCCCTCGCCGTCGCCCACGCGGACGAGCCCGCGCTGCCCGAGGAAATGCATCAGTGAGCAACCCCAAGGAGACGCCCCGCTCGATTGTGCGCGGCGTTGGCGCTCATTTGCCGCAACGCACACTTACCAACCAGGAGCTGTCACAACTCGTCGACACAAGCGACGCCTGGATCGTGCAGCGCACGGGCATCAAGGAGCGACACATCGCCGCGGCGGGCGAGACGACCTCGATGCTCGGGGAGCGAGCGGCCCGCGCCGCGCTGGCGGACGCCGGCCTCACGCCCGATGACGTCGACCTCATCGTCGTCGCGACCTCGACGCCCGACTATACTTTCCCCTCGACGGCGACACAGATTCAGGCCGCGTTGGGGATCGCGCGCGGCGCCGCCTTCGACCTGCAGGCGGTCTGCTCAGGCTTCATCTTCGCGCTCGCAACCGCCGACAATTTCCTGCGCTGCGGCGCGTTCAAGCGCGCGCTCGTCATCGGCGCCGAGACCTTCTCCCGCATCATTGATTGGAGCGACCGCTCGACCTGCGTTCTCTTCGGCGATGGCGCCGGCGCGCTCGTGCTCGAGGCGGGTTTCGGGCGAGGCGACGCGAGCGATCGGGGCGTGCTGACGACGCATTTGCGCTCGGACGGCCGGCATCGGACGAAGCTCTATGTCGACGGCGGCCCCTCGGCGACCCAGACGGTGGGGCATCTGCGCATGGAAGGCAAGGAAGTGTTCAAATTCGCGGTCGGCATGACGACGGACGTCGTGAAGGACGCTTTCGCCGCCACCGGCCTCAGCGCCGACGATGTGGACTGGTTCGTGCCGCATCAGGCGAATCGCCGAATCATCGACATGTCGGCGCACAAGCTCGGGATCGCCCCTGAGAAGATCGTCGCGACCGTGCATCTGCACGGCAACACATCCGCGGCCTCGGTTCCGCTGGCGCTATCGGTCGCCGCACAGGACGGGCGGCTCAAGCGGGGCGATCTGGCGCTGCTCGAGGCGGTGGGCGGCGGCTTCACCTGGGGGGCCGCCTTGTTGCGCTGGTAAGCGATAGAAAATAAAAGACTTTTCTGCCGCCAGCCTGCTTTGTGTCTGAACTTTATCTAAATTTACAACTAGGACTTGATTTTTGTGTACGATTCTGAAAAAATCTTTCCTGCGCTGGGTTCTAAATCGTTCCCCAAAAGCAAACGCACGAATCTTGCGCGCGTCCTCACGTATTGGCGGCTCACGAAATCGAAGGACTCGCGTCCCTCGAACGGGGAGTGTTTTGACTATGAGATATGCAGAGAAGGAAGTGCCATCCGAAACCCTGACCGCGCCTGTCGTCCGCAAGCAAAAGGACGGAGACGCGGCTCGCTCCGTGACCGCGACAGGCGCCGTGACGCGCGCCACTTTGGCGAAGAGCGTCCAACAGGCGCTGGGCGTTTCGCGCAACGAAGCCTCCTCATACGTATCGCTGGTGCTGGACGAGATTTTCCGCTGCGTCGTGGCTGGCGAGGCGGTGAAACTGTCTTCTTTCGGCAATTTCATTGTGCGCGAGAAGCGCGAGCGCGACGGACGCAACCCCAAGACCGGGGCCAAGGCCAAGATCAGGGCGCGTCGCGTGGTGGTCTTCCGCGCCTCGCAGATCATGCGCGATCGGCTCCGCGGCGATCCGCGCTGAGCGCCCTTGTCGCTTTTCACCTAATGTCATCGAAGATTTGACCGCGGCCAGCCGAGACTTTAAACTCCAAACCTCGAAACTGCCGCCCCCGCCGGGCGGCGATTTCTTTTTGGGCCTCCGATCGCTCGCGGAAAAGTGCGGCGCCGGAGGCGACGGAGCCTCGCCTTGACTTCGGCGCTTTTTCCCACTTACGCCCGCGCGGATCTTGCTTTCGTCTCTGGTGACGGCCCCTGGCTCACCGACCAGAGGGGGGGCCGCTATCTCGACTTCGGCGCGGGCGTCGCTGTCAACGCCCTGGGTCACGCGCATCCCAAACTTCTCGAAGCCCTGCAGGCCGCCGCCGAGCGCCCCTGGCACGTCTCCAACCTTTACCAAATTCCCCAGGCCGAGCGCCTGGCCGAGCGCCTCTGCGCCGCGACCTTCGCGGATCTCGTATTTTTTTGTAATTCGGGCGCCGAGGCGGTGGAGTGCGCGATCAAGACGGCGCGGAAACACCACGCCGCGAATGGCGCGCCCGAGCGCTCGCGCCTCATCGCCTTCGAAGGGGCGTTTCACGGCCGCACGCTTGCGACCCTCGCCGCCGCGGGCAACGCAAAATATCTTGAGGGCTTCGGGCCGCCGGCGCCGGGTTTCGACCATGCGCGTTTCGACGATCTCGCGTCCGTCGAAGCCCTCATCGGACCTCAGACCGCCGGCGTCCTCCTCGAGCCCATTCAGGGCGAGGGCGGCGTGCGCGTGTTCTCCGCGAGCTTCCTCAAGGCGATACGCCAGCTCTGCGACCGCCATGGCCTGCTGCTCGTGATCGACGAGGTTCAGACGGGCGTGGGCCGCACCGGGAGCTTCCTTGCAATCGAGCAGGCGGACGTCTCGCCCGACATCGCCGCGCTCGCCAAGGGGCTCGGCGGCGGCTTTCCGATCGGCGCCTGCCTCGCGACGCGGGACGCGGCCAAGGGCATGACGCTCGGCGCCCACGGCTCCACCTTCGGCGGCAACCCGCTCGCCACGAGCGTCGCCAACGCTGTGCTCGACGTCGTGCTCGCGCCCGGCTTCCTTGACCGCGTCGCGCGGCTTGGGCCGTTTCTGAGGCAGCGTCTCGCCGAGCTCGAGGACCGGCATCCGGATATTATCGCCGAGGCCCGGGGTTCCGGCCTGCTGTGCGGTCTCAAGACCCGCGTCGCCAACACGCAGTTCATGGCGGCCGCGCGGAACGCCGGCCTGCTGACCGTCGCGGCCGGCGATAACGTCGTTCGCCTGCTGCCGCCGCTGATCGTCGAGGAAGAGCACATCGTCGAAGCGGCGCGTCGTCTCGATGCGGCGTGTCGCAGCTTCGCCGTCTCGGAGGCGGCCGGCGTGGGAGCGGCGTCATGACCGCGCATACAAAGCTCGCGTCGCCGCGGCACTTCCTCGACTTGAGCGCCGTCCCCGCCGCGGAGCTGCGCGCGATTCTCGACCGCGCCGCTTCGCTCAAGGCCCGGCGCGTTCGGGGGCGTCCCGCCGCCGAGAAGCCGCTGGCCGGCAAGTTTCTGGGGCTTGTCTTCGACCGCCCCTCGACGCGCACGCGCGTCTCCTTCGATATCGCCATGCGCGAGCTCGGCGGCGAGACGATCATGTTGACCGGAACGGAGATGCAGCTCGGACGCGGCGAGTCGATCGCCGACACGGCGCGCGTGCTCTCGCGCTTCCTCGATGCGATCATGATCCGCATTCTCGCCAACGACGACCTTGCGCAGCTCGCGCAATATGCGACCGTGCCGGTCATCAATGGCCTGACGAAATTCTCGCATCCCTGTCAGGTCATGGCCGACGTCATGACCTTCGAGGAGCATCGCGGTCCGATCAAGGGCCGCACGCTCGCCTGGAGCGGCGACGCCAACAATGTGCTGACCAGCTGGATCCATGCGGCGCAGCGCTTCGACTTCAGGCTGAATATCGCCACGCCGCGCCAATTGCCGCCCAATCCGGAGATCCTCGCCTGGGCGAAGACGCACCGCGCGCGCCTCAGCTTGACCGACGATCCCTTCGCCGCGGTCGAAGGCGCCGATGGCGTCATCACGGACTGCTGGGTCTCGATGGGCGACGAAGAAGAAACGGAGCGCCGCAACGGGCTGCTCGCCCCCTATCAGGTCAACGAGACGCTCATGCGCGCCGCCGGCCGCGACGCGGTCTTCCTGCACTGCCTGCCGGCGCACCGCGGCGAGGAGGTGACCGATTCCGTGATGGACGGCCCGCAGTCCGTCGTGTTCGATGAGGCCGAAAATCGCCTGCACGCGCAAAAGGGCATATTGTGCTGGTGTTTCGAGGGAAGCGGGCGTTGACGACAAGCGCCGCATCCTTCGAATTGAGGGACGACAGGGTACTGCCATTCGCCGTCGAGGCGCTCGATCTGCGCGGGCGCATCGTGCGGCTCGGGGCTGCGGTCGACACGATTCTGTCCCACTATGATTATCCGCCGCCCGTGGCGCGGGTGCTTGGCGAGGGCGTGGCGCTCACGGCGCTGCTCGGATCGATGCTGGAGCGGCACGGTCGGTTTCAGCTGCAGACGCGCAGCGACGGGGCCGTCGATCTGCTGATCGTCGACTACGATCCGCCGGGGCGGCTGCGCGGCTTCGTGCGCTATGACGCGGCGCGTATCGAGCCCTGGAGCCCGACCCACAAATTGCTGGGCCAAGGCCACATGGCTCTCACGATCGAGAGCCTCGAGGACGGCGCGCGACACCAGGGAGTCGTTGCGCTGAGGGACGGATTGGCGAACGCCGCTCACGAATATTTTCGCCAGTCGGAGCAGATCCCCTCCTTCGTCAAGCTCGCCGTCGCTGAAGAAGTGACGCCGCAGGGGCGCCGTTGGCGTGCGGGAGGCTTCGTGGCGCAATTCCTGCCGCCGCACGGCGAAGGGCGAAACCCGCTCGCGGAAAACGAGACCTCGGAAAGCTGGAACGAAGGATCGGCGCTCGCGCACACGATCGAGGATCTCGAACTCGTGGATCCGAGCCTGGCGCCAGAGCGACTGCTCTATCGGCTCTTTCACGAGCGCGGCGTCAAGGTGTTCGAGGAGCGCGCTCTCGTCGCGCAATGCCGCTGTTCGGCGGAGCGCATTCGCACCATGTTGAGGAGCTTTACGGACGACGATCGCGCGGCGATGGTCGGCGACGACGGACGAATCGTCGTCACCTGCGAGTTTTGCGGCGTGTCGAGGAGCTTCGACCCGGCGGAACTCGAGGACGAAGGCGGGGCGTGAAGACTGCCGCGGACATCGTGAATGAAAGAGGACGATTGCGCATGGCGGGCCTGGCGGCGACCTACTCTCCCAGGTCTATTGACATAGTACCATTGGCGCGGAAGCGTTTGACGGCCGAGTTCGGGATGGGATCGGGTCTGATCGCTTCGCCGAAGGCCACCAGGCCGG
>DATHCI010000123.1:0-9913 GCA_035319645.1 Methylocystis sp. | reverse complement strand
GATAGCCGGGGACAACCTCGGGGACGATCTCGACGAGATCGGGCGGGTTGAGCCAGTTGCGGCGCAGCTCGTCCAGCTTCCTGGCCGCCGCCGCGATGCGTTTTGCTCGCGGGTCGTTGGCGTAGTCCTTGGCCGGGATGTTCGGGGTCAGGCCTTCCGGGAAGGGGAAGGTTTCGAAGGTTGTGGTGGGGGTGTAGCGCGGACGGTCTTCGAGCGAGGTGCCCAGCCGCAGCGACCACGTTTCGTGGAAACGCGAGTGCAGGATGCCGAATGCGGCGGCGTCGTCGCGGGCGATGATTGTGAGGTTCTTGTCGGCGCTTACGCGCTTGTCTAGCCAGATAAACACTCTGTGCTTTGCGACCTCGGGCGTGGCGATTAATCGTTTCAACCTGGTGGCGGCTGCTTGAAGTTCTGGTCTGCTGCGCCACAGTTGCCACCAATTAAACTCTCTAATCGCGCTGGCGGCGCGAAAAGGCTTAACCTTCTCCAGCGCATATGCGTAAGGCGCGGCATAGAGCGCGGAGTCTCTTTCCGAGAGATCGCCAAAATTGATCAGCCATTTTTCGCGCGGCCTTCGGACCACGGCTAGACCATTGAGATGTGGTCGTAGGACGTCGCTGTTCGGTCGTCCGTTTGGGTTCAGGGGCTCTCGCAACCACCGACGCGCAATTTCGCCTGGAACGTCGAAAGGCCCTGACTTCTGGATGCCGACAAAAGAAATGTTGGCGTTTTCGTCCAGCCGTCGAGCCGTCGACGTGTTCGTCTCAGATGTGAGGTCAGGATTGATTTCCTCGACAGGCCCGCCGTTCAGGCTCAGCGACGCGCTCTCGCGAGCGAAGCAGATGATGCTCACCCGCACCGCAGCGCCCTCATTGATCCATGGCTCATCGGACCAAGCTTCAAAAACAACGAGATCGCGGGTTATTCTGTCCAACACAAATCGATTACGCCCGCCCCTTATCGAGCTCGTTGCGACGAATCCAGCGGTTTTCGCCTTTCCGGCTACAATCTGCGCCCGCGCCCGTTCGAACCACCAACACACGTAATCCGAAAATGAAGAAACTCGGCCTTCATAAGCGTCGCGTAAGGAGCGAGCATAAGCCTTGCCTAGCCCCCGAACCATTTTTTTCGTGCCCAAAAACGGCGGGTTCCCAATAATAAAATCCGCCTCCGGCCACTGCGCCTCCGTTCCATCCGGGTTCAACACTGCGTCGCGCTGCTCGATCGCGTCGAGCTTGCGCAGGATCGGCTCGGGGCGCGAATAGATCGCGTTCTTGATCGACCATTGGATGTCGCCGATCCAGATCGTCGTGCGCGCGAGCTCCGCGGCAAAGGGGTTGATCTCTATGCCGTGCAAGATCTCCGGCCCGACGCGCAGCGGCGAGCGCAGGAGGCCATAGGTCTCGCAATCGTTGATCGCGCGATATTCGATGTCCTTCACCCCTTGCAGGGCGAGATACAAAAAATTTCCGGAGCCGCAGGCGGGGTCGAGAATCGTCAAGCGCGCCAGCTCGTCGATGAAGGCGTCGCGCAGACTCTCCGCCTTCGCGCGCGCGCTCGCGATCTTCTTGTCATGCGCGCTGCGACCCTGCTTGCCAGCGGGCGCCGCCTCTTTCACCGGCGCCATGATCTTCTCGATTTCGGAAAGCGCCTCGCGCCAGCGCGCGCGCAAGGGGCGCAGCACGACCGGCTCGACGATGAGCATGATCTTGTCGGGGTCGGTGTAATGCGCGCCGATCTGCGCGCGCTTGTCGGGATCGAGGAAGCGTTCGAACAGCGTGCCGAAGATCGTCGGATCGATGAGGCTCCAGTCGAGGCTCGTCGCGTCGATGAGGAGCTGGATTTCGACATGCTCCAATGGCAGCGGCGGCCGTCCGTCGAAAAGCCCGCCGTTGAACCACGCGATGTCGCTGAGATCAAACTCGCCGCCGCTCTCCATGCGCGAGAAGAGCTTGGTGAAATATTCGAGCGACTTTTGCGGACGCCGCTCGCTGGTGAGCAGCAGTTTCTTCAGGAGCCCCTCTGGCAACAGCTTCACGCTGTCGGCGAAGAAGCAGAACACGAGCTGATTGATGAAATGCGCCACCGCCTCGCGGTCGGGATTGCGGCTCTGCAGCGCGTCGGAGATCGCCTGGAACTTCTTCGCCGCCTCGGCGGTGATCATCGCCCGCGTGCGGATGGGCTTCAGCGCGTCGGGATCGTGAAAGACCGCGCGCAGTATTTTGAATTTCTCCGGATCGACGAGATCCTCGAGCTCGAAGGAATATTTCTTGGTTTCGAGATTGGTCCAGGTCGTAACGATCTGAAAGCGGATCGTGTCGCAGGCGACGAGCAGGGGCGGGTGCTCGAGCGCCGCGGCGTAGCGCGCGAGCTGCACCATGGCTTCGTCGAGATTGCGGCGGCGCTTCTTGTATTCCCAGGCGAAAAAGCCCTTCTTCCAGACGTCGGCCCAGCCGTCGCCGCCGCCGACGATCGCCGCGCCTTTCTCGAAAGTGAAGCGCTCGCCCTTAGGATCGTCCTCCGCCGGAGTCGGATGGCCGACGAGGCGGCAGAGATCGATGAAATGCTGCTGCGCCGACGAGCGCTCGGTCAGCGCGTGGTCCTTCCATTTGCGGATGAAGTCCTGTGGGGTCATCTATAAGGAGCGCGCGAATTGGAAGCGGGTCATTGCGAGCACAACGAGCCAACGACGCGGTCTGGCGACCGCGAGGGGGATGCGAAGCATTTTTTCAATAGGCGACCGCAGGCGCAAAAGCACGCGCCGGGAACGCGGTGTCCCCAGGACATTCGGTGAACTGGAGCGGGTGAAGGGAATCGAACCCTCGTATTCAGCTTGGAAGGCTGCTGCTCTACCATTGAGCTACACCCGCGCCGGCTTCGATATGCCAAGAGACGCGGCGATTGGCAATGGGGCGGCTGGAGCGAAGGCGCAAATTGGCGCCGGCGGCCGCGGCGCCTATATATAGCCTCGGCAAAGAAGGAGTTGAGCCGTGAGCGAGGATCGCGAAAGCCGCATCGACATAAAGAGAAGCGACGGCGAGGTTCTCCCGCCGGTGGGCGAGGAGTCGGTGAGCGGACGCATGTTCTGGTCGACAGGACGCGGGACTGTGAAGGTCGTCAGGCTCGGGCCGCTCGGCGCGCTCGGGGTCATGCTCTCGATCGGGCTCTTGCTGGCCCTCGGCTTCATGTTCCTGGGCGGGCTGCTCATGCTGCTTCTGCCCCTGGCGCTCATCGGCGGCGCCGGCGCCTATCTCGCCAATCGTTTCGGCGTCTTCAACCGGCTGCCGCGCTAGGCGGCGTGAGAGCGCTTCCGGGCCGCGCGAAGCGCCCGAATTTGCGGGCGGGCGCATGCAAGAGGAAGTCTTGAAGCTCCTCGCCGCGCAAGACGCGGGCGACGAGATCGCCGAGACCCACATCTCGCGCATCGTCCTGGGGAGAACGCGCGCCTTCAAGCTCAAGCGCCCGGTCGCCTTCGCCTATCTCGACTTCTCGACGCCGCAGAAGCGGCTCGAAGCCTGCGAGCGCGAGGTCGCGCTCAACCGCCGCACCGCGCCCAAGCTCTATCTCGGCGTGCGTCGCGTGACGCGTGAGGCCGACGGCGCGCTTGCGCTCGACGGCGCCGGCGGGCTCGAGGACGCCGTGGTCGAGATGCGCCGGTTCCCTGCCGATGCGCTCTTCGAGACGCTTGCAGCCGAGGGACGGCTCAGGCCCGAGATGATCGAAGCGCTCGCGCGCCGCCTCGCCGCTTTCCATGACGCCGCCGAGGTCGTCCAGGGTCCAGGCGGGCGGGGGCCGATGGCGCGGCTGATGGATCTCACGGAGAAAAGCCTCGCCGAGCAGCCCCCGGCGGAGGCGGCGGAGATCGCCGCGCATTGCGCGAGGCTGCGCGCGCTCGCCGAGAGCCATGGGCCGCGCCTCGACCTCCGCCACGCACAGGGCAAGACGCGCCGGTGCCATGGCGATCTGACGCTGCGCAACGTCTGTCTCTTCGAGGGCGAGCCGACGCCCTTCGACTGCATCGAGTTCTCGGACGAGCTCGCCGCGATCGACGTGCTCTACGACCTTGCCTTTCTGCTCATGGATCTGTGCCGCGTCGGTCGGCGCGACTTCGCCAATCTCGCGCTCAACCGCTATCTCGACGCGCGCGACGAGGCTGACGGCTTGCCTTTGCTGCCGCTCTACATGAGCCTGCGCGCGACGATCCGCGCCCATGTCGCCGCTGCTCAAGGCAAGCCGGACGAGGCCCACGCTTACTTCGCGCTGGCGCAGGCGCTGGCCTGCGAGAACGCCGGTCGGATCATCGCGATCGGAGGCTACAGCGGCTCCGGGAAGTCGAGCGTCGCGACGGCGCTCGCGCCGCGAATTGGCGCCGCGCCCGGCGCGCGCATTCTCTCCAGCGATCGGCTGCGAAAGCGGATGTTCGGCGTCGCGCCGACGCAGCGCCTGCCCGCTGAAGCCTATGCGAGCGGGATCTCGGCGCGCGTCTATGCGCTGATGTGCGCCGAGGCCCCGCGCGTCGCCCGTCTGGGTTGGCCGGTCGTCGTCGACGCCGTCTTCGACCTGCCGCAGTCGCGCGAGGCGATCGAGCAGGCGGCGCGGGAAGCGGGCGTCCCTTTCCACGGCGCCTGGCTCGACCTCGATCTTGATGCGCGCCTGGCCCGCGTCGAGGCCAGGCGCAACGATCCGTCCGACGCGACGCGAGAGGTTTTGCTGGCGCAGGCCAGGCGCGAGACCGGCGTCATCGGCTGGCGTCGTGTCGACCAGGCGTCGAGCGCTGCGGAGACGGCGCGCGAAATCGCCCACGAGGTCGAGGCTCGCTCAGGCCCGGCCGGCTGGCCTAGCGCGCAAAGGATTTGAGGGGATCGACCTGTTCGGCGGCCAAGAGCGACCCGGAGGGCGTGTTTAGGGCCTGCCAGGAACTAACCCGTCTTCGCGGATTCGCCTGTGCACAAGCCGGAAATGACGATTTTCAGCGCCGGTAAGTAGCTGAAAATGTTGATGTGCGATGCACGCAATCGGCTGAAAACGGCTGTTGAAGACGTTTCGGTCTAACACTCTGGTTTTATTGGAGGGAACCCTTCAAAAACCCCCAATCCGCGAAGACGGGCCAAGCAAAACCGACAGGTCTCCCGGGTCGTGATCGCGCGACGCCTTCGCGGCTGGACGAGGTAACGGATTTGTGGCAGGTCCTTGGCAGGTTTTTTGCGAAGGCCCGACACATGGACGCCTCTCCCTACAACGACATCAGCCTGGCGGAACTGCGGGCCGGACTCGACGACGGTTCGATCCGCCTCGTGGACGTGCGCGAGGCGGACGAGTTCGCGGCGGGACACATCAAGGGAGCACAGTTCAACCCGCTCTCGACGTTCGATGCAGCGAAGCTGCCTCCCGCGGAGCCTGGCAAGCGCATCGTGCTCTACTGCCGCTCAGGCCGGCGCTCCGTCACCGCGATGGACAAAGCGCGCCTGCTCGGGCGCCGCGACGTCAACACCCATTTCGGCGGCGGCATTCTCGGCTGGCTCGCCGCGGATCTCCCGACCGAAAAAGGCGGCTGAGGCTTCATCCGGCTCACAGACGCCCGACGCGGAGCGCCAGCGGCCAACGCACGCGCCGCCGGGAAACGGCTGCGCCCCATAACTGCGCCAGTTCGTCGCGCAGATTGTCGCTCGGATCGCGCCCGAGCGTGTTCGCGGCCGCCTTGACGGCCGACCAGGTGGAGACATAGCCGACGACGGCGTCCAAATTCCATGAGGCCTCGATGGCGAGCTGCGGGGCGGCGATCTCCGCGAAGGGGAATGGCAAGCTGCGATAGCCGTCCTCGACGATCCTCCGTTCGGGGGGCCAAAAGCGGTCGACATCCTCGGCGTAAAAGCGCCAGAGCAGCCGGTCGCACGCCTCATCCTCCAAACGCAGCACGCCATAAGTGACGAGCGCCAGGACGCCCCGCGGACGGGCGACGCGCCGGACCTCCGCGTAGAAGGCGTCGAGGTCGAACCAATGAACGGCCTGCGCCGTCGTGATCAGATCCGCGCAACCATCCGCCAGTCCGTTGTGCTCGGCGGGCGCGACGCGATATTCGACGCGGTCATGCGGCGCGGCGTGAGCGATCTGCTCGGAGCTCGCGTCAATCGCCACAACGCGCGCAAAGCGATCGGCGAGCAAGGTCGAAAGCTGGCCGTTGCCGCAACCGCAGTCGAGCGCGAGCTCCCGCGCCGGCGCGACGTCGGCCAGGAAATTGGCGAGTTCGCGCGGATAGCTCGGACGATGCGCGGCGTATTGCGCCGAGCGGGTGGAGAAGTGATCCTTGAAAGTCGGCATCCAAGCGCTCCCTGTTCGTGCTGCGGAGCCAATATTGCAATCCGTCAGAAATTCTCCACCCGCCGACTCCTGATCCGAACGTAGAGCGCCCCCTCGCCGCCATGCTGGCGGGCCGCCTCGCCGAAGCCGACCACCACGTCGCGCAGACCTGACGACTGCAGCCACAGCGGAGCGAGGCGCCGCAGCACGCCGGCGCCGTCGCCGCCGCGCCCCTTGCCGGTCACGACGATCACGATGCGCGCGCCGGCGGCCTGCGCGCGGCGCAGGAAGCCGTTCAGCGCGGCGTGCGCTTCGGCTTGTCGCATCCCGTGCAGGTCGAGCCTGGCGTCGACCTCAAGCCGCCCCCGCCGCAGCTTCACGCGCGTGCGATGGTCGATTTCCGCCGGGCCCTGCGGCTTGCGCGCGGGCTGTGGAAATCGGCTTTCGACCGCCGCGGGAGGCGTGTGCGCTTCCGCGGCTGCGGCGGGCTTTTGAACGCGCGGTCGATCCCGGAACGGCCTCACGTCGGCGGTGACCGCCTCCCAGAGCTCCAGCTCATGCGCCGACGGCCCCTTGGCGAAGCGCGTCGGTCGCTGCTCTTCGCTCATCGTCGGGTCAACTCGCTTCGCGGCAGCAGGACGAAGAAGTCCGCTTCGTGGCGCAGGCCGCCCGCGAGATTTCCGGCGCAGTCGCCAGAACCAAAATAGACATCGACGCGCGCTTCGCCAAGGATCGCCGAGCCCGTGTCCTGTGCGATCATGAGCCGCGCGAAAGGAGTGGGCGCCGCGCCCTCCCAGGGAATGCGTCCGGAAATGAAGAAAGGCAGCCCGTAGCTCCAGCGCGTCCGGTCGACCGCGATGGACCGAAGCGGCGTCAGCGCGCAGCCCTGGCCGCCGATCGGCCCTTTCCCGCGCTCCGGGTCGTCGTCGAGGCGGAAGAACACATAGGACTTGTTTTCCTGCATCAGCCGCCGCCCTGGTTCGTCTGGCCCGAGACCCATATCCCGCAGCGTCGCCTTGAGCCTCGCAAGCGACATCTCGTGTTCCGGGACGGCGCCCCGGGCGATGAGCAGGCGGCCGATAGATGTATAAGGATGGCCGTTGCGCCCGTCATAGGTCAGCGTCGCGCTGCGCCCGTCCGCAAGGCGCAGCCGCGCCGAGCCCTGGACCTGGATCAGGAACAGCTCGACGCGGTCGCGCAGATAAGCGATCGCCGCGGGCTTGCCGTCATAGGCGTGCTCCTCGATGATGCGCCGCTCGGGATAGGGTGCGAGCCCTCCGCCCACGCCGCAACGCGCGCTCGTCAGAGCCTCGCCGCCGGCGCCTCGAATCGGCGCCTCGTTGAGGGTCACGAGATCGTCCGGCCGGCCCAGCACGGGCGTCGGGAATTCCGCGTCCGGCGTGAGGCGCGCTTCGACCTCCGGCTCGTAATAGCCGGTCAGGAAACCGCGCCCGGCCAGGCGCACGGGCTCGAAGCGGCGCCGAAAGAAACCGGCGGCGTCGCCGTCGTGTGCAAGCGCGGCGCGGCCTGCGGCGATCAGGGCGTGCGAGGGCGGGCAGGCCGGCCTTAGCTGCGCGGCATTTCCGCAAAAAAGCGCTGCGGAGCGCCGAAACACCCTGAGGCTCTCCTCGAGATCGTCCAGCGAAAGCCCGGGCAGGGAATCGAATTCGAGAGGCTCCATGGAGCGTGAAGCCTCGCAGGGACGGGCTGCGACCGCGGAAAAGCTAGTGCGCCGTCGTCGTCGCGATCAGCGTCCAGTTCGGGTCGCGAAGCTGCGGGTTGCGCGTGAAAGTCCACAAGTCGATGATGGAGGAAGCCTGACCCGCGGCGCCTTCGATGGCCGCTCCGTCACGATCCCGGCGCGTCGTCATCAGCTTGCTCGCAAAACGCACGGTGATCGTCGCGGCGTCGGGCGTCGCCGAAGCATCCTCCACGGTCGCGGACTCGATCGACACGACCGCGGTCTCCGAGGTCTCCCCGCGCGCCTCGCGCGCAGCGATCTCGGCGGCGAATTTATCGTAGACTTCCGGCGACAGCAGGCGTCCCAGCGTCTCAAGGTCGCCCCTGGCGAAGGCGCCGACGATGATGTCATAAGCCTTGCGCGCGCCTGTGATGAAGTCCACGCCGGAAAAGTCGGGATCAACCGACGCGATCGCGTCCAGACCGGCCCAGGCCTTGCTCTCGCTTTCGGCGAGGCCCTTCCACCTGTCGGCGGCGAGATTGCGCCTGGAAGGCGCAGCCGTCACGCCGCCAGGCTGCGGGCGCGGGCGGAACATGGGGCGGTCGAGCGCGTAGCGATTTGGCGCGCGCTGGTCGCGCTCCGTCCGCTCGCCGAGCACGGATCTGAGCTTCCAGAGCACGAAGACGGCGAGCGCTCCAAAGAGGAGCAGCGAGGGATCGAAGTCGTCGGTCTGCAAGGGGTCCATCTCCCGAATCCGGAGGCCCTGCGCTATCATGTCGGCGGTTGCCTGTCACGAATCAACCCCTAAAATTCGTGGCGGCGGACGCACGCGAGGCAGTCGGGAAAGGCGAGAGAGTTGGCGAAGTCCAAGCTTCTGCTCTACCTCATCGGCGGATGGATCGCCCTCGAGGCGCTCACTTTCGTCATTGTCGTGCATTTCCTCGGGATATTCGCCGCGGTTGCGCTCGGCGTCGGAACAACGATCCTCGGCCTCTTCGACGTCAAGCGGCTCCTTGACTATCTGCGCGCGCGCTTCGGCGGCTCCAAGGACGACGCCAGACCCAAGGCCAACGCCGTCGACGGCGGTCTTCAGGCGCTGGGGGCCGTTCTGCTCATCCTCCCGGGCTTCGCCTCAGACCTTGTGGGCCTCGCGCTGAAGGCGCCGTCGATTCGTTCGGACATCGCCAAACGCCTGAACGAGCGTCCCAAGGGGCCGCGCACCATCGACCTTGCGCCGACCGAATGGAAAGCCATCGGTCCGAGCCGGCGGCGGCGCGTGAGCGTCGTCAAGTCCGGTCCGCCCACGGCGTAACGCGCGCGGCAGGCGGCGTTCGTCCGATCATCGTCGCTTCCATTCGACCGCCCGACGCGTCTAGCGCGTGCGAGGCTTCGTCCTATCTATCCCTGAAGTCGTCGCCGCGAGAAAGGGAGATTGGAACCCATGCGCAAGGTTGTCGAAGTCTTCGCCGCGCCGCCGCCGCATTGGGTGGGCGACGGCTTTCCGGTGCGTTCCCTCTTCGCCGCCGTAGAGCGCGGCGAGCGCTTCAGCCCGTTTCTGCTGCTCGACTATGCTAGTCCCTATGAGTTCAAGCCTTCCGAACGTCGGCGCGGGGTCGGCGAGCATCCCCATCGCGGCTTCGAGACCGTGACCATCGTCTACGAAGGCGAGTTGGAGCATCGCGACTCGGCGGGAAACAGCGGGCGCATCGGCAGGGGAGACGTGCAGTGGATGACGGCGGGCTCCGGCGTGCTCCACGAAGAATTCCATTCGCAAGACTTCGCGCGCGCAGGCGGCGCGTTCCGCGTCGCGCAGCTTTGGGTCAATCTGCCGGCCAAGGACAAGGGCGCGGCTCCGCGCTACCAGACGCTGCTCTCGGGCGACATTCCGACCCTGGCCCTGCCGCACGGCGCAGGAAGCCTGCGGGTGATCGCCGG
>DATHCI010000122.1:0-5111 GCA_035319645.1 Methylocystis sp. | reverse complement strand
GAGCGTCGGCTGATAACCGACGCGCGACGGCAGGCGCCCGAGCAGCCCCGAGACCTCCGCGCCCGCCTGGACGAAGCGGAAGATGTTGTCCATCAGCAGCAGCACGTTTTGGCGCTTCTCGTCCCGGAAATATTCGGCGATGGTCAGCGCGGTGAGCGGCGCGCGCCAGCGCGCGCCGGGAGGCTCGTTCATCTGCCCGTAGACGAGCACCGTCCGGTCGAGCACTCCCGAGCGCCGCATGTCGAGCAACATCTCATGGCCTTCGCGCGAGCGCTCGCCGACGCCCGCGAAGACCGACACGCCCTTATAGCCGGAAACCATGGCGTGGATCAGCTCCATGACGAGCACGGTCTTGCCGACGCCGGCGCCGCCGAACATCGCGGCCTTGCCGCCCTGGGCGATAGGGGTCAGCAGGTCGACGATCTTTATGCCCGTCGCAAAAATGCCCGCGTCGCTCGGGCGCTGCGCCAGAATCGGGGGGGCGCGATGAATTGGGCGCCGCGGCGCGTCGGGCGGCAGAGGGGGCCCCTTGTCGCCAATGGCTCCCGTCACGTCGATCAGTCGCCCAAGCGTCGCCTCGCCCACAGCAATCTCGATCGCGCCGCCGGTCGCCCTGACCTTCCGTCCCCGCGACAATCCCACGGTTGACTGCAAGGCGATGGCGCGGACGCTGTTGCGGTCGAGATGCGCCTGCACCTCGGCGCAGATTTCCTCGCCGCCGCCCTTCTCGACGATCAGCGCCTCCTCGATCGCCGGCAGCTGGCCTTGCGGGAAGCTCACGTCGATCACGGCGCCGCGGACGGCGGCCACCTTTCCCGCGGGCGCGGCGCGCCGAGAAGAGGAAGGGACCGTCATCGTGGCAGCGACCAGATCACCGAAACTTTCGCCATGAGCTTTTGTGGTCCAGGCCGCAGAAGCAGCTCGCCGGGAGCACTCCCTTTCGAATCGGCCAGAGCCACGGTGGGGAAGTTCATCCCGTCCGGCGATCTATCCGCTTCCGGATTGATCTCGATGACGCGCCCGAGCCTCAGCCCCAAGGCCTCGACATAGGATCTCGCGCGCTGTTCCGCATCCTTGATCGCCGCCAGCCGCAGCCTTTCGAGGCGCGCCGCCTGGTCGCTGACGGCGAACGCCACGCCCTCTATTTCATTCGATCCGGCGTCCACGGCGCGCTGCAGCAGAGATCCGGCTTTCTCTATCGGTTTGACCACGACGGAGAGCTCGTTCCGGGCGCGGAAGCTTCTGACCACGCGCTTTCCTGCGGCGCCACGCGCCGGGGGCTCCTCTGTCACGACGGGGACGAGCGTGAAGGTTTCCGTGCGAATGTCCTTGGCCTCCACCCCTTGGCTCACGAGGTCGTTCATGACGGACTGCGTCTTCTGCGCGTTCTCGCTCGAAGCCTCCACCGCGGTCGGCCGTTCCGTCACCACGCCGATGAAGAGCGTCGCCTGGTCGGGCGCGTCCTCCTCCGAGGCTTCGCCGGTCACGGAAATATGAGGGACTGCGTCCTTCAGAGCCTCAGCCGAAGCGCTGACGAGGAAGGCCAGGCTGAAAAGGGCGCCAAGAGCTGTTCGAAACATTCGGCTATCTCCGTCGAGCGGACGTTGGCGGATTCGAGATTGTTCTTCTCCCGCTTCAGGGCCCCACCGATTCTGGGGGCTGCGAGGATGTCTGCTGCAATGCGAAGTCGAGCGCGTCATCGACCCGCTCGAGCCAGACGAATTCTAGCGCGCGACGCGTCTCCTCGGGGATGTCCTCGAGGTCTTTGCGGTTGCGCGCCGGCAGCATGACATATTTAACGCCGGCCGCATGCGCGGCGATCGTCTTCTCCTTGACGCCGCCGACAGGCAGCACCAGCCCGCGCAGGCTGATCTCGCCGGTCATCGCCGTGTCCACGCGGACATTGCGCCCGCTCATCAGCGACGCCAGCGCCATGAACATCGCGACGCCGGCGCTCGGGCCATCCTTTGGGATGGCGCCCGCCGGCACATGCACGTGAATATCGGTCTTTTCGAAGCTCGGGGGATCGATCCCGAACGACGCGCTGCGGTTCTTGACGAGGCTCAGCGCCGTCTGCGCGCTTTCCTTCATCACGTCGCCAAGTTGGCCGGTCAGGATCAGCCTGCCGCTCCCGGGCGTTTTCAGCGCCTCGATGAACAGGATCTCGCCGCCGACCGGCGTCCAGGCGAGGCCCGTCGCTGCGCCCGGCGCGCTCGCACGCATCGCGAGTTCGCTCTCGAACTGGCGCGGTCCAAGAATTGCGGCCAGGTCCTCTGCGCGGATGACGATGGGGCCGCTCTGTCCCTCGGCGAGCCGCACCGCGGCGTGGCGGATCGCCTTTCCGATCTCACGCTCGAGATTTCTGACGCCGGCCTCGCGCGTGTAAAATCGGATGATCTCGCGCACGGCCTCGTCCGTGAGCTCGACCTGCGACGGCTCGACGCCGTTGGTCTGCATTTGCCGGGCGACGAGATAGCGGCGCGCGATATTGAATTTTTCTTCCGCAGTATAGCCCGCGAGGCTGATAATCTCCATGCGGTCGCGCAATGGCCCCGGTATGGACTCGAGCACGTTGGCGGTCGCAATGAAGGCGATGCGGCTGAGATCGAAGGGCGCGCCGAGATAATTGTCGCGGAAGGCGTGGTTCTGTTCAGGATCGAGCACTTCGAGCAGCGCCGCTGACGGGTCGCCTTGCACGCCGGCGCCGAGCTTGTCGATTTCGTCCAGCATCATCACGCAGTTGCGCGCGCCAGCCTTGCGGATGGCTTGGACGATATTGCCCGGCAAGGCGCCGATATAAGTGCGCCGATGCCCGCGAATTTCCGCCTCGTCATGAACGCCGCCGAGGCTCACGCGCACGAATTTGCGGCCCAACGCGCGCGCAATCGACTGGCCGAGAGAGGTCTTGCCGACGCCAGGCGGTCCGACGAAACACAGGATCGGCGCCTTGCCCTGCGGCGCGAGCTTGCGGACCGCGAGATATTCGATAATGCGGCGCTTGATTTTTTCGAGGCCGAAATGGTCCTCCTCGAGAATGCGTCGCGCCTCGCCGATGTCGATCGGCGCTTCCTGCGGCAGGCTCCACGGCAGTTCGATGAGCCAGTCGAGATAAGCTCGGAGCATGCCGTATTCGGCGGCGGCCTCCGGCATCCTCTGTAACCGGCGCAGCTCCTTGCGCGCCTGGTCGTCGACCTCCTTCGGCATGTTCGCCTTGGCGATCTGATTGCTTAGCTCCGTGATTTCCTCGGCCTTTGCGCCCTCGCCTTCGCCGAGCTGGCGCTGGATCGCCGCAAGCTGCTCGCGCAGCAGGACCTCGCGCTGCCGCTCGTCCAGGGCCGCCTTGGTCTGTCGTCCGATCTCCTGGGACAGCCGCAGCACTTCCAGGCGGCGTTCCAGCAGGGCGGAGACCTTGTCGATCCGCGCGGCGACGTCGATCGTCTCCAATATCTCCTGCTTTTCTTCAGGTTTGAAGTCCATGGAGGCGGCCGCGAGATCGGCGAGCGCCGAAGCCGACGTGACAGACTGGACGACGCCCAGCAATTCCTCGGGCGCCTGCGGCAGCAGCTGAAGGGCTTCCGCGGCTTGCGACTTGAGATGCAGGAAGCGCGCCTCGATTTCGGGCGATATCGTCTCGGATTCGGGAATGCGCAAGACGCGCGCCGCCAGAAACGGCCAGCCTGCGAGGAACTCCACGACTCGAAAGCGCGCGTCGCCGTGACAGACGAGATGGTGCGCGCCGTCCGGAGTCGTGATGAAGCGCACGATATTCGCGACGACGCCGACTTGATGCATGTCGGACGGCCCGGGCTCCGCGACCTCCGGGTCGCGCTGCATGAGAATTCCGATTTGGCGCTGCTCGCGCACGGCCTGCTGAGCCGCCGCGACAGAAGCCGGTCGTCCGATCGCGAAGGGCGAAACATGCGCCGGGAACAGAACGGCGTTGCGCATCGGCAGAATGATCAGCGCGTCGGCGGGCAGCTGCGGCGACGCTTCGTTCGCGGTTCGGTCGATCGGGTTCGCCTCCATCACGCGATGTCGCCTTTCTTCTCGATCGCGATCAGCAGGCACCCGTTGGCGATCTCGTAGCGAACGAGGCCATAGCGGCCAGGCGGCAACCGCAGCCTTCGCTCGAACCGGCCATGGGGCATCTCCAGTCGATGAATCGTCGCGGATTGAAGCTCGATCGGAAAATCGCGCACGCCGGCGAAGGCCAATTCGCCACCGATGGCCGAAACTTCGACGCTCTCGGCGCTGACGCCTGGGAGCGCCACGAAGACGAGCAGCTCCGCCTTCGTTTCGAGCACGTCGATCGGCGGCTCCCAGGCGGGCGGGCGCGAGCCAGGAGGAAGGGGCTTGAAGAACGCCTGCTGCAACCTGTCCGCACGGGCGAGCATCGCGCAGGCCTCCGACCACATCCAGCTGTGGAGCGGGTCATGATCCATGAGGCTTGTCCTCAACTTTCAGCGTGATCCCCGCGGACGTCACGTCGCTCTCGCATGATCGCGAGGAGTGGAGCAAGACCGGCGGCCACGCTCGCCTCATCGGCTGGGGACGACAAAGCGCACGAGGGCCACGCTCTTGACTTCCCCAATCAGCCTCGTGCGCTCCTCATCGCTCAGCGGCCTGTCGCCGAAGCGAACAGCGTAGATCCCGCCGCTATGCGGGCCGTCGACGATGGTCGCCTGATGGTCGCTCAGAAAGGCCTCGATCTCGCGCATCGGCGCCTCGGGCGCAAAACCGACGAGCAGCTTCTCCCCTGCCGATGCTTCGCTCGACGCCGTGTGATAGACCTCATCGCGCCTTTGCCCCGTCACATAGGTCGAGATCACGCCGGCTTCCACCAGCACGACGAGCGCGAGTCCCGCCACAGCCCATGCGAGCGCCGTCTGCGAAGGCAGCATCCCGCCTTGCGCGAGCCAGCCGCGAAGCCGACCGAAACCACGAGGCTTGTGCGCCGCCTCTTCCGCCGTGATGCGTGCGAACAACGCGTCGCGGGGCCTTCCGGACGGGGCGGGCGTCGCCTCGCAGACTTGCGTCATGGCGCGCGCCTCTTCGGCGACGAGCGCCAGCCGCCGCGCGAGCTCGGGATTGCTCCGCGTCGCGGCCTCCAG
>DATHCI010000121.1:0-3503 GCA_035319645.1 Methylocystis sp. | reverse complement strand
AGCGGCAGCGCGACGCGCTCGCCCGTCAAGGCGAAGGCGAAATTGCCGCGCAGCACAGGATAGTCGGGATCGCCGATCGGCGGCGCGGCCGCCAGTCCGTCCAAGGCGCCGCGCAGGATGATCGCGACGAAGCGTGGATCGCGCGCGCCTGCGGCCGAGAGCCGCCCGGGCAGGAAGGCGGCGCCGAAGGCGACGCCAGCGGAGCGCAGCAGCGCGCGGCGTGAGGTCGTGTGCGTGGCCATGATCACCTCCGTTGGAATTCGGGCGCCATGAACAGAAGGGCGAGCGCCTGCTTCTTCGACTCGGCGCGCTCGATCGCCTGCCTCGTCTCGCGCGAGGCCGTCTGGCCGCAGACCGCCTCGAGCAGGGCGAGCGGCTCGTCCGCGTCGCGGGCGCGCTGGGCCATCTGGGCCGAGAGATCGAGCCGCATCTTCATGGCCTCGGGCGAGGCCCAGGCCGCCACGGTGTCGGGAAACCCGTTGGGGCCGCCCGGCTGCCACAGCGGCATGCCGAGCATGGCGAGCGCATGCAGGAACGGCCCGGGCTCCTGCGGCGAGAAACCGATCGCGCGCGCGCCCGCGACGACGAGCTCGAGCGGCGTGCGAACTTTCGTCGCCTCGCCCGCCCAGGCGCGCTCGTCCCTGACCAGCGCCGTCGCGACGGCCTTCAGATCGCCGTTGCTGTCCTGGAAGCGTCGCGCGAGCGAGTCCACGAGGCCGGGCGGCGGATTGTCCGACACGAAATGCCGAGCGAGCTTGAAGGCGACATGCCTGGCCGTCGCCGGATGCCGCGCGAGGTCGGCGAGCGCCGCCTCGCCCTGGTCGCGGCCCGTCTGCGCATAGGCTTTGCCGAGCACGACGCGCGGGCCCGGCTCGTGCCAATTCGCCTTGAACACGAAGCTCCCCGGCTGGCCGATCTCGCTCTCGGCCTCGGCGATGCTCCAGCCGGTGATGACCTTGGCGAATTCGGTCACGTCGGCCTGGGTGTAGCCGCCGTCGACGCCGAGCGTGTGAAGCTCCAGGATCTCGCGGGCGAGATTCTCGTTGAGGCCCCGCCCGGCGAAACGCCCGGCGGGCGCATTGGCGCCGACCGAACGCTGGTTGTCGAGATAGAGGATCATCGCCGGATGCGTCTCGACGGCGAGAAGCAGATCGGCGAACCTGCCGCCGACATGCGGACGGATCGCCTCGCGCTCCATTGCCCCGGCGACGGCGCGCAGATGACCGCTCTTGCTGACGGACACCGCGAAATGATTGGACCAGAAGGCGACGAGCCGCTCGACGAAGCCGCAGGAGGCGCCGAGCTGCTTGTTGAAGCGCGCCAGCGCCTCGGCCTGGAAGATCTTCTGCTCGGGCGCAGGCTCCGCTTTCGGCTGCGGCGCCGGCTTGCCGTCGGGCGTCATCGCTGCGGGGGCGGGCGGCGACATGGCGGCGCGCTCGCGCGCCATCTTCTTTTGCTGACCGTCGAGATAGACCTGCTGCAGCGCCTGCGCCGACGTCGGCAGGCCAGCGGCGGCGAGAGTCGCCTGGTCGGGTCGCTGCAGCTCGTCCAGGACGAAGCCGCGGGGGTCGGCGGCCGCCTGCGCCAGATCGCCCGGCCGCGCCCCGAGGCCGAAGCGGTTCAGCGCCCTGACGGCGCCCAATGGATCGGGTCCGATCGCCATCTCGTCCTCCAGTCTGCGATCGTCCGCAGGAAAGCACGAAACACCTGACCGCGGGATGAACGGGAAAGATGAGCGACGGAGGCGCCTTCGTTCACACAACCATCGCGCTGACGAGTTACGCTGGTTTTGTTGGCCTACGTCAAGAACATTTAGGGGGTCGAAATGGCGAAGCATCCCAAGAATTCGAGCGATGGCGCGGAAGACGGCCCCGCGCATCCGCAAAGAGCGCTGCAAGCCCCCGTCTTCTCGCAGCCTCAGCCCACCGAAGATCCGCGCACGTTCAAGATCAAGCATCCCTCCGACAAGGACGCCTACGAAATCATCGACGAGTTGAACAAGGAGGGGAAGCTCAAGCCGATGCCCTTCCCGCCGCCGCGCGGCGAGGGGCCGGAGCCGAGGCTCACACTTGAAGACGTCCTGGGCGAGCATTCGGAGGCGATCGCCGCCATCGAGAAGAACGGGCAGATCGTGTTTCATTCGACGGGCGACTGCGGCAGCACGCGCGGTCCGCGCACGCAAAACGAGGTCACCGACAAGATGGTCGCCGACTTCGACGAGGAGGACCCCATCGAGACGCCGCAATTCGCGCTCCTGCTCGGCGATATCGTCTATAATTTCGGCGAGACGGAATATTATTACGACCAGTTCTACGAGCCCTATCGCAACTATCACGCGCCGGTGCTGGCGGCGGCGGGCAATCACGACGGCATGATCTCGCCGCTCGCCCACGCCAGGAGCCTCGACGCCTATCTGCGCAACTTTTGCTGTGATCCTTCGGGCGGCTTCATCTGCACGCCCGAGGCCGGCGGCTTGTCGCGCACCGCGCAGATTCAGCCGGGGGTGTATTTCACTTTCGAGGCGCCCTTCGTGCGCATCCTGGTTTTCTACAGCAATACGCTCGAGGATCCGGGCGTCATCGCCGACGAGAATATCGGCGGCGCTCAGCTCGACTACCTCAAGGCCGCGCTTGGGCGCGTGAAGTCGGAGGCGTTTGGCGGCGCGCTGCTTTTCGCCCACCACCACCCGCCTTACGCGCTCGGAGGCCAGCATTCCTCGAGCGTCGAGATGCGCCAGCAGATGGACGCGATCTGCGCCGAGGTCGGCGTATGGCCGCACGCCGTGCTGGCCGGACACGCGCACTCCTATCAGCGCTTCACGCGCCATCGCGCCGACGGGACGGACATCCCCTACATCATCTGCGGCAACGGCGGCCACAATGTGCAAAAGCTGCACGCGCCCAAAGGCAAGACCCTGCGGACTCCACAGACGATACTGCCGAAGACCGCGCATGACGACGCGGTGACCTTCGAGAACTATGACGACCAGGATTACGGCTATCTGCGCGTCATCGTCGATCCGCAGCAGTTGCGGATCGAATATCATCCAGCGAGCGACGGCGCCCAGGCGAAGACGCCGGACGATCATGTGACGATCGATCTCGCTTCGCGCCGACAGACCGTCTACACGCCGAACGACATGGGCTTTCCGGCGCGCGCCAAGGAGGTGCGCGAGGCCTATGCCGCGCAGATCGCGCGAGGCCGTCACGCGCGGAGACGGCGCTCGCACGGCTGAGGCTTGACGCCAGCCGGACGAGAAAGGCGGCGCGCATTGCGACTTCGCGCCGCCGCGCTTCTCGACAAGACGCACAGGTCCGGCTGCTGACTTCAGGGCGTCCGCGGGAATCAGCGAATTCGAAAAGGCGTTTGCTGCGCTTCTCGGCCTAAGCGCGGGCATGTGAAATCGCTGCGGTTTCGCCGCCGTCGTTGACAGTTTTCCCAAAATGGGGCAATCGGGGCCGCCTCGCGTCGACGAGAGTCGTTCAGTCGCGTGCACCGGCGGC
>DATHCI010000120.1:0-6634 GCA_035319645.1 Methylocystis sp. | reverse complement strand
CGCGAGCCGCAGCCGCGCCGCGAGCGCGTCGGTCCAGGCGCGGTCGAAGCGCCCGGCGAGACGGGCGTGAAAGGCGAGATTGTCGGCGACGGTCAGGCTCTGGATGAGATTGAACTGCTGGAAGACGACGCCGACCGCCTCGCGCCTGAGCTTTGCGCGCGCGGCGTCGGGAAGGCTGGAGAGCGGCTCTCCGTCGAGAAGGATCTCGCCAGCGTCTGCGTCGTCGAGCCCGGCGAGGAGATGCAGAAGCGTGCTCTTGCCGCTGCCCGACTCGCCCATGAGCGCGGTCGTCGTGTTCGGCCAAAGCGTCAGCTCCACGCCTTTGAGAATCGGCAGCAGACCCTGCGGCGTCGCATAGGACTTCGTCACGCCGACCGCCTCCAGCAGCGGGGCAGGCGCTCGTGACGCGTTATCGGGAACGTTGTGAGCTTGCGCGTCCAAGCGAGGCGCTTTCCGTGGTTGTTGTGCGGGCGATTTTGTCGGCGCGCAGATTATCCGAAACCGCCCGCCGCGTCAGTCGGCGCTCGCGGTCAGGCGGCGCAAGCGCAACAGATTACAGTCATTGCGGATTTTTGGGGAAAGCCGTCGTAAAGGGGTTGCGCTCGCGTCATCGAAGCGTCATGGTCGCGCGCGCTGGGTCTTCAGCCGGCATCGCATCTGGGGAGGCGCGATCCATGGCGAGCGTTTACCGCGCCGCGAGCGGCGAATTTCTCGGCTATATGACGGATCTGCACGGTCCCGTCTGCCCGAGCATCACGCACTGGACCTTCAGGGCCTGGCGCCATGCCTCCGGCGACTTGCGCGCGTGGCCCGAACACTCGTCGAGGAGCTATGGCGATGTCGGGAATTTGCCGTTCCGGGTGAGGATCCCGATCCGGAACTCGGAAAGGCGCGACTTGCAGCTGCTGGTTCCAGAGGAGCTGCTCGACTTCATCCTGACGCATCCCTCGTTCAGAGCCGCCGCGCCCGCGGCGGACGCGGCCTGAGGAACGGCGACGTCAGCCGCCGCGCTTTGGCTTCGGCGCGTCGGCGGGCGGAACGAGCCGCTCGAACAGCGCCTCATCGCCGCCGTTGCGCAGCCAGTAGCGGCGCAGGACTTGGCGCGTTTCCTCGTCCATCGGCGGACCGATCTCCATCCATGGGTCTTTCGCGAGAAGCCCCCAGGAATGGGTCGGGTGCGTCGCGTTTGGTTTCGTCGCGGAGTCAGTCACCGGCGTCCTCCCGCAGATATTTGGTTGCAATCCGCTTCATCTCGGGATCAGCGAGCATAAACTCGCCCGACCAGTCCCCGGTCCACTCGAGCAACAGCGCTTTCCCCAAGGGAACTTGGACAGGGCGCATGAAGGAATCAAGCAGCTGCCGGCTCGGGACGGGTTCTTCGAGCGAGGCGACGACATTGGCGGTCTCCGGTCCTCCCTTGGCGACCATCTCGGCCGTTCTCCAGGCCGCATCGCGTCCGAGCGCTTCTTCGAAGCGCAGCAAAGCGTCGATCAAGTTCTTCCGCATCTCGATCCACGAGCCCATGTCGGGTCGGAAACCCATTCTGAGCCAAGCGTAGCGCCCGATATTTCTGGCTTGGATCTTGATGCGATCGACTTGCAGCGTCTCGCATGCCTCGATGAGGTCGCCCATGAGGCGGCGGCCCAGACCCGCTCCCCTGATTTTATCTGCGACAAACATTTCGTCGGCGTTGAACAGATTACCGCTGAGCTCGAAGGTCCGCTCGACGAACCAGACTTCGCCCGGGCCTGAAAGGCTGCCCTCGACGCGCAGCCGGAATGCGTGGCCCATGCCGTCAATGAAGTCATAGATAATGAGCTTGTCGCCGACGGCGCTTTTCGTGATCAGATCGCCCATGCCCTCGGGCGTCAGGCCGAAGGGGCCGTAAAACCGCTCGATCCACCAGGCGCGTCCGGCTTCGTCGACGGGGCGGTTGAATTTGATGCGGTTCGCGTTTTGGAACATGTCTAGTGATGTCCTGTCACGATACGCCTAAAACTCAAACCGTCACCGAAACTTAAGATAGGCTTCGAGTCTCATTTGGTGACAATCGGAGCACACGACGCAAAGAGTGCAAATTCTCTGTGGAATGAGCTTGAAAGAGGGCGGCAGGCCGTTCACCGAATCACTGACAGCTGATACAATTCTCGCCAAATCGAATCAAGGCGGGGCTTCGCAATGGCAAGCGTCTACCGTGCAACCACTGGTGAATTCCTCGGGTATTTGATCGAGCTTTATGGACCGATCGATCCGAGCGTGACTAGATGGCCCTTCAAAGCTTGGCGCCACTCGGACGGAAGTTTACGTGGGCATCCGGAGGGTCCAGTGATCAGGAACGGCAGACTGACCGCGCCGGATCACTACATTGTGGATGTTCCGATCAGCAATACCAGGAACTCGGATTTGCACCTAGAGATTCCAGATGAATTGCTCGACTTTATATTTCATCACCAAGCATTTAGAGCAGCCCCACCACCAGCTGACGCCGCTTGACAATCGACGCACGTTTAGCAGCCTTTGGAGCGTTCCCGCCGCCTTCCAACAGCGGGCAGCCTCCGCAACCCTCTACACCTCCCCCCGCTCCCGCACCAGCTCCTCCACCACCGCAGGATCCGCCAGCGTCGACGTATCCCCCAGCGCCCCGAACTCCCCTTCGGCGATCTTGCGCAAGATTCTGCGCATGATCTTCCCCGAGCGCGTCTTCGGCAGGCCCGGCGCGAACTGGATCACGTCGGGCGAGGCGATCGGGCCGATCTCCATGCGCACCCAGGCCACGAGCTCGCGCCGCAAGTGCTCGGAAGGCTCCAGCCCGTCGTTCAGCGTCACATAGGCATAGATGCCCTGGCCCTTGAGGTCGTGCGGATAGCCGACGACCGCCGCCTCCGCGACCTTCTCATGCGCGACGAGCGCGCTCTCGACCTCCGCCGTGCCGAGCCGGTGGCCCGAGACGTTGATCACATCGTCGACGCGGCCCGTGATCCAGTAGTCGCCGTCGGCGTCGCGCCGCGCGCCGTCGCCGGTGAAATATTTGCCGGGATAGGCGGAAAAGTAGGTCTGCACGAAGCGGTCGTGGTCGCCATAGAGCGTGCGCGCCTGGCCCGGCCAGGAGTCGGCGATGACGAGATTGCCCTCGCAGGCGCCCTCCAGCGGCTCGCCCGTCGGGCTCACGATCTCCGGCGCGACGCCGAAGAAGGGCTTCGTCGCCGAGCCGGGCTTGAGGTCGGTCGCGCCGGGAAGCGGCGTGATCATGACGCCGCCGGTCTCGGTCTGCCACCAGGTGTCGACGACGGGACAGCGGCCCTCGCCGACGACGCGGTGATACCACTCCCAGGCCTCCGGATTGATCGGCTCGCCGACCGAGCCTAAGAGCCGCAGCGACTCGCGGCTCGTTTTCTTGACGGCGTCCTCGCCTGCGGCCATCAGCGCGCGGATCGCCGTCGGCGCGGTGTAGAAGATGTTGACCTTGTGCTTGTCGACGACCTCCCAGAAGCGCGAGGTCGTCGGATAGGTCGGCACGCCCTCGAACATGAGCGTCGTCGCGCCATTGGCGAGCGGGCCATAGACGATGTAGCTGTGGCCCGTCACCCAGCCGACGTCCGCCGTGCACCAAAAGACCTCGCCCTCGCGATAGTCGAAGACGAGCTCATGCGTCAGAGAGGCGTAGACGAGATAGCCGCCCGTGGTGTGCAGCACGCCCTTGGGCTTGCCGGTCGAGCCGGAGGTATAGAGGATGAACAGCGGATCCTCGGCGCCCATCTCGGCATAGGGGCAATAGGGCTCGACGGTCTTCGCCTCGTCCTCGTAGCGGAAGTCGCGGCCAGGCTCCAAGAACACGTCGCCGCCCGTGCGCGTGACGACGAGGACCGTCCTCACGCAGTCGACTTTGTCGAGGGCCGCGTCGACATTGGCCTTGAGCGGCACGCGCTTAGCCCCGCGCAGGCCCTCGTCGGCGGTGACGACGATCTGCGACTGCGCGTCGTCGATACGTCCGGCGAGCGCCTCGGGCGAGAAGCCGCCGAAGACGACCGAATGCACGACGCCGAGCCGCGCACAGGCGAGCATGGCGATCGCCGCCTCCGGGATCATGGGCAGATAGATCGTGACCCGATCGCCGCGCCGCGCTCCGTGCTTCTTCAGCACATTGGCGAAGCGGCAGACCTCGTCGAAGAGCTCCTTGTAAGTGAGGCTGCGCGATACGGACGGGTCGTCGCTCTCCCACAGGATCGCGATCTGGTCGGCGCGCTTCGGCAGGTGGCGGTCGATGCAGTTCATCGCGACATTGGTCGCCCCATCCTCGAACCAGCGGATCGACACATTATGCGCGTCGAAGCTCGTGTGCTTGATCATCGTATAGGGCGAGATCCACGAGATGCGCTTGCCCTGCTCGCCCCAAAAGCCCTTCGGATCGTCGAGCGAGCGCCGGTAGAGCGCCTCATATTGCGCCGCCGTGATCGCGGTGGAGTCGACGAAGCTTTTCGGCGGGGGATAGAGCTTTCGTTCCATGAGCGGCGGCATCCTCGGGCGTCGCGGCGCGCTGGTCGCGCCCGCCGCGCCATTTTGGCGCTATTTTCAAGGCACTATATGCCCTTCGCCCTTCGGCGCAAAAGCTTCACGCCGGCGCCGCGCGCGCTTCGCGGACGGCGTTGGCTGGATGCGATATCGCCTCGAGGGCCGGCGGCCGCGGGCCGCCGCTCGCCCAGTCGAGCAGCTCGACGACATGCGCGACCGGGATCTGCGTGCCGCTGCGGATCTGGGTGATGCAGCCGATGTTGCCGGCGGCGATCGCGTCCGGTTCGAGGCTCTCGAGATTTTCGACCTTGCGCCGGCGCAGCGCCGCGGCGAGCTCCGGCTGGAGCAGATTGTAGGTCCCCGCCGAGCCGCAGCAGATGTGGCTCTCCGGAACGAGCGTCGCAGCGAAACCGGCGGCGCGCAGCAGCGCTAGCGGCTCGCTGGTGATCTTCTGCCCATGGCCGAGCGTGCAGGCGGAGTGATAGGCGATCGTCAGCGCAGGCGGCGGCCCCTTGGGCGCGTAGTCGAGCGCAGCGACGAGCTCGCTCACGTCGCGCACGCGCGCCGAGATCTGCGCCGCCGGCGCGGCGAGTTCGGCGTCGTCCTGGAACAAATGGCCATAGTCGCGCAGATGCGCGCCGCAGCCCGAGGCGTTGGCGACGATGGCGTCGAGGCCCGGCGCGCCAATCTCCCGCATCCAGGCGGCGATGTTGCGCCTCGCAAAGGCGCGCGCCTCCGCGTCCCTGCCGAGATGATGCGGGAGCGCGCCGCAGCAAGAGACGCCGGGGACGACGACGACCTCGACGCCGAGGCGCGTCAGCAGTCGCACCGTCGCGGCGTTGATGTTGGCGTCGAGCACGGTCTGCGCGCAGCCCGAGAGCAGCGCGACGCGCATGCGGCGCCGTCCCTGCGCGGGGAAGCTCTGCGGACGGTCGACGGGAGAGGGCGGCGGCAGCCGCGCCGGCGCGAGCTCCAGCATGGCGCGAAGGCTCTTCGGCAGCAGCGCCGCAAAAGGCCGCGCCAGCGCCGCGCTCCGCAGCGCCAGGCGAAACAGATCGGGCCGGGCGATCACGTGAGCGAGCAGCGCGCGCAACGCCCGCTGCGGCGCCGGGCGCGCAAAGGTCCGTTCGATGTGGAGGCGCGCATGGTCGACGAGATGGCGATAGTCGACGCCTGAAGGGCAGGTGGTCATGCAGGAGAGGCAGGTCAGGCAGCGGTCGAGGTGGCGCGCCGTGCGCGCATCGCCGTCGCGCGCGTTCTCCAGCATCTCCTTGATGAGGTAGATTCGCCCGCGCGGGCTGTCGAGCTCGTCGCCGGTCTCGAGATAGGTCGGGCAGGTGGCGGTGCAGAAGCCGCAGTGCACGCAGGCGCGCAGGATTTTTTCGGCGCGGGCGGTGTCCGGATCGGCGAGGGCGGCGAGGGAGAAGCTCGTTTGCATGGATCGCGGTCGGGGCGGAGCCCTTCGCCCTGTCGATGGTCGAGGATGAATTATCCGCTGCAGGCGGGTGACGGCAAGAGGAGACGGAGCATGGAGCCGAAGCATGGGAGCGCTTCGTCCGCCGCTTCCAAAGCTTACCTAGCGCGGGAGACTGTGGTGATAGAGGGCAGGGCTGTTCAGTTCTTAACATAGCCCTGGGATTTTGAGGATTTCATTGATGTCGAGCGCCGCGCGCCAGCGGGCGTTTTTGATCTTGGTGTGCCCCTGGGCGCGCAGCAGGTTGTATGAGACGGAGCGACAACTGCATGCGACAACAGCCCTGGTGAGAGACCGCGCCGGAAAAATCCTCATCAATCTTCTGGAGCAGGGTTTCGAGCTTCATCGCATCAGGAGCGTATGACTGGAACACCGTACCGTCGCTGACGCGGTAGCCATCGCACTTTAAATCGCCTTTGGGGCCGAACAGGCTGGAAGTCGCCGGGATGAACGTGACACATCACGCCCGCAAGCAGGGTCTCGAACGCCTTACCCTTCTCGCGAAGGAACGCGTTCTCGAATTTGAGCCCCCAGAAGCAACGTTGTGTTTCGTCCAATTCAGATCTCGGTGCGAATCGGCCCCTTAACGCGGCGTGTTGTAATCCAAGCTTCGCAGAACGCTCGGCGTGTGTCGAGGCCGCTTCAAAGCAC
>DATHCI010000119.1:0-114844 GCA_035319645.1 Methylocystis sp. | reverse complement strand
CGATCATGTTCTTCCTTTCGGGCTGCGTCTTGCGTGCTCAGCGACTCGCCAACGGGAGCAAAGTCGTAAGCCTTCTCATGCGAATCCCTTCTACAACACTCAAAGTATCATGTAGTCTGGCAGGACGCCAATAGAACCGCGCGCATCACGGCGTGGCGCGAAGGTGACAGTGCCCCATCTCCGCGGTTCGCGAACGGGAGAGAGTGAGCCGAGCGCCGCCTTCCCGGCGCGTCATCGCGTCAGCTGCGGCAGAGCGCGTCACGGCAGAGGCCCTTGACCCAGTTCGCGCAGCAGATCGGTCGCGCCATATACATGTGCGAGCGACTCGAGGATGATAGGCGTCGCCACGTGAATCGTGCGTGCTGCGCCTTGCAGCTTCCCCTCATACACATAATCGAAGGCCGCTCCGCCGCCGACGCCGCTGAACAGGACGCCGACGACCTCGCCCTTCGAATTGACGGTGACGCTTCCCGAGCTGCCAGCGACGCCATCGACGGAAGAAACGAAATTGACAGCGGTTTCCTCATTCATGCGCGACCTCGCCTCGGTCCAGCGGGGGTCGAGCCGCAATGACGCCTTCTCGCGTGCGGCAAACTCAAAGAGGTTCGCCAGCGTCGTGACGGCTGGCGACCGATACCAAGGGACGTCATCCGTAGGGAGCCCGCTGGGCGCATGATCAACGCCCGAGATGACGCCATAGCCCAATCGCAGCGTGCCGGTTGTGTCGGGGTATAGCGAAGAGCCGCGGCTGCGGCGCGCGGCCTGCGTCGCACGATCGAAAGCCGCCGCCAGCTGCGCGCGCGTCGCATCATACTGACGACCGCTGCGACGATACTCGGGCTCCATCCGGCGCAACTGGTCCAGCACCGGATCATGCAGCTGCGCGAACTCCGCGTCGCTGGCGTAAAACAGTTGCTTGCGGAATTCCACGTCTCCAAGCCGCGTGGCGGCTGCAAGCTCGATCGCCCGTTGCCGAGGGCCGCGCCCAGCCAAAGCGGGCTGCAGCAGCGAATCGTCCGGGGGCAAGTGCTCGGAGAGGAGCTCTAGATAGGCGGTGATGAGCGCCTGCTCCATCCCCGCCTCGACCGGCGGCGCAGCGCCGGGCTCGCCCGGCCGGCCGGTCAGCCAGCGCTCGAGCGCGGGGCGGTCCGCCTCGCGATAGCCGAACGAGCGCTCGGCGTCCGGTCGGCGCCGCTCCTCGCGGTCGCGCAGCAGAACCTCGGCGATGACCTGGCTCATACCCATCAAGTAGGCGCCCCATGGCACGTCAGCGTCGGGACCCTGCCACATCAGGGGCTCTCCGTCGCCCGTCCAAGGCACGAGCAGGCGTCGGATGCGTTGCCCGGAGAGGTCCTGCTCCAGGCGGGCGACCTCAGCGAACGCCTCGAGCCCGGCGACATCATGCTGCGCCTTCAAGGCTTCGATGAGTCGCCCCTCGTCCTCGCGAACGGAGGCCACGAAGGCCGGATCACGGAACGCTTTCTGCTCTATCTCGATCAGGTCGCGGAAGACTTGCGCATGCTCCACCAGCCACAGCGCCGCCGGTGAAGCGTTCGGCGTGAGATCGCGCCAAGTCGACAACCTTGACGCAATTTTCGCATTTGCGTCGAGCAACAGCGGCAGTTCGATCGTCCGGATCGCCTCAAGCTCGGCCAAAGGCAACCGCCGTTGGCTTCTCCTATAGGGCGCGCCGCTGGTGAAAACGGGCGTCCCTTCCGTGAGGGGCCCAGCCGACATCCGCAAATAGTCGGGCGTGGCGGCGGGCTCGCCGTGCTCATAGGCGCGCAGAAGCGCAACAGCGAGAGCGGGACTGGGATAGGTCCCCGTCCGTTCGCCAATCGACTCTTCCGTCGCAAACACGAGCCGCAGATCCTGGTATCGGCGGTAAACGTAGAGAACATACTGCGCGCCGCCGTAGAAGGATACGACCTCGGCCACCTCATCCGGCGCCCGGGGGGCCTCTCGCTGCAGCCGCTCGATCGCGCGCCGGCGACCTTCGTCCGGAGTCGATGAGGCCGTCGCGGATTGTTCGGCCAGGATCACGGGCGTCACATCCCGCTCCGTCAAGACCACGTCGACGGTGACGCCGGGGAGCCTGAGCTCATCTTCGCGTCCGTGCGCGACGAACCCGTGACTGAACGCCTCGCGCACAGCCATGCGCGCAGCCCGGGGAACGACGCGCCGCGCCGTCAGTATCAGTCCATTCGGACTGACGAAGGCGCCCGACGTGCCTTCGGTTCCCACTCTCACCGTCGCGTGCTCGATCTCGGCGAGCCATTTCGCCGTCACGCGCACACCGTATTTGTCCTCGATGGATTGAACGGGCGCCGCGGAGAATGGCCAATATCCTTCGTCGGCGGCTGCGGGCCTCGAGACGCCGATCGACGCCATCCCCAGAAGGACAATCGCCACAGCGAACGCATGCCGCCGGGACTCGCCGGATGCGCCGCGGCTCGGACGCAAGGATGCTCTAACTTTGCGTCCTGGACTGGGCGAAGCCATGTCGGTGCGCGCCGCTGGAGCGCAGGATCCCGGACGAAGGGCCGGAGCAGGCGTAGCGATAAGGGAAGTGGCGGAACTGTCCGTCATCTCGACGCTCCCCTCCAACCGTTTGGCTCGAACTTCTGACCCGAAGAATTTTATCATGAGGACGCCAAAGGCGGCGGTCAAGGCGGCGGGCACCGCTTGGCGGCCCTGTAGTTGACTTCTTCTACAAATAATATCAACTTACATCCATCGAACGCGTCCGTTGTGGGACGAGGGCCGCTCAGCGAAGACGATCATGCGTAGGAGCGACTGGCTCAGCTTTCTCGCTCTGGCCGCCGCAGCGGCGGGCCTGGCGCTCATCGCGGTCACAAACGGGCCTGCCGTCGGGGAAGGGCAGCTCGTTAACGTCTCCTACGATCCGACGCGGGAGCTCTATCAGCTGCTGAACCCGATTTTTGTCGACGCCTACGAGAAAGAAACCGGCCGGCATTTGACCATTGTGCAGTCGCATGGCGGCTCCAGCCGCCAGGCGCGCAGGATCGCCAGCGGCGAGCTGAAGGCCGACGTGGCGACGCTCGGCCTCTACACGGACGTAGACAGCCTCCGCAAGCGCGGATTCCTCGCTGAGAACTGGGCTTCGCGACTGCCGAACCACTCCTCTCCCTACGCCTCCACGATCGTCTTCGTCGTTCGTCATGGCAATCCGCGCCATATCAGAGATTGGCCGGATCTGCTGCGGTCTGAGCTCGAAATCGTCGTCGCGGATCCCAGAAGCTCTGCAGGCGGCAAGCTCGCGGCGCTTGCCGCCTGGGCCGCCGTCGTGAAGCGCGGCGGCTCCGAAGCCGAGGCCCGCAGCTACCTGCGAGAGCTCTATCGCCGCGCGCCGTCTCTCGCCGAGGGCGCGCGCGGCGCGGCCACGAGCTTCGCCGAACAGGAGCGGGGCGATGTGCAACTCACTTGGGAAAACGAGGCGATCCGAGAGACTGCGCAATCCCGAGGAAAGCTCGAAATCGTCTATCCGCCTATCAGCATTCTGGCCGAGCCGACGGTCGCGTGGCTCGACAACGGCGCCGCGAGCAAAAGCGATCTCGCCGCGGCCAAAGCCTATCTGGCTTTTCTCTTCAGCGACGCCGCGCAGCAGCGCATCGCCGAGCTTGGCTACCGGCCGCTTCAACCCGAGACCGCACGGAAAGTTGGCGTCGCATTCCCCAACATCGATCTCGTTCCGATCACCGATATCGCCCGCGACTGGAACGAGGCGAACGACAGGTTTTTCGCGGAGAACGGCGTGATCGACGACGTCATCGGGGGGCCGGGGCGATGAAGCTTTCCTTCGCCTACGATCAATTCGCGCTGCGGCGCGACGTCATCGCCGGCCTTACGGTCGCCGCCATCTCGCTTCCTCAGGCGATGGCTTATGCGCTGCTCGCCGGCGTCGATCCCCGTTACGGGCTCTATTCGGCGATCGTCGTGACCGCGGTCGCCTCGGTCTTCGGCTCGTCCTCTCACCTCATCAACGGCCCGACGAGCGCGATTTCCCTCGTCATTTTCAGCGCGCTTTCGATGTTCGACGCCGAACAGCGCGTCGAGGCGGCGCAAGCCACATTTCTCCTTGGCGCGCTCGTCGGGACAATCCAGATTTCGATCGCATTCTTCCGTTTGGGCGATCTCACGCGCTACATTTCGGAGTCGGTCATCCTGGGCTTCATGAGCGCCGCGAGCGCGCTGCTCGCGCTGGGGCAGGTCGGCAATGCGCTTGGCGTGCGCGACAAGGGATCCGGGTCCCAGCACATTCTTTACCGCCTCTGGCTGACCCTGACCGAGGGCGACCCGTTGAACGCTAGAGCGATCATAGCGACGGCGACGACGCTCGCGCTCGCCGTGCTGTTCCGCTATCTCGTCCGCCGCCATCGGCTGCCGCAATTCGACATGCTTCTGGCGCTCGTGATCGTTGGCGTCGCCGCCTATCTCGCGGGCTGGACCATTCCCGACGCCGACGGCAGGACTCTGATCGCCGTCTCGGGCTCCGTTCCGGGCAGCTTGCCCGCGCCGCATATTCCGCGCGTCGAGCTTCGCTGGTTCGCGGAGCTCGCCCCAGACGCCGCGGCCATCGCGTTCCTGGGCCTGCTCGAGGCGCTCGCCATCGCGAAGTCGATTGCGCATGAGACGCGCCAGCCTCTCGACTACAATCGTCAATGTCTCGCCGAGGGCATCGCCAACCTCACGGGGAGCTTCTTCCAGTGCCTGCCCGGCTCCGGCTCGCTGTCGCGCTCGGCCATCAACTTCCACGCGGGCGCCGCGACGCGGCTGTCGGGGGTCCTGACGGCGATCTTCGTCGCGATCGCGGTGCTCACCCTCGCGCCGCTCGCGCGCTTCGTGCCGAAGCCGGCGCTCGCCGCGCTGCTCCTACTCACGGCGACGCGGCTCATCGACCTCAAACGGCTCGCCTATGCGCTGCGGGCGACGCGCTTGGACGCTGGCGTCGTCGTGGTCACGGCGCTCAGCGCCATTGCATTTGGGCTCGATCAGGCGATATTGATCGGCGTCGCGCTTTCCATCCTGCTGTTCGTTCCGCGCGCGGCCAAGCTCCGGGCCGTCGAGCTCGTGGTCGACGGAAACGAGGTCGTTCGCGAACGCCTGCCGTCGGACGCGCCGGCCGGAGGTTACGTCGTCTATGATCTCGAAGGCGAGCTGTTCTTCGGCGCGGGGCCGGAACTCGAGCGGACTTTGACCGACCTATGGGCCCGAGCGCGAAGGGAGGGCCTGCGCCATATCGTTCTGCGCCTGAAGCGCGTGCGCAATCCGGATATGGTGAGCCTCGAGCATCTCGAGCACTTCCTCAAGCAGGCGCAGACCAGCGGCCTTGACGTCTGGCTCGCCGGGGTGAAGCCGGACCTGCTCGAATCCTTTGCGCGCCTCGAGTTTCCGAACTGGCTTGCGAAAAACCGCGTCTTTCCGCAGGGAGCGGACGAGGATTCGGCGACCCTCGCCGCGATACGCGGCGTCCGCGCCGAGATCGCCGCTGAGAAGGGCGAAGGCGCAGACAAGCTCTATTATCTCGTGTGAGCGTCGGGAGCGCCCGCTCGTCGAGAAGGCCGCCGCAACAGCTTCGCGCCCAGACGGCTTGGCCCCCGTGGATCGGGCGGCCGGCCATGTGTGCAACAATACTTCGGCAGGACTGATTGTGAGGAAAGCGGCGACCGTCGCGAACCGACGGGTCGGCGCCGGGCCCCGCAGTGACGGGAAGCACTATCCTGAGCTGGAGATTGCCGGTAAACGAATCCCCCCTGCTCCAGGGAGTCGAGAGAGCGCCAACATAATCCGGCATGAAGACCGACGCACCGATCGCGAAATCCGAAGAGCGCGCCGTGCTCATCGGCCTCTGCCTCGCCATGCTGCTCTCGGCGCTGGATCAGACCATCGTCGCCCCGGCCTTGCCGACGATCGGCGTCGAGCTCGGCGACTATGCGAACGCGCCGTGGGTCGTGACATCCTACCTCGTCGCCGCGACGATCGTCACCCCGCTCTATGGCAAGCTCGCCGACATCCACGGCGCGCGCGCGATGCTGCTCGTCGCCATCGCGATATTCATCCTTGGATCGTTCGCCTGCGCGCTCGCGCCGGGCATGATCGCGCTTTGCCTGGCGCGCGTGCTTCAGGCCGCGGGCGGCGGCGGCATTTTGTCCCTGGCGCAAATCGCCATCGCCGACCTCGTCTCGCCGCTGAAGCGCGGGCGCTACCAGACCTGGTTCGCGTCGGTCTTCGTCACCTCGAGCGTCGCCGGGCCGGCGCTCGGCGGATTTTTCGCCGAGCATCTGCACTGGTCGCTGATCTTCTGGATAAATCTGCCGCTCGGCCTTCTCGCCCTCGCGATCGTCCGGAGGACGCTGCTGCGGCTGCCCGTTCGGCGCCATCCTCACAGGATCGACTATCCCGGCGCCGTCCTGCTCGCCGCTGCTTCCGGGCTGCTGGCGCTCGGTCTAAGTCAGCAGCGCGCGGGCGCAGTCGAGACCTTGGCGCTGATCGCCGCCTCGGGCCTCTTCTGGTGGCTGTTCGTCTGGCGTCAGAAGCGCGCAGCAGAACCCTTCTTTCCGCTGAGCGTGCTGCAGAACGCAATCGCCCGGGACGCAGCCCTCAGCGGCGCCTTCGGCTTCGGCGCCTTCATCGCCGCCGGCGCCGTGACGCCCATATATTTTCAGGGCGGCCTGTCGCTCTCCATCGAAGACTCCGGCCTGGCTCTGATCCCGATGATGATCGGGACCGTCGTCGGCGCGACGATCTCCGGCCGGCTCATGCCGCATCTCAAGCGCTACAAGGCGCCGGCGGTTGTCGGTCTCGCCATAGGCTTTGCTGCGGCGCTCTCCGCCGCCCTGCGGCTGCGGGAGCTGAACCTGCTGCAGCTCAACACGCTGCTGACGGTGACGAGCGTCGGCGTCGGCGCGATGCTGCCTGTCTCCACCGTCAGCGTGCAAAACGCGGTCGACACGAAGACGCTCGGGGCCGCGACCGCCATTTTGCAGTTCTCGCGGCAAATCGGCGGCGCGCTCATCGCCGCGCTGCTCGGCGCGCTCGTGATGGGCGAAGGGGCCGGCTCACGAGACCAGGTCGTGGCGTCTTTCCAACTCGTGTTCGGGACCTTCGCGGCGTTCCTCGGACTGTCGCTGCTCTTCCTGGTCCGGATGGAGGAGAAACCGCTGCGGGGCGAGTAGCAATCAGGCGGTAGACCCGGGCGCTCACGCGACCGCCGGCTCGCCGAGCTCCACCAGCACGATCTCCGGGGGCGCGCCGATGCGCGCCGGGACGACGGAGCAGCCGAGACCGCCGGAGATGATCATGTGCCGCCCGCGCTCCTCGCTCAGGCCATAGATCGAGCGGCCGTCATATTGCTCGGGGACGAAGGGCGTCCAGCCGAGAAGATTGCACTGCCCGCCATGCATGTGACCGCACAGGGTCAGCGCGACGCGTTGCGGGACATTGGGAAAGATATCCGGCTCATGCGCGAGCAGGATGACGGGCGCATCGTCGGTCACCTGCGCAAAGGCCCCTACGATGTCATGGGCTCCCTCGCGGTCGCGCCATTTGCCGAGCACGGGCGTGAAGGCGATCTGGTCGTCGAGGCCGACGAGCCAGAACGGCTGGCCGTCCTTCAACAGCCGGACGGCCTGGTTTCGGTGCACGGCGACGCCGGCGTCGCGCAACGCGAGGGCGCCGAAAGGTTCGCGGCCCTCGTAGCGCATCGCGGACCGGTCCGCCCACCAGTCGTGATTGCCGAGGATCGCATGGACGCCGAGCGGGGCGCGCAGCCGCCCCAGCGCGCCGGCCCAGAGCTTTGGCGGCGTCGGGCGCTGAAAGTGATGCGTCGCCACATAGTCGCCGAGCAGCAGCGCGCAGTCGGCGCCGAGATCGTTGGCCACGTCAACGATTGTCTGCAGATGGTCAGGGGTCATCCACGGCTCGCAGGCGTGCGGGTCGGCGATGACCGCGAGCCGCAGGCGCAGGCTTTTCGGCCAGTTCGGCGGCGTCAACGCATAACTCTTGACGCGCAGGCCCAGAAGCGGCTCGCCGATGACGCCATAGAAAAGGCTGGCGAAGCCGAGCAACGTCGAGCCGCCGGCGAGGCGCAGAAATTCGCGACGGCTGATCATGGGCGGGGACCTGAGCGGTTCCCAACGCAGCGGGCTTGTCGAATCAAGTCGAATCTCTCCCGACCCATCTTACGCTGCGACGCATGCGCCTGCTACTTGGCTTTTCGATGACGGGCGCATAGCCTTAACAGATCCTCAACCTGGGAGGGCTCCGATGCGCCGCAAGCGCCCCAACTGGACGAAGCTCGTCACCGATTCGATGAAGCTCGGCTTCGACGCCAATCGCGTCGTCGCGCTGCGCCTCGCCAAGCTCGCGCGCGGGGGCGCCTCTGCCAAGGCCGAGAGCCGACTCATGGTCGCGGAAAAGATCAAGGCCGTGATGGACGCCCAGAACGCCGCCGCGCGCAGCCTGCTTTTGGGCCAGAGTCATCTCGCGCCCGAGCGCGCGCTGAGCGTCTACAAAAAGCGCGTGCGCAAAAATCTCACGCGGCTCGCCAGGCGACCCTGAGCTCCGCGGGGTGTCGATACGCCGCTCCGCCTTTGCTATGTTTGCGATTGCGCGAATCGCGCGCGCCCTCCCGCAATAGCGACCTCATGCCCAGCTCCGCCGCACTCGCCGCGCTCCGCGCGCACGCCCAGGCCCTCGCCGCCGTTCGCGCCCGCGAGCTCTTCGCGCAGGACCCCGAGCGGTTCCAGAAATTCTCCGTCGTTCTCGACGACCTCGTCTTCGACTTCTCCAAGCACAAGATCACGCGCGAGACGCTCGATCTGCTCGTCAGGCTCGCCCGCGCGCAGCGGCTCGAAGATCGCCGCGCCGAGCTCTTCGCGGGCGAAGCCGTAAACCTCACCGAAGGCCGCGCCGCGATGCATATGGCGCTACGCGACCTCTCCGGCGCGCCGATCTTCATCGGCGACGTCGATCGCCGCGCCGAGATCGAGGCCGAGCGCGGCAAGATGCTGCATTTCGCGCGCCAGATTCGCGAGGGCGCGCTGCGGGGCGTCGGCGGGCCCTTCACCGATGTCGTCAATATCGGCATCGGCGGCTCGGACCTTGGGCCGGCCATGGCCTGTCGCGCCCTCTCGCCCTTTCGCGGCGCGGGGCCGCGCGCGCATTTCGTCGCCAATGTCGACGGCGCCGATCTTGCCGACACGCTTGCGCCGCTTGACCTTTCGCGCACGCTGTTCATCGTCTCGAGCAAAACCTTCACGACGCAAGAGACCATGGCCAACGCCGCGAGCGCGCGCGCGCGCATCGCTGCAACGCTCGGCGAAGCCGCGGTGTCGAAGCATTTCGCCGCCGTCTCGACGCGGCTCGACAAGGTCGCCGAATTCGGCATCGATAAGGCGCGCGTCTTCGGCTTCTGGGACTGGGTGGGCGGACGCTATTCGTTGTGGTCCTCGATCGGCCTCGCGCTCGCGATCTTCATCGGCGAAGAAAATTTTCTGGCGTTTCTGCGCGGCGGGCACGACGTCGACCGGCATTTTTTGGAAGCGCCGCTCAAAAAGAACATTCCGGCGCTCATGGGGCTGCTCGGTGTCTGGCACCGCAATATCCTGGGGCGCGGCGCGCATGCGGTGATCCCTTATGACCAGCGGCTCGCACGCTTTCCCGCCTATCTGCAGCAGCTCGACATGGAGTCGAACGGCAAGTCCGTGACCCGCGAGGGCGCGCCGGTCGCGTTGGCGACGGGACCGGTCATCTTCGGCGAGCCCGGCACGAATGGCCAGCACGCCTTCTTTCAGCTGCTGCACCAGGGAACCGACGTCACGCCGATCGATTTTCTGATCGCCGCCGAACCCGTCGCGTCCGATGCGCGCCACCACGAGCTGCTGTTCGCCAATTGCCTGGCGCAGGGAGAGGCCTTCATGCGCGGGCGCACCCTGGAGGAGGCGCAGGCGTCGCTGCGCAAGGAGGGACGGACGGAGACCGACGTGGCGCGGCTCGCGCCGCACAAGGTTTTTTCCGGCGACCGACCGTCGAGCGCTTTGCTTTACAAGCGCCTCGACCCGCGCACGCTCGGACGGCTCGTCGCTCTCTACGAGCACAAAGTGTTCGTGCAGGCGGCGATCTGGGACATCAATCCCTTCGACCAATGGGGCGTCGAGCTCGGCAAGGAGCTCGCGAACCGGCTCGGGCCGATCGTCTCAAACGCGCGCGCCGACACGGCGGGGCTCGACGGCTCGACGGCGGGGCTTATCGCATGGCGCCGGCGTCTCTGTGGCTGAGCCGCGCGGATCGCGCGAGCCGATGATCACCCCTTCGGCCCCTGGCGAAGGCCGGATTCCCACTCCCTGACCCCGGGCCGGGGTCGCCCCTGAAGTCGCTCCAAGCAGCTTGCCAAATCGACCCTGACAGCTCGGTCTGAGAGCCGCCGAAGGCCCCTTTGCCCGGAATTTGCTTCCTTACGTGAGATTTTTGGGCGGAGAGGATCCGAGCCCAGACGCATTTCGGGGCGAATGTGACGAAGGAAGCCGACGAACCCGCAGAAGCGGCGGCGCCCGCGGGCGCGCCACCGCGAGCGGAAAGTCGGCCGCTTCGGCGCTCGACGGCGCCCATGAGAGCGGCGCCCGTGAGAGCGGCGCCGCGCCACCGGCCGATTCGGCGCGCCCCGCCGCCCAATCTCTCCGGTCTTTTCGACTCGCCAAAACATAATCTGATCGGCGGCCTCGCCTTCATCCTCGCCATCGTTGTCATGGCGACGCTCGCCTATATGTCGCAGGGCTGGAGCCTGCGCGACGCCTTCTACATGGTGATCGTCACGCTTTATACGGTGGGCTATGAAGAAGTTCGGCCCATCAATTCCAACTTTCTTTATTTCCTCACCATCGCATTGATCATTCTGGGCTGCACCGGCATGATTTTTCTCACCGGCGTCGTGGTTCAATTCTTCACGCTCAACCAGATCAACAAAATAGCGGGGCGCAAAAAGATGGACCAGAAGATCGAGCAGACCGAGGGTCACGTCATCGTCTGCGGCTTGGGTCGCGTCGGCATGGTTCTGGCCAACGCGTTGCGGCGCAGCAGCGCGAGTTTCGTCGTCATCGACGAGAACGAAGCGCGGATCGCCGAGGCCCGCGCCGCTGGCTACCTTTGCCTGTGCGGCGAGGCCACGGGCGAGGAGATCCTGATCGCCGCCGGCGTCAAACGCGCGCATGCGCTCGCAAGCTGCATGCCCAACGACGCCGTGAACATTCTCGTGACCTTGAGCGCGCGGGCGCTCAACCCGGACCTGTTGATCGTCGCGCGCGGCGACAAGCAGAGCACGGAGAGCAAGCTCATGCTCGCGGGCGCAGACCGGGTTGTTCTGCCGGAGTATATCGGCGGCGAGCGCATTGCGGAGCTCTTCCTGCATCAAGAGTCGGCGCGGCTCATGGACAGTCTGGAAAAGTCCCACGGATTCCAGCGCGCCCTGCGCAATTTCGGCATGGATCTGCAGGTTTACGCCGTCCCGCCACGCAGTCCGGCGGCGCGCATGACGGTCGGCGCGTTGGAACGCCAGGCGAAAGGCGCCTTCTTCATCGTGCAGATCAACCGCAGCGACGGCGACGTGCATCTCAACCCGCCGGAGAACGCCATCCTGCAGGAGGGGGACGCCGTGCTGACGTTGGGCCGTCCTGACCGCGCCGCCGCGATCGGCAGGCTTTTCGAGCCCCGGCAGCACGGCGGCGCGCGCAGCCTCTGACATTTGGAGCTTGGCGCCTTCCAGCCCGAAAGCTGGTGATGCGAGCCGTCGCCGTCTTGCGGTTTCGGCGCGAGGCGCATAAAAATCGATTCTGTCGTCGAGTTCTTTCGGCGCGTCATCGCCTCGTGAGGAGCTTGGAGGCAAGCGACCTTGGAAGCCGGCTTGAACCCCGAAACGAAAACGCAGGCCGAGGCCTTCCGTCGCTCGGAAGATCTCTTCGTGCACGACAACCCGCTTTCCCCGGCGTCCGAATCACTTCGCTGGGTTCGCAGCGCGCTGCTCTCGAGCCTCCCGACCAATGGCGCCAGCGCGCGTTCCTTCCTGGTGGTCGGCTCGCATGCCGGCGCCGGCTGCTCCTATCTCGCCGCGAATCTAGCCGTCATCTTTGCTCAGTCCGGCCTCAAGACGCTCATTGTCGACGCAAACCTGAGAGATCCTCGCGTCGGCCAGATCTTCGGCTGCGATCAGCTTCGGGGCGGACTTGCGGAACTGTTGCAGCGGAACGGGCTCAACGCTTCTGAATTCATTTTGGGCCGCGAGCCCTCGCTTTCGGTCCTCGCCAGCGGCGCAACCCCCCGAAATCCACAAGAGCTGCTGGCCGCGCGAGCTTTCGAGGAGATGGTCGCGAGCTTCAACAAGGATTATGACATCGTCATTTACGACGTTCCGCCGGCGTTGGAGTTCTCCGACGCCTATGTCGTCGCGCGAGCCGTCGGCGCGAGTGTCATCGTCGCGCGCAAAAACGTCGAAAAATACGCCGACGTCAAAGAGATCGTGAAGCGGTTGCGCCTGGTGAACTGCATCGTGGCGGGATCGGTCCTGAACCTTGCGTGAGGTCCCGTCGATCGCGCAAATTCGGGCGCGTCACTTCGCGGGCTGAGGCGCTTCGGCCGGCGCCTTGTCGCGCGCGGTCGCGAAGAGCTTGGCGTATTCGCCTTCAAATGTCGCGCCGGAAAGCGCCGCCGACTGGGCGAGTTGCGTCTCCTTTGCAAATGCCTCCTGAGTCAGCAGCTCTTTGGCGGCGACCTTGGCTTCTTCCCCCGTCAATGGATTGGGAGCTTCGTCGAGAAGCTTGAAGAACAATCCGTTGCCGCCGCTGTAGACGAAGAACACCTCGTCCTTGTTGCGCGCCTCCACGCGCGCCAACAGCTCGTCGGGGACGGCGGAGGATTCCAGCATGGCCGCCGAGCGCTTGTACGGCAGCTTGAGCTTCGTCAGCTCCCGCTCGATCTCGGCGATGGTCGAGTCCGCCTTGGTGGCCTCGACGATTTCTCGAGCCCTGTCGCCGACGGCTACGGAAATCTGATCGACGTGCAGGAGACGTCGCTCGGAAAATTGCGACTGGCGCTGGGCGACGAATCTGCTGATCTCCGCCGAGCTCATCGCGCCGGTCTTGAAGTCGACCTGGCGCTGGAGATAGGCGGACGCGAGGATCTGCTCGCGCGCGCGGAACAGGTCGAGATAGGTGGAAGGCTCGCGATCGAGCTTCGACGCCACGGCCTGATGGGCGAGATACTTCCTCAACACGATGTCGGCCAGCAGGCGCTTCGTATTCTCATCGTCATGCGGCGCATGCGTGAGGCGGTATTCGTTTTCCAGCTCGGGCAAGGTGACGACTTCGCCTTCGATGCGCGCGATGACTTGGCCGTTGGGGGCTGCGCCTTCCCTGCTCGACCTGCCGCAGGCCGAGAGCGCCAGCGCCACCGCCAAGGCGACGCAGCCGCCCGTCGTCCCGACGTTGCGCGCGACATCGAAGCTTTCGCGGCGCATCGGCCGGCGGAAGCGCGCTGCTGACGCGAGAGCGACGTTTAGCTTGGACCGACGCATGGGGTGGCTCGGAATCCGCGAAAGTCCGGCGCGCGGGCGACGGAAAAGGTCCATGGCGCGTCGCGAGGCTGCAGGACTTCCGCCTCGCGCCTGTCTGCGTCAAGAACGCGCAAAACAAAAGCCCCGCGCAGTGCGACGGGGCTCTCTATAGCTTGGGCGAGTTGATTAAGCGTTAGGCCGCGATGGGCGCGCTCTTGCGGCTCAAGCCGAGATAGGCGACGCCCACGAAGCCAATCATCATCATCGCCCAGGTCGAAGGCTCGGGAACGGACGAGGTGGCGATGACCCCCCCTACGGACCCGTGAGTCGAGCCGGTGAGGTTGCCCCCTGTTCCGTTCACCTGCAGATAATAAGTGCCAGGGTTCAAAACACCCGAGGATATGAGGTTGGCGTATTCGTTCGTAAAGCCTCCCGCCACTTGGCCGACGAACCCGACCCTCGCCGACTCCGCCGTGCCGCCTGCGGAAAACAGCTGGAAATAGCCCGAGAGCGAACTCAGCTTCCCCTTGAAAATACCACTTTCCGTCGCATTCAGGCTGAAAGGCGTCGAGCCTGAGACGGTGAAAAAAATATCCGTCGTGAATGCGCCGGTGTGAGCGCCATTCAGACTGGCCCCAAAGGTGATTCCGTTTTCGGCGGCCGTTTCCGAGAACGTCCCAAGGCTTTCGGCCACCACCGCCGCATTGGCGGCGCCCCCGGCAAACAGGAGTGCGGAGACCAGCCCCACGGCCAAGGTCGCTGTCCTTTTCATACCAGTCCTCCTCCTCACTGCACGCTTGCCAGGTTCCCCGGCGTTCAAATTCTGCGCGCCAGTCGACGCATGCTTTCCAATGCGCCGGCCCGGCTCACAGCCCGCCTAGAAGACGCAATTTGCATATTTTGAAACTCTTTTTTAAGAGATTGTCAATAGATGTCTGCTGGGCGAAATCCCAGATTGTTAGAACTTCGTTAACTACGGAGCATGCGGAGAGAGAGCGAGCCGCCGCGACGGCGCAGGTCTACCGATCGACCCGCCTCGGCGCTTCCACGTCAATGTGGGGCGTCTTCCGCGGCTTCGCCTTCGATGCGCGAGGTCGACGCTGCGCGGAGTCGCGCGCTGCGAGCGTCGGCGTCGCAGTTCGCGCGAAACAAAAGCCCTGCAGAGGTGCAGGACTTCCTTTAGCTTGACCGGGCTGATTACGCGTCAGGCGATGGCGGGCGCGCTCTTGCGGGTCATGCCGAGATAGGCGACGCCCACGAAACCTAAGAGCATCATCGCCCAAGTGGAGGGCTCGGGCACGGACGCCGTCAGGACGCTTCCCGCTACGGTGCCATGTGTCGCCCCGTTGATATTGCCGCCGGTTCCGTTCACTTCCAGATAATACTTGCCAGGGTTCAGAAGCCCCCAGGAGCTGAGAGTGGCGAACTCGCTGGTGGCCGCCTTTAAGCCGGTCCCGGAAACGCTGCCCGAAAAGCCCACTGCGCCAGATTCGGCGGTCCCGCCGGCCGAGAAGAGCTGGAACGTGCCCGAAAGCGAGTTCAACGCTCCCTTGAACAAGCCGGCCTCCGTGGCGGTCAGGCTGAACGGGCTCGCGCCCGTCACGGTGAAATAGATGTAGGTCGTGAATGCGCCCGTCTTCGCTCCGTCCAGCTTGGCCCCAAAGCTGATGGGGTTCTGGGCCGCCGTCTCGGAAAAGGAGCCGAGATTCTCCGTCACGACCGCCGCATTGGCGGAGCCCCCGGCGAACACCAACGCCGAGACAAGCCCCGCGGCTAAGATCACAGTCCTATTCATGCCAGCCTCCTCCTCACACCACTTGTCAGACTCCTGGCCTTCGAAATTCTGCGCGCCAGCCGACGCATGTCTCGCGATGCGCCACCCCGCCTCAAGGCGAGAAAATGACGCAATTTACGGATTTTGAATTTTTTTTAGAGTTTGTCAACAGAGTTAGGCGGAAAAAAAATCCTAAATCTTTCAAGCTTTGTTAACCAACAACCGGACGGCCGCCGAGTCGAGGCAGCGACCTAGCGCGATGGCGGAGGCCCAGCGAGGGGGCCGGGCTGGCGCGCGTCAAACCGTATCGCCGACGCTTGTCGGCGCTTCCGCGTCGATGCGGGACGTCTTCCTTGTGTCGGGCATGAGAAAGTAAACGACGAGAGAGCAGAGGATCACGGCGCTCACATACCAATAGAACCAGCTTTCGCGCTCCGCATTCTTGAACCACAGCGCGACATATTCCGCAGAGCCGCCGAAGACCGAGACCGCGACCGCATAGGGAAGCGCCACGCCGGTGACGCGGATCGCCGCCGGAAAGAGCTCCGCCTTCACGACGGCGTTGATCGAGGTATAGGCGGAGACGATGAGCCAGGCTGCGACGATGAGGAAAAAAGCCGCCCACGGGTCCTTCGTGCGCTCTATGGCCGTAAGCAGAGGCACGGTGCATGTGGCGCCGAGAACGCCGAATGCGAGCAGCAGCGGACGTCGGCCGATGCGATCCGAGAGCGCGCCATAGATCGGTTGCAGCAACATCGCGACGATGAGCGAGCCCAAGCTGATCCAGGTCGTCTGCGCGTTCGTCAGACCGACGGTAAGCTTGAGGAATTTCTGGATGTAGGTCGTATAGACATAGAAGGCGAGCGTGCCGCCCATCGTGAGCCCGACGACGATCGCGGTCTCCTGGGGGTAGGCGAAAAGCGCGCGCAGAGGGGGCTTCTTCGCCTGTGCGCGCTCGAAGGACTTCGTTTCGGGAAGGTCGCGGCGCATGAAGAGCGCGCCGAGCGCGAGCGCCGCGCCGATGGCGAAGGGAATCCTCCATCCCCAGTCGCGTAACTGCTGATCCGTGAGAAGAAAGCTTTGCAGCAGAAGCAGCACGAGCAGCGCGACGAGCTGGCCGCCGATCAGCGTGACATATTGGAAGCTCGAAAAGAACCCGCGTCGCTCGCGCGTCGCAATCTCGCTCAGATAGGTCGCGCTCGAACCATATTCGCCGCCGAGGCTTAGCCCTTGCAGAAGGCGCGCAGACAGCAGGATGGCTGGGGCGAAGTCGCCGATCACAGCGTGGGTCGGGACCAGGGCGATGACCAGAGAGCCCGCGCACATCAGGAAGACGGAAAGGACGAGCGCCGTGCGTCGCCCGCGACGGTCGCCGATATGTCCGAACAGCCAGCCGCCGATCGGCCGCATGAAGAAGCCGAGCGCGAAGACGCCCGAAGCGGACATCATCTGCGCCACGGGATCGCTCCCCGGAAAGAACGACCCGGAAAAATAGAGCGAGAAGGCCGCGTAGACGTAGAAGTCATACCATTCGACGAGATTGCCGACCGAACCGACGAGAATGGCGCGCACCCTCGCCGATGTGGAGAGTTGCGTCTCGACGACGGGGGCGCGGAGCAAGGAGGTCGGCGCGTTCATCTTCTGAACATGGCCGCGCGATTCCCCGAGCCGCCGGCGCGAGCATATGCGACGAGCGACGAGACCGCCTTGGCGAGCAGCCATCCCATTGCGCGCGCAAGATGACAGCCGACCGACAGGACGAGCGCGCCGGCGAGCCAGGCGTAAGCAACGCCCGCGACCAAATAGCCGAACAGCGCAAGGCTCGTCGTCGTCAGCACGAGCGCGCCTCGTCCCAAAAGCTTCAGCACGGCTCGCGTTGCGCCGCCGCGCGCTTCCGCAAGGCGCGCGGCTCGGCCAAGCTCCGACGCGTTATTGGCCGCGGCGAGCGTTTCCTGCGCGGCGCGCAGGCCTGCGCGCCGTGCGATCGTCGTCGCGTCCGAGGCCAAGCTGCGCAATTCTGCGACCCTCTCGAAACGGACGGCGTCCCGTGCAGCCGCGCGCAGGCCGCCGATTTCGAAGCGCCCAAGGGCTGCGGCGCCCGCCGCCAGCTTCTCGACGTCGACCGCCTCGCGCAGGATGCGCGAAATCTGAGCCGCCATCGGCCGGCTCAGCCGACCGGCCTTCGCCGCGTCGCGAATCGCCGAAACTCCCGTCCTGACTGGAAGGGCTTCGCCAAGGGAGACGAACGTCGCCCCGTTCAAAGCGAGTCCAGCGGCCGCGAGCGCCATCGTCAACCGGTCCGGCGACTCGCCGCGCAGGATTTTTTCTTTTTCGCGCCAGAGATCCACGACATCGCCGTAACCCGAGAGATCGCGCGCCACGACCCCGGCGAGGCCCGCGCCGCTATCCGCCTCGCCTTCGAGAAGTCCTTTTTTCGCCTCCCCGACGCTTCTCTTGAACTGCTCCCAAGGACGCGTCGCGGTCGCGTAGCGTGCGCGCATGTCTTCGGGCGAGCGCGCTCCCTGCTGATCCGCGAGGACGAGCAGACTTCCCGCGAGGTCCGCGTCATCCGCGTCGAGGGCCTGCTCGAGTTCGGATCTCAGTCGCGCGGGCGTGAGGACGCTCTCGAGGCCGCGCTCGGTCAGGGCCGCCGGATCGTCCCTGGCGAGGAGTCCATCCCACGCGTCGAGCGCGGCGGGAATCACGACCCATCCGAGGAGGACGAGCGCGGCGATCGAAGTCCTCCAGAGCCCCACACGTAGCGCGCCGGCAACCGTCATTTCTTCACGCTCTCGCTTTCGCCGCGTCGGCAGATTGCTACAGCTGGCCGTCAGCGGCAAGATTGCTAAACAACGGGAGTGATCGAAGGAGCGCGATCTTGCTGGCGCGTAGCTGGCGCGTGATAATACTGACATCGCAACGAGAGAATATCAATGAGCGGCGCCGTGGCGTTCGACATGCTGAAATTTGCTGAAAGACTGGAGGCCGGCGGCTTCACGCACGCGCAAGCCAAGGCGGCGGCGGAAGCCTTTGCCGCGACCACGGGCGAAGATCTCGCAACCAAAACGGACCTGAGAGCTGAAATTGCCGCTGTGCGAGGAGACATTCGCGAGCTCGAATTGAGGATGACGATCGAGCTGGGCGGTCTCATCATCGCGGCGACCGGCATTCTCCTCGCCGCGCTTCGGTACATGTCCGTCGGCCACTCGTGAGACGAGGGCGCCCGCGATCGAAACGCCGCCCGGCTCAAAGTCATAATCGAAACGTGTGCAGCCCTACAAGCAGCTCACGCAAACTCCATGATCACCGCGTCAACCGCGAGACTGTCGCCGGGCTTCGCCAAGATCTTCTTCACCGTCACGTCGCGCTCGGCGCGCAGCACGTTCTCCATCTTCATGGCCTCGACCATGCACAGCGGCTCGCCGGCCTTGACCTCCTGGCCCTCTGCTACGTCGATCGTCTTCACGAGGCCCGGCATCGGGCAGAGCAGCTGCTTCGACGCGCCCAGGTCTCTCTTCGCCGGCATGAAGGCCGCGAGCTCAGCCTCGCGCAGCGTGTAGACGCGCGCCGCGACAGAAACGCCCTGGTGCGCGAGCTCGTAGCCGTTCAGGATCGCGCGCGTCTGCACGAAGACCTTGCGCCCGTCGACTGCGCCCTCAAACAGCAGATCGCCCGGCCGCCAGTGCGAGTCGACGCGATGCGCACGCCCCTCATTTTCGAGGAAGCGCACGATGAGCGCCTCGCCCTGCGCCTCGACGTTCACGAAGAATTTCTGCTCGCCGAGCAGGCAGACGCGGTCGCGCGCGAACTGCACTGGCGCGCCATTGCGCAGCTGGCCGGAGATGCGCCGTTTGCGCTCATTGCCGATGTGGTCGATGAGCGTGGCGACGGAGGCCAAGAGATGCGCATGCTCGCCCTGAGGCTCCGGCGCGGCGAAGCCGCCTGCATATTCTTCGGCGATGAATCCCGTGGAGAGCCGCCCGGCGCGCCAGCGCTCATGCGTCATCAGCGAGGAGAGGAAGGGGATGTTGTGGCGGATGCCGTCGATGACGAAGCGATCGAGCGCGTCCGATTGCGCCTGGATCGCGCCGAGGCGATCCGGCCCGTGCGTGATCAGCTTGGCGATCATCGGATCGTAATGGATCGAGATCTCGCGACCCTCGGTTACGCCCGTGTCGTTGCGGATCGTGATTCCGTCGGCGCGCTTTTCCTGCGGCGGGCGGTATTTCACCAACCGTCCGATCGAGGGCAGGAAATTGCGCGTCGGATCCTCGGCGTAAATGCGACTCTCGACCGCCCAGCCGCTGATCTTCACGTCTTCCTGCTTGATGCGCAGCGGCTCGCCGGCGGCGACGCGGATCATCTGCTCCACGAGATCGACTCCGGTGACGAGCTCGGTCACAGGATGCTCGACCTGGAGCCGCGTGTTCATCTCCAGGAAGTAGAAGCTCTTGTCCTGGCCGGCGACGAACTCCACCGTTCCGGCCGAGTTGTAGTCGACGGCCTTGGCCAGCGCGACCGCTTGCGCGCCCATCGCCGCGCGGGTCGCCGCATCGAGCAGGGGCGAGGGCGCCTCCTCGATGACCTTCTGATTGCGGCGCTGAATCGAGCATTCGCGCTCGTTCAGATGAATCACGTTGCCATAGCCGTCGCCGAGCACCTGGATCTCGATGTGGCGCGGATTGACGATGAATTTCTCGATGAAAACGCGATCGTCGCCGAAGGACGAGGCGGCTTCCGAGCGGGCGCGGTTGAAGCCTTCGACGACCTCCTCGGCTTTGTAGGCGATGCGCATGCCCTTGCCGCCGCCGCCGGCGGAGGCCTTGAGCATCACGGGATAGCCGATGTCGTTGGCGATCCTCACCGCCTCGTCGCCGTCCGCGATCACGCCGAGATAGCCCGGCACGACGTTCACATTGGCCTTGGCGGCGAACTTCTTCGACTCGATCTTGTCGCCCATCGCCTCGATGGCGCGGAGATTGGGGCCGATGAAGACGATTCCCGCATCGGCCAGCGCCTTGGCGAAGGCGGCGCGCTCGGAGAGGAAGCCGTAGCCCGGATGCACGGCCTCGGCGCCCGTGCGCTTGCACGCGTCGATGATCTTTTCGATGACGAGATAAGACTGTGCGGCGGGGGGCGGGCCGATGTGAACGGCTTCATCGGCCATCTCGACGTGCAGCGCATCGGCGTCGGCGTCGGAATAGACCGCGACCGTCGCGATCCCCATGCGCCGCGCGGTCTTGATGATGCGACACGCGATCTCGCCGCGGTTGGCGATAAGAATCTTGCCAAACATGAGCGCCCCAGCCCTCGAACGATGCCCATAGCGTCCGCCGGCCGTGGTCTCCCGGGCGGACGGGGACGCTCTCCCTTCAGTCGCGCCGTCTCAGCTGCTTTTTTCTTCGGTTTCTTCGTCGGGCCGCTTCGACTGCACGTGGTCGACGATGCCGAACGCCTTCGCTTCCTCCGCGCTCATGAAGTGGTCGCGATCAAGCGTGCGCTCGATCGTGTCATAGTCGCGACCCGAGTGGCGCTCGTAGATCTCGTTGAGCCGGCGCTTGACCTTGAGAATGTCTTCGGCGTGGCGCTGGATGTCCGAGGCCTGTCCCTGGAAGCCGCCCGAAGGCTGATGCAGCATGACTCGAGCATTTGGCAGCGCGAAGCGCAGGCCGGCCTGGCCGGCGCAAAGCAGCAGCGACCCCATCGACGCAGCCTGGCCGACGCAGAGCGTCGAAACCTTGGGCTTGATGAATTGCATCGTGTCGTAGATCGCGAGGCCCGAGCTGACGACGCCGCCCGGCGAGTTGACGTAGAGAGCGATCTCCTTCTTCGGGTTTTCGGACTCGAGGAACAGGAGCTGGGCGATGATCACCGACGCCATGTGATCTTCGACGGGGCCGGTCAGGAAGATGATGCGCTCGCGCAGCAGTCGCGAATAAATGTCAAAGCCGCGTTCCCCGCGAGAGGTGTTCTCGATCACCTGCGGGATGAGATATTGGTTGTAGAGGTCGATTGGATCGCGCACGTGACGGACGCCTTTCTTGTCGGCTCTGGCGGCAGCCAGCCTTGTTGCGCCAGCCTGTAGTCAAATTTCGCCGTCGCGGCAAGGCTCTGGCGAAGCCTCGCCGTTCCATGCTCTCGTCCGCCTGGCCTGAGCCGGGCGGCGGCGCATCTCGACTCAGGGGGACGAGGGCTCGAAGGGCGCGGACGGATGTTCGGGCGCCGACTCGGACACAGCCGGTTCGTGCGCGTGAGCAGGCTCAAGGCTAGGCTCAGCCTCCGGCGCAAACGACGCCTCCGACACATGTTCGGGTTCGACGGCCGGTTCAGGCGTGTGCTGAAGCTCCGGCGCCGCCTCCGCCACAGGCTCGGGGATGGGGGTCGATCCGGGCGCAGGCGCCGCCGAGGCGGCGGCAGCCGGCGCAGGGGCGGGCAAATCCTCCTCTTCGGCGAACAGTTCCTCGCGAGACACCGGCTTGTTGGAGAGCTTGATGACGCTCGAGAGATGCGCCACGACCCTCTCCTCATAGAGCGGCGCGCGCAGCGTCGCGAGCGCCTGCTCATTGTTGCGATAATAGTCCCAGACCGCCTTTTCCTGGCCGGGGAACTGGCGCGCCTGCGCGACGATGGCGTCCACGAGGTCCTTCTCCTCGATCGTCACGTTGACCGACTGGCCGATCTCGGCCATCAGCAATCCCAGGCGGACCCGTCGCTCGGCGATCTCGCGAAACTCTCCGCGCAGCTCGTCCTCGCTGCGCGCCTCGGCCTTGCCCTCGCTCGCCCGGCGTTCGACCTCATACTCGCGCCAGATGGTCTCGAACTCGGAATCGACGAGACTTTCGGGCGTCTCGAACTTGTAGCGCTGGTCGAGCGCGTCGAGCAGGGCGCGCTTGACCTTGTCGCGCGTCGCCTTGTCGAAATCCGCCTCAAGATTGCCGCGGACCGCGGCTCTGAACGCCTCGAGCGTGTCGAATCCCCATTTCTTGGCGAGCTCGTCGTCGAACACGACAGGCTTCGGGCGCTCGACTTTCTTGATGACCACGTCGAATTCAGCCTCGCGCCCGGCCAGGCTCGCCGTGGCGAAAACATCCGGAAAGCGCGCCCTGATGAGGCGGCTCTCGCCCGGGCTCGCGCCATCGAGTTGCTCCTCGAAGCCGGGAATGAGCGCGCTCGCCCCCAGCACGACCGCAAAGTCCTCGCGCTTTCCGCCCTCGAAGGACTCGCCGTCGATCTTGCCGTCGAAATCGATCGTCAACCGGTCGTTCTTCTCGGCCTTGGCGCCTTCCTCCAGCGTCTCATAGTCCGGCGCCCGCTCGACGAGCTCCCGCAACGCCAGGTCGACGTCTTCGTCCCTGACCTCGGCGACGGGTCGCTCGATGGCGATGTCGTCGAAAACCCCGAGCTCGATTTTGGGTAGCGTTTCAAAGCTCAGCACATAGTCGAGATCGCCGTTGGCGCGCAGGGCGTTCTCGACAGCTTCCTGTCCGCCCGCGAAGTCGAGCTTGGGTTGCGTCGCCAGCCGGAAATTGTTTTCGGAGATGATCCTGCGGTTGGCGTCCTCGACGGCGGTCTGGACGATCTCGCCCATGATGTCGCGCCCGTAAATCCGCTTCAAATGGGTGACCGGGGCCTTGCCCGGGCGAAATCCCTTGAGCTGAACCTTGGGCCGCATTTCCTCGAGCTTGGAGTCGAGCTGCGAGGCGAGATCCCCGCTCGCCAGAACGACCCTGAATTCCCGCTTCAAGCCCTGGGACAGGATTTGCGTCACTTGCATGTCATCGGCCTTTTGCAACATATCCGGGAGGTTCGCGCGAAACCTCTTTTTGCGGGTTTGAGCCTCGTCGGCGGAGGTCCGGCGCTCTTGGGCGGACTCGATCGGGCGCGGAAGCGGCTGCGCGTGGTGCGGGCGAAGGGACTCGAACCCCCACGACTTGCGTCACCGGAACCTAAATCCGGCGCGTCTACCAGTTCCGCCACGCCCGCGACCGGCGCCGGGAGGGCCTGTGCGCTTCGCGTCGCTCTATAGCACGCGTCCCGGCCGATGCAGCAAAAATATGAGGGGACCCAACAGAAATCTCGGACGCGGGGCCGAGCGCTCCGCCTTCAGGCTCGGCGCGACGCAGGCGCCGCTCGCACGACACGTGCGCCGCCGCCTACTCCTCGACGACGCCGAGCGACATGCGCACGAGCTCAGCGAGGCTGCCGGCTTGCGTCTTCTTCATCACATTGGCGCGGTGGATCTCGACCGTGCGCGGGCTGATGCCGAGCTCATGGGCGATGATCTTGTTGGGCAGCCCCTTGAGCAGGCCCTTGAGCACGTCGCTCTCGCGCGCGCTCAGCGTCGCCAGACGCCTCTGCCGCTCCAGAGCTTCGTCGCCCTCTCGTCCGGCATGTCGGATAGACAGCGCCTGGCGGATCGAGGAGATAAGATCCTCCGGGCGGAAGGGCTTTTCCAAGAGGTCCAGGGCGCCGAGCTTCATCGCGCGCACGGCGAGCGGTATGTCGCCGTGGCCGGTGATGACGACGACCGGCGCAGCGAGACCTCGATCCTTGATTTTCGATAACAGCTCGACGCCGCTCATGCCGGGCATGCGCACATCGGTCACGACGCATCCCTGCAGGCTCGACCCGATCCCCTCCAGGAAGCTCTCCGCCGACGCATAGGTTTTTACCTCGAATCCCTCTGCGGACAGCAGGAGCTCAATGGAGTGGAGAACCCCCGGGTCGTCTTCGATGACATGCACGAGCCTTGGCGAGGTCATGAGTAGCGGTCCGCATGCGGCGACAATGTCGATACATTTGTATGGGTATGAAAGGCGCTCCTCACAACAGCTCCCTCAAGTCGCCCGAAATCCATGCCGGCGGGCGTCGCGCCCGAGAAGGACTCGCTTCGCCCCACGGCCTTCGTGAGCAAGCGCTACTAAGCAGAAAATGGTGCTCACAGCTCGCGAAGCCACTCTTTTTCACATTATGCGCGCAATTTTGACAGGGCCGCGGCGCCTTGACCTTTGCCGCATCTAGTCAATTTTGGAGCCGTTCAGCGCCAGGGCGCTCGCAGCGAGATAGAGCGAGCCGGCGATGAGCAGGCGCGGCGGCGACGCGAAGGGCGTCGCCCGCAGGATGGCGAGGGCGTCCTCGAGACTCGCCGCGGGCTGCGCGGAAATGCCCCGGGCTCGCGCGGCGATTGCAACGTCTTCAGCCGGCCAGCACTTGTGCTCTCCCTCCACCGGAGTCGCCACGACCTGACGCGCAAGTCCAACAAAGTGACGCAGCAAGGCTCCGATATCCTTCGTCACTTGAGCGCCGCAAATGAGCGCCAGGGGCCGAGGATTTTTGTCTTCGAACTCGGCCATTGCTTCCGCGAGCACCCGACCGCCGTCCTCATTGTGACCGCCGTCGATCCAGATCTCGGCGCCTTCAGGCGCGAGGGCGACGAGCCGCCCGCTGGTCAGGCTCTGCAGCCGCGCCGGCCATCTGGCCTCGAGCAGTCCGGCTTCCATCGCTGCAGCCGGAAAATCCGGCTTGATCGCTCGCAGCGCCGCTATGGCCGCAGCCGCGTTCTGGTGCTGGTGGCGGCCCGGCAGCCGCGGCGCCGGCAAGTCGAGGAGTCCCTGCGCGTCCTCGAAGGCGAGGCGTCCGTTCTCGAAGAAAATCTGAAAGTCCTCGCCGGCGATGAGCGGCCGCGTTCCGAGGCGTCGAGCCTCGCGTTCCAGAACGTCGCGCGCGATCTCGCCCTGGAATCCGACGATGGCCGGCGCGCCGCGTTTGAATATGCCCGCCTTTTCGTATGCGATCTTCTCGATCGTGTCGCCGAGGAATTCGGTGTGATCGAGCGAGATCGACGTCACGATCGCCGCCTTCGGCGCGGTGATGACGTTGGTCGCGTCGTACCGCCCGCCGAGGCCTGTCTCGAGCAGCAGCCAGTCGGCGGGCGTGTTGGCGAAAAGGTGAAACGCCGCCGCCGTGGTGATCTCGAAGAAAGTGATCGGTTGCGCCCCGTTGACGCGCTCGCAGAGCTCGAGCGCCTCAGCGAGCGCCCCGTCGTCGACAAGCTTTCCGCCGCTTTCGGACGCGAGCCGGATGCGCTCGTTGAAGCGCAGGAGATGCGGCGATGTGTAAACATGCGCGCGGGCGCCGCTCGCCTCGAGCATGGCGCGCAGGAAGGCCAGCGTCGAGCCCTTGCCGTTGGTGCCGGCGACATGGATGACCGGCGGCAGCCTGAGATCCGGCCGGTCAAGGGCTTCGAGCAGCCGCGCGATGCGCCCGAGCGACAGGTCGATCTTCTTTGGGTGAAGGTCGAGCAGGCGCGTCAGAATCGCGTCGTGCTGATCCATTGCGCGCTCTTCAAGCCAGGGCGGGCTGACGTTGCGCAGGCGCCTTGGTCAGCAGGCCGCAGAGACGGGCGAGCGTGTCGCGCATCTCCTGGCGCGGCACGACCATGTCGACCATGCCGTGATCCTTCAGATACTCGGCGCGCTGGAATCCCTCGGGCAGCTTCTCGCGGATCGTCTGCTCGATGACTCGCGCGCCGGCGAAGCCGATGATCGCGCCGGGCTCGGCGATCTGGATGTCGCCGAGCATGGCGTAGGAAGCCGTGACGCCGCCCGTCGTCGGATTGGTCAGAATGACGATGTAGGGCAGCCGCTCCTTGCGCAGCCGGCGCACGGCGATCGTCGTGCGCGGCATCTGCATGAGCGAGAACATGCCCTCCTGCATGCGGGCGCCGCCCGAAGCCGTGAAGATAATGAAGGGCGTGCGCTTCTCGAGCGCGTGCGTCGCGGCCGCGATGATGGCCTCGCCGGCGGCAAGGCCGAGCGAGCCCCCCATGAACTCGAAATCCTGCACGGCCACCGTGACGAGGATCTCCTTCAGGCGTCCCACGGCCACGGCTACGGCGTCCGAACGACCGGTCTTGGCGCGGGTCTCCTTGATCTTATCGCTGTAGCGCTTGATGTCGCGGAATTTCAGCGGATCAGCAGGGACTTCGGGCGTCGCCATGAGCTCGCAGGCGCTGTCGTCGAACAGGCTCGCGAGCCGGGCTTCGACCGGAAAGCGCATGTGATAGCCGGAGCCCGGAACGACATAAAGATTGTTCTCGATGTCCTTGTGGAACACGAGCTGGCCGCTCTCGGGGCATTTGACCCAGAGGTTCTCGGGCGCCTCGCGCTTGAGGATGGCCTTGATCTTCGGCGGGACGACGTCGGAATACCAGTTCATGACCGCTACCTCGTGAAGGCTCAGGCCCCGATCCGTTCAAGGAGCGCGAGAAAGCCTTTGACGATCGGGTTTTGCGACCAGTCCGCCGACTTCTCCAGACGCGCCTCGCGCACGCCGGACGAAAGACGCGAAACCAGGCCAGTCACCGCCGCAACCGTTCGTTCCGTCGCTGCGCCGTCTAAGTCAAGAGACTCCCGCAACGCCGCGACAAGCGCCGTCCCCACGACGACCCCGTCCGCAACCCGCGCCACAGCGGCGGCGTTCCCGGCGGTCTTCACGCCAAATCCTACGGCGATCGGCAAAGCAGTGTGGCGCTTCAGCCGCTTCACCGCCTCGGCGACCCCGGAATAATCAGCGAGCGCCGCTCCCGTGATCCCGGTGAGCGAGACATAGTAGACGAAGCCGCTCGTGTTTTCGAGCACCTTCGGCAGGCGCTTGTCGTCCGTCGTCGGCGTCGCAAGGCGGATGAAGTTCAATCCGGCCCGGCGCGCCGGGATGCAGAGCTCGGCGTCCTCCTCGGGCGGCAGGTCCACGACGATGAGCCCGTCAACGCCGGCCTCCTTCGCCGCGGCGAGAAAAGGCTCTGGGCCATAGACGTAGATCGGGTTGTAGTAGCCCATGAGCACGATCGGCGTCGCGCCGTCGCCTTCGCGGAAGCGCCGCACGAGATTCAGCGTCTTCCTGAGCGTCGTTCCGGCCTTGAGCGCGCGCAGGCCGGCGGCCTGGATGGCGGGGCCGTCGGCCATGGGGTCGGTGAAGGGCATGCCGACTTCGATGACGTCGGCGCCGGCTGCGGGCAGCGCCCTCAGGATTTCGAGCGAGGTCGAAAGATCGGGGTCGCCCGCCATGACGAATGTGACAAGCGCGGCGCGTCCCTCGGCGGCAAGGTGCTGGAAGCGGGCGTCGATGCGGGTCGTCATGGGCGGCGCGGATCCTCGTTGCAGGCGGAGCCGCTGCTTAGTCGCTGGCGAAAGCGGCGTCCAGGGGATTCCGGGTCACGGCTTCTCGCGCGGCGGCGCGGGTTTCGTCCAAAACCGCGGTTTAAAAGCACCGACGGTTCGCGCGGCTCGCATCGTCCGATCGATTCTGTTATGTTGCCACGGACGTAGTCACGCAGCCGGGAACCAGCATGACGCAGCTGAAGATCCGCCCCGTCGGGAACTCGCTCGGGGTCGTTCTGCCGAAGGAAACATTGACGCGCCTCAATCTGAAGAAAGGGGACGTCCTCTATCTCACTGAAGCGCCGGACGGCTCTCTGCGCGTAACGCCCTATGATCCCGCGTTCGAGGAACAGATGGGTTTCGCCCGCGAAGGCATGCGAAGATTTCGAAACGCGCTGCGCGAACTCGCAAAGTGAGCGGCTCGGGTGGCTGAGCCGGTTTGGGTTTTGAGAACCGTCGTCGACGCGATGCATGACGCGCAGCTCGTCGAGCATGGCGGCAAGCCGGGGCTTCGCGACGCGGGATTGCTCGACTCCGCGCTCGCCCGTCCGCGGAACCGTCATGCCTGCGGCGAGGTCGAGCCCTGCGCGCTGGCCGCAGCTTATGCGTCCGGCATCGCCCGCAACCACCCGTTCGTCGACGGAAATAAGCGCACGGCGTTTCTGGCCGCTTATGTGTTTTTGCGTTCGAATGGCCTGGAATTGGTCAGCGATGAGGTAAACGCGACCGCCGCCATGCTGGCGCTGGCTTCGGGACAATTGGCGGAGCAGGAATTTGCCGACTGGTTGCGGGCGAAAACGAAGGCCGCTCACACCCAAGACTGATGTCGAGGCTCCTGTCGTCCAGTCGCTCGACGAGTCCGAAGCGCGACCGGGCGCCAGTCTCGACGTCCTGCTTTGAAAACTCCATCGCACTTATTGCTGTTGCTCTCGAGGCTTGGTTTCGACCCGCTCGGCGCAGATTTGCGCAAGCTCCTGGATACGCCGGACCCGTTCCTCGGAGTCGACGAGCTCGCCGAGCGTGACGTTCCGCATGCCGTCCGCAATGCACAGGCATTGCGCATGACAATAGGCGGCGTCGAGCTTTTCGACGCAGGATGCCTCGCACTGCCCGAGAAAGACCTCGTCGTCCATCGGCGTTCGGAACGCGCCGATCGATGCGACGCCCTGGAACAGGCCGAAGAGAATCGGCTGGTGAATGAGATAGATCGCGAGGCTGTGACGCCCGAGGAAAGCGAACGGCGGGTTCCTCCAGTCCGCGCAGAGCGGCGCGAGCGCTCGGGCGCGCCACAGCTGCGCCGCGGCGACGCCGAGAAAGACATAGCCCGCCCAGGGCAGAAGCGGCCGATAGTCGTTGGTCGGCGGGTTGCTCGTCGAGAGGCCGATCCAGGTCAGGAACGGCGCGTCGAAGATGGCGTTCAGCAACAGCAGGGGCGCGAAAATCGACAGCGCCGCAGCGAGGAGCGACGCGAACCAAGGCAGATTGAGCAGCGGAAGGGCCAGCACGCTCGCAGCCGCGATGCAATGCAGAATGCCGAAGAACACGAAGGCCTCCGGAAACATCAGATAGGTGCCGAGCGAGACGAGCGCCGCGGCGCCAGCGATCAGCGCAATGCGCCGCCAGAACGCTCCCTGGCCCTTGTCCTGCGCCAGGACGAGGCTCACGCCGACGATGAGCAGGAAGCTGATGGCGATCAGGTGCCCTAAGAATTTCACCTGCGGCGAATAAGGCAGAGCGGGATCGATATAGCCGAAATTTCCCAGGTCCCAGAACAAATGATAGGCGATCATCGCGATGATCGCGACGCCGCGGGCGATATCGAGCGAGGCGAGCCGCGCCCTCACGGCGCGGTCGCGAGAGACGGAGCGGTGGTCTTGAACTTGCCGAACACCATGTCCGGCGCCGACAGATTGTGGCGCGATGGCAGATGGCGCCCGATCCAAAGCTCGGTGACATTGGCGCCAGGGAAGCCGAAAACGTCTGCCTCCTCCCAGCGCGCGCCGCGTTTGGTGCGCCAGGCGACGCGCGCCGCGTCGCTCATCGTCTGCAAGGCGTACATCGAGCGCAGCGAGGCGAAGGGCAGTCCGTCGGGCATCGCCCCGCTGTAGGTCACGTCGAGCGCTACGTGCTCCTGGTCGATCTTGTCGAGCCGGATGCGCGCCGAGCCGCCGCGCTTGAAGCGCAAGGTGAACGTGCGCGTCTCCGGATCGAAAGCCACCTCGTCGAAAGCGACGATCGGGCGCAACTGGGTCTCGATCGGCCCGACGAGGAAAGACGAGCCGTACGCCGTCCATCGCATGTCTTCGAAGGGCAAGGGACGCACGCGCCAGTAGCCGTCAGGCGGATAGAACACCATGATTTCCTCGGCGCGCTCCCGATAGCTCATCCACAGCTGCACGAGGTGGAAGCCGTTCTCGACGCGATCGCCGACGCGCACTGGCACATTGTTTGGACGCCAGAAGCTCGGCAGCGTGTAGCCCGTCAGCCAGAACTCCGGCGTCTCCCAGAAGGTGAGTCGCCTCGCATTCGCCGCGAATTTCGGGTCGTGCGAGAGGTCGCAGCTCGTCCAGTCCGGGGCCCAGCGATCGACGCCGATCATGTTGATGTAGGAGGGGTGCACCGCCTGAATCTGGAGGCGGCGCAGGCGCTCGGCATAGAAGTCGAGCTCGATGTTGTCCTTCTCGGCGCAGAGCTCCGGCACGGAGTTGTTCTCCACGCGCACCTGCAGCTCGTCTTCCGCCTCCTCGGCGAACGCGGGAAGTTTGGCGAGCGGGAGGCTCGCGCCCGCAAGCAGGAAAGCCCGGCGGTCAATCGTCATAATTCCGCATCTCCGATCGGACGGCGCAACGACTCTCTGCTCAAAGTCCCATCGCCACCGTCTTGTGATTGCTTCGCCGCAAGTTGCGGTAGCGCGCGAGCGCCCAGAGCGGGAAGAATTTCGCATAGCCGTGATAGCGCAGATAGAAGACGCGGGGGAAGCCCGTGGCCGTGAAGCGCGCCTCGTCCCAAAGGCCATCCTCGGCTTGCGTCGCGAGAAGATAGGCGACGCCTCGCGCGACCGCGGGGTGGCCGGGCTCGCCCGAGGCCATGTAGGCGAGCAGCGCCCAGGCGGTCTGCGAGGCCGTCGACGGCGCGGGCTCGTGGCCGCGATAATCGAGCTTGTAGCTCGAGAGATCCTCGCCCCAGCCGCCGTCCTCGTTTTGGATCTTCGCGAGCCATGCAAGCGCGCGCCGGTAGGGCTCGCGATCATGCGGCACGCCGGCGGCGTTCAGCGCGCAGAGCGCCGACCAGGTTCCATAGATGTAGTTCGCGCCCCAGCGCCCGAACCAGCTGCCGTCCGGCGTCTGCTCCTTGACGAGATAGTCCACGCCGCGCGCGAGCGTCGCGCTGTCCTCGACCGTCGCGCCGAGCTGCGCCAACATCGAGACGCAGCGCGCCGAGACGTCCGCCGTCGGCGGGTCGAGCAGCGCGCCATGATCGGCGAAGGGGATGTGATTGAGATAGTCGTAGCAATTGTCGGCGTCGAAGGCGCCCCAGCCGCCGTCCTTGCTCTGCATGCCCTCGATCCAGGCCCGTGCGCGCGCGATGCGCTCGCTATCGGGGGCCTCGCCCGTCTCTCGGGCGAAGCGGTCCATGGCGGTCACGACGACGGCCGTGTCATCGACGTCGGGGTAATGCGGATTGGCGTATTGAAACGCCCAGCCGCCAGGCGGCGTTTCGGGCCGCTGCGCCGCCCAGTCGCCCACGACGTCCGTAACCTGCAGGGGCGCGAGCCAGTCGAGCGCCGCCTTCACCTGCGGCTCGGCGCCGCCGGCCTCCATCAGCGCATGGCAGACGAGAGACGTGTCCCACACCGGCGAGACGCAGGGCTGACAATAGGCCTCGTGATCGCGCACGACGAGCAGACGCTCGATGGACTCCCGCGCCGCGACGACGCACGGATCGTCGGCCGCTACGCCAAGCACGTCATACATGAGCAGGCTGTTGACCATCGCCGGGAAGATCGCGCCGAGGCCGTCGACGCCGTTCGAGCGTTCGGTCGTCCACGCTTGCGCGCGCGAGACCGCGAGCTCTCGCGCAGCCCTGGGGAAATAAGGCTCGACGCGCCGCAGCAGCCTGTCCGTGAAGCCGAAGATCGCAGCCCATGGAAAGGTCTGATGCTCGCCCTTCGGCCAAACGCGAACCTGCTCCGGCGGGATCGTGAAGAGTTCGGGAATGTGGCGATCGAGCGGGTTTTTCGCGCGGGGGCGCTTCGCCATCAGCACCAGAAGCGGCACGAGCACCGTGCGGCCCCAATAGGAGATCTTGTCAAGGTGGAACGGGAACCATTTCGGCAGCAGCATGATCTCGACCGGCATGACCGGCACGCCGCGCCACGGGATCTCGCCATAGAGCGCGAGCAAAGCGCGCGTGAAGACGTTGGTCGCGGCGGCCCCGCCATGCGCGAGAATCGCCGCGCGCGCGCGCGCCATGTGCGGCGCGTCGACGTCGTCGCCGATCATTTTGAGCGCGAAATAGGCCTTGACGCTGGCGCTGATGTTGAGAGCTCCGTCCTGAAACAGCGGCCAGCCGCCATGCGCGCCCTGAATGCGGCGCAGATAATTGCCGATCTTGGCTTCGAGCGCCGCGTCGACGGGCTCGGCGCGGTAGTGGCGCATGAGCACATATTCGGCGGGGATTGTGCAGTCGGCCTCGAGCTCGAAGCACCAATGCCCGTCGCTCTTGCCCAACCCCAGCAGCGCGGAGAGCGCGCGCTCGACGCCGAGGTCGAGCGCATCGGCGGAGTCGAAGCTCCTCGCCAGCGCGGAAGCAGTCATGGCCTTCGATCCTTCTGCTTGATCCCAGGAGCGGCCGGTATCTATCGCGAAGCGGCCGGCAGGATCAAGTTTGGGGCGCCGCGGCGGCGTGCTAGGCTCCCGCGCAGGCGCGGGCGCGAAGGCGGGATTGCACGAGTGATCGAGAAACTGGAGTTCTTCATTACGCTCGCCAAGGAGCGCAGCTTCTCGCGCGCGGCGGAAGTCTGCGGGGTGACGCAGCCTACGCTGTCGGCGAGCATCAAGCAGCTCGAGGACACTCTCGGCGTTCTGCTCGTCAACCGCTCGTCGCGCTTCCATAGCCTCACGCAGGAAGGCGAGCGCGTGCTGGTGTGGGCGAAGCGCATCGTGGCGGACTCCCGCGCCATGCGGCTAGAGATCCGCTCACTGCGGGAGGGACTGTCGGGCGAGCTGCGGATCGGAGTCATTCCCACGGCCCTCGGCGTCGTCTCGGCGCTGACTGGGCCCTATCAGGAGAAGCACCCCGATGTGCGGTTCAAGGTGCTTTCCGCGGCCTCGAACGACATTCTCATGATGCTCGACAATCTCGAGATCGACGCGGGCTTGACCTATCTCGACAATGAGCCGCTCGGGCGCGTGCGCGCGGTCCCGCTCTGCGCGGAGAGGTATCTGCTGCTGACGGTTTCGGGGAATCCGCTCGCCGAGCGCGAGCGCGTGACCTGGGCCGAGGTGGCCGCCATCCCGCTCTGCCTGCTGACGCCTGACATGCAGAATCGCCGCATCGTCGACGCGCTGATGCGCGACGCCGGCGGCGCGCCGCACACCACGCTCGAGTCGAATTCGCTTATCGTTCTCTATGACCACGTGCGCAGCGGGCGCTGGGCGACGATCATGCCGGAGAAGCTCGCGGCGACGCTGGGCGTGACCGCGCCGCTCAAGGCCGTTCCCCTCGTCGACCCCGACGCGGTGCATGAAATCGGCCTCGTCGTGCCCCAGCGTGAGCCGATCATTCCGGTGGTCGCGGCCCTCGTCGCCGAGGCGAAGCGGCTGAATCTTGACGCCCGATAGGCGATCGCCGCGCGAGGGGCGTCGGCGCCGCCGCGACGCTCAAATCACTTGCGCGGCTCGAGAAGGACTGCTAGAACATATCACGAACAAGCCGGGACGAGCATCTGTGGACAATCTCGACCTCAAAACGCCACAGGGCGCGCGGTGGGATAGAGTGGCGCGTAAGCACTCGGGAAATGGAGCGTGTCATGGCGGGCAGCGTCAACAAAGTCATTCTGATAGGCAATCTGGGTCGCGATCCGGAGGTGCGCACGCTGCCTTCCGGCGACCGCGTTGTGTCGTTCTCCGTCGCCACGAGCGACACCTGGCGCGACAAGAACACCGGCGAGCGCCGCGAGCGCACCGAGTGGCACAACATCACGATCTTCAATGAAAACCTCGGCAAGATCGCTGAGCAATATTGCCGCAAGGGCTCGAAGGTCTATCTCGAGGGGCAACTCGCGACGCGCGAATACACCGATAAGGACGGCAATCAGCGCAAGGCGACGGACGTCGTGCTGAACCGTTTTCGCGGAGAGCTCACGCTGCTCGACAGCAAGGGCGGCGGTCGCGGCGAAGGCGACTACGACCAGATCGGCTATGGCGGCGGAGGCGGCAGCTTCGGGCGTTCGTCGCCGATGGAGCGCGTCGGCGGCGAGCGCGCTCCCGCGCCATCCGGCGGCGGGCGTCTGTCGGATCAGCTCGACGACGACATCCCGTTTTGAGCCGACTTTTCCTCGACGTTGGTTCGGCTGCCCGGCGCAGAGTTTGCGGCGGCGTGGGGCGTAAACCAGAGTATAAGCCCACAGTCGAAGTCGCGCAGATGTGGCTTGCGCGGTCACTTGTCAGCAACGGTGACCCGCGCCTCGCCGTTGAGACCATTCCCGGACGCGTTAACTCTATTTTCCTCGCCCGTAAAAATGGAGCCATGCGAATGGACGAGCCGACAAGCGAGATCGCGAAGGCGGCCGGACTGGGTCCGGCGATCGCCAAAGCGGCGATCCGACATGTTCTGCTGTTCCTGGACAGCAAGGCTCCCGAGGGGCGCGTGGGCGAATATATCGACAAGACCCCGGAGGCCGCGAAGCGGTGGCCGCAGCCGCAGCGACGGGGGACGGCGGCGTCGCGCAGGCGATCGAAGGGTTGACGAGCTTCATGGGCCACGGTCGCGCCGGCCTCAACAGACTGGCGGGAAAGCTCGCAAATCTCGGCCTCGACGAGGCGCAGATGGAGCGGCTCGTCGAAGCGACGCTCAACAAAACTTAGTCTTCGGTCGGGGCTGAGGGCGTGGACAGGATCAGGCGCATCCTGCCGGCGCGCTCCGAACGCAGGGGAGAGAATGCCCACCGCTCGGCGTCAGCCGTTTCGAGGCCTCAGCCGTCGGCGTTCTCGCCGTGCTGATGGTGGCCGTGATCGGTGTTCGTGTGCTTCGCGCCCTCGGCGATCCGTTTCACGGCCTCCAGAGCAAGGGGGCTCAGACCCTCGCCGCCCTGGCGCACATAGTCGATGATGCCGGCGCGCATGCGCGGGTCCCAGAACTTGGTGATGTGCTCCGCGACGCCGGCGACCTGATCGCCGCGTTGCGCGTTGAAGAAATCGCCGATCTGATTGGCCATCTTCACCAGCGTATCGACGGTGCTATGCGACGCCATGAGTGCTCGCCTGTTCCTCTATTCGCGCAGGATGAGTGAAGACCTCGAAATCGCGTCCGCGCATCACCGCGACGAGCGTCATGCCGCAACTCTCGGCCGTGCGCAAGGCGAGCGCCGTCGGCGCCGAGATCGCCGCCAGGATCGGCGCGCCGATGCGCGCCGCCTTCTGCACGAGCTCCACGGAAACGCGGCTCGTCATGAGCACCACACCGCCTGCCCCCCCGAGGCCTTGCCGCACGAGCGCGCCGGCGAGCTTGTCCAGCGCATTGTGGCGACCCACGTCCTCCCGCAGGATCATCGCGCCGGTTGAAGGCCGCCAAAACGCCGCTCCATGCACGGCGCGCGTCTCCCGATTGATCACTTGCAAGGAAGGCAGCCGCTCCATCGCGGCGACCAGCGCCTGCGCATTCACCCGCAGATCGCTTTTCACCTTCGGCGGCTCCCGCGTCGCCTGCTCCAGGCTCTCCACGCCACAGAGTCCGCACCCCGTCGGCCCGGCCATCGAGCGGCGCCGTTCGGCGTAACGCTGCTGGCCTTCGCCCGGCAGCCAGCTGCGCAATTCGATCCCGAGCTCGCTCTCGACGACCTCGACATCGAGAGCCGCTGCGTCAGCCTGGATCAGCCCCTCAGTCAGCGCGAAGCCGATCGCGAAGTCCTCGAGATCCGCAGGCGTCGCCATCATCACCGCATGCGTGGTTCCGCCATAGGTGAAAGCGATCGGCGTTTCCTCGGGTATGATGCGCGCGCCCGCCGCTACGTTGTCGTTGCGGCGGGCGAGACAGGGAACCTTGACGCTCGGCGTCGGCAATAGCGGCGTCATTCCGCCGGCACGGCGTTGGCGATGCGCCGGCTCGCGTCCGAAAGCTCCTGATACTGGTTCTGCCACTCGGAAGGCCCGTTCGTCGGCGTCACCTGCACCGCCGTGACCTTATATTCGGGACAATTGGTCGCCCAGTCCGAATTGTCGGTCGTGATGACGTTCGCCTGAGTCTTGGGGTGGTGGAAGGTCGTGTAGACGACGCCGGGCGCGACGCGCTCGGTGACGAGGGCATGCATCGAGGCCTCGCCCACGCGGCTTTGCACGCGCACCCAGTCGCCGTCCTTGATCCCGCGCAGCTCGGCGTCGTGCGGGTGGATCTCCAGCACGTCCTCTGGATGCCAGCTGCTGTTCTCGGTCCGGCGCGTCTGCGCCCCGACGTTATACTGGGACAGGATCCGCCCGGTCGTCAGCAGCAGCGGGAAGCGCGGCCCGGTCTTCTCGCTCGTCGGCACATATTCCGTGATGACGAACTTGCCCTTGCCGCGTGCGAAGCTGCCGATGTGCATGATCGGCACGCCGTCCGGATGCGCTTCGTTGCAAGGCCACTGCACCGAGCCCGCCTCGTCGAGATGCTTGAACGACACGCCCGCGAAGCTTGGCGTGAGCCGCGCGATCTCGTCCATGATCTCGCTTGGGTGCGCATAGCTCCAGCTCAGGCCCATGGCCTTGGCGATCATCTGGGTGATCTCCCAGTCGCCATAGCCGTTCTTCGGACTCATGACCTTGCGCACGCGCTGGATGCGCCGCTCGGCGTTGGTGAACGTGCCGTCCTTCTCCAGGAAGGTGGCGCCGGGCAGGAACACATGCGCGTAATTCGCCGTCTCGACGAGATAGAGGTCCTGCACCACGACGAGCTCCATGGCCGCGAGGCCGGCAGAGACGTGCTTGGTGTCGGGGTCGGACTGCAGAATGTCCTCGCCCTGGACATAGAGGCCCTTGAAGGTCCCATCGACCGCCGCGTCGAACATATTGGGGATGCGGAGGCCTGGTTCCGGATCGAGCTCGACGCCCCATTCGGCCTCGAACTCCTTGCGCACCGCCTCGTTGGAGATGTGGCGATAGCCCGGCAGCTCGTGCGGGAAGGAGCCCATGTCGCAGGATCCCTGGACATTGTTCTGGCCGCGCAGCGGGTTCACCCCCACGCCGCGACGCCCGAGATTGCCGGTCGCCATGGCGAGATTGGCGATGCCCATGACCGTCGTCGAGCCCTGGCTGTGCTCGGTGACGCCGAGACCATAGTAGATTGCGGCGTCGCCGCCCGTGGCGTAGAGACGCGCCGCGGCGCGCAGGTCGGCGGCGGGGACTCCGGTGAGCTTTTCGACCGCCTCGGGGCTGTGGCGCTCCTCGGAAACGAAGGCCTTCCAGTCCTGATATTCGTCCCAGTCGCAGCGCGCGCGCACGAAGTCCTCGTCGACGAGCCCCTCGGTCGCGATCACATGCGCCAGGGCGGTGACGACGGCGACGTTGGTCCCGGGCTGCAGCGCCAGGTGATAGTCGGCCTTGATGTGCGGCGAGCGCACGAGGTCGATGCGGCGCGGGTCGATGACGATCAGCTTCGCGCCCTCGCGCAGCCGCTTCTTCATGCGCGAGCCGAAAACGGGATGCGCGTCGGTCGGATTGGCGCCGATGACGACGATGACGTCGGAGTCGTCGACCGAGTCGAAGTCCTGCGTGCCCGCCGAGGTGCCGAAGGCCTGGTTGAGCCCGTAGCCGGTCGGCGAATGGCAGACGCGCGCGCAGGTGTCGGTGTTGTTGTTGCGGAAGCCCGCGCGCGCGAGCTTCTGCACGAGATAGCTCTCCTCATTGGTGCAGCGCGAGGAGGTGATGACGCCGACGGAGTTCTTGCCGTATTTGGCCTGGATCTCCCTGAACCGCCGGGCCGTGAAGCCGATCGCCTCCTCCCAGGAGACGACGCGCCACGGCTCGTTTATCGACTCGCGGATCATCGGCTCGAGGATGCGGTCCTTGTGATGCGCATAGCCATAGGCGAAGCGACCCTTGATGCAGCTGTGGCCATGATTGGCCTTGCCGTCCTTCCAGGGGACCATGCGGACGATTTCCTCGCCGCGCATCTCGGCCTTGAAGGTGCATCCGACGCCGCAATAGCCGCAGGTCGTGACCGCGGAATGCTCCGGCTGGCCGATGGCGATGATCGAGGTCTCGGTCAGAGTCGCCGTCGGACAGGCCTGCACGCAGGCGCCGCAGGAGACGCATTCCGACTCCATGAAGGCTTCCGACATGCCGGGCGACACGCGGCTGCCAAAGCCGCGGCCGGAGATCGTCAGCGCGAAGGTGCCCTGCACCTCCTCGCAGGCGCGGACGCAGCGGTTGCAGACGATGCATTTCGCGGGATCATAGGTGAAGTAGGGGTTCGACTCGTCCTTCGGCAGCCAGTTGAAATTGGCCGCGCCGTCATTGCGCGCGAAGACGTGATTGGCGCCGTCATAGCCATAGCGCACGTCGCGCAGGCCGACCGCGCCCGCCATATCCTGAAGTTCGCAGTCGCCGTTGGCGGCGCAGGTCAGGCAGTCGAGCGGATGGTCGGAGATATACAGCTCCATGACGCCGCGGCGAAGCGCCTTCAGCCGCGGCGTTTGGGTATGCACCTTGATGCCGGCCGCAACGGGCGTCGTGCAGGAGGCCGGCGTGCCGCCGCGTCCCTCGATCTCGACGAGGCAGAGGCGGCACGAGCCGAAAGCCTTGATGCTGTCGGTCGCGCAGAGCTTCGGGATCTCGGTTCCGATCTCCATCGCGGCGCGCATGATCGACGTGCCCTCAGGCACGGTGACGCTCTCCCCGTCGATCGTCAGCGTCACCATATTTTGAGACAGGGACAGCGGCGTTCCGTAGTCGATTTCTTTGACGATGCTCATGGCTTTGCTCCTCACTCAGCCGCGGCTGGCAGGGATCTGTGGCGGAAGTCTTCCGGGAAATGTCGAAGCGCGCTCAGCACCGGATAGGGCGCGAAGCCGCCGAGCGCGCAGAGCGAGCCCCATTTCATGGTCTGGCAAAGATCCTCGAGCAAAGCGATGTTCGCGTCAACGTTCTGCCCCGCCCCGATCTTGTCGATCGTCTCGACGCCGCGGGTCGAGCCGATGCGGCAAGGCGTGCATTTGCCGCAGCTCTCAATGGCGCAAAATTCCATGCCGAAGCGCGCCATCTGCAGCATGTCGACGGTGTCGTCGAACACGACGAGGCCGCCGTGGCCGATCAGCGCGTCACGCTTCGTGAAGGCTTCGTAATCGAAAATCATGTCGAAGTCTTTGACCGGCACATAGGCGCCGAGCGGCCCGCCGCACTGCACCGCGCGCACTGGGCGGCCCGTCTTCGCGCCGCCTCCGATGTCGTTGACGATCTCGCCGAGCGTCAGACCGAAGTCGACCTCGCAGAGACCGCCATATTTGACGTTGCCGGCGATCTGCAGCGGCATGGTGCCGCGCGAGCGTCCGACGCCGCAGTCAGCGTAATGCTGCGCGCCATATTCGAAGATCATCGGGATCGTGGCGATCGACAGCACGTTGTTGACGACGGTCGGCTTGTCGAACAGGCCCGCGATGGCCGGGAACGGAGGCTTCGCGCGCACGATGCCGCGCTTGCCCTCGAGGCTCTCCAGCAGCGAGGTCTCCTCGCCGCAGACATAGGCGCCGGCCCCGATGCGCAGCTCGACGTCGAAGGCGAAATCCGAGCCGCGCACATTCTTGCCGAGCCAGCCGGCGGCGCGCAAAACCTCGATCGCTTTGCCGAAGACCTGCGCCGTCTGCGGATACTCCGAGCGCAAATAGACATAGCCCTTCGAAGCCCCGACGGCGTAGCCGCAGATCGTCATGCCCTCGATGAGCGCGAAAGGATCGCCCTCCATGATCATGCGGTCGGCGAAGGTGCCGCTGTCGCCCTCGTCGGCGTTGACGACGACATAGCGCCGGTCGGCGGGCGTGTCGGCGACGGTCTTCCACTTGATTCCTGTCGGGAAGCCCGCGCCGCCGCGGCCCCGCAGGCCGGATTTCGCAACCTCGGCCACGCAATCGGCAGGGGATAGGGAAAAGGCGCGGGCGAGGCCCTTGCCGCCGCCTAGCGCCTCATATTCGGCGAGCGAAAGCGGATCGATGATTCCGCAGCGCTTGAAGGTGATGCGGTTCTGCCGCTTCCAATAAGGGTGATCCTCGACCTTGCCGACAGACAGCGAATGCTTTGCGCCGGAAAGGAAATCCGCGTCGAACAGCGAGGCGACGTCGGCGGCCTTGACATTGCCGTAGGCCGTGCGTCCGTCAGGCGTCTCGACCTCGACCAAGGGCTCGAGCCACAGCAGCCCCCGCGAGCCGTTTCGGACAATCTCCACATCGGCGCCGCGCGCGGCGGCCTCCCTGGCGATGGCGGCGACGACCCGATCGGCGCCCAAGGCCTTGGCGGCCATGTCGAGGGGGACGAAGACCCGCGTCATGTGCGCTGCGCCTCCGAGACGATCTCGTCGAGCCTCTGGGAATCCACGCAGCCGATGGGTTCGCCGTCGAAGAGCGCGGAGGGGCTGTGGGCGCAAAGCCCGAGACAGTAAACGGCCTCGACCGTGAGCGCGCCGTCAGGGCTCGTGTGATGCCAGTCGAGCTTGTGACGGGCGAGGAATTCTTGGTGGAGGCGCTCGGACCCCATGGACTGGCATGACTCGGCCCGGCAGAGCTTCAGCACGTGGCGTCCCGCCGGCTCACGGCGGAAGTCATGATAGAAAGTCACCACGCCATGCATTTCGGCGCGCGAAACATTGAGCGCCTCGGCGATCTGCGGCACGACCGCCTCAGGCACGCAGCCGAACTCATCCTGGATGGCGTGGAGTATAGGCATCGCAGGCCCTTCGAGGCCCAGATGAGCGTCAATGATCTCCTGCGCCCTGGCGGCGTCGAAGGCGACGGCGGCTCCTGACATTTCTTCCCCTTGGCGGCGGCGGTTGCGCTGCTCCGCCTTTTGGCCCAGTTAGGATCAAAGTGCCGCAAAACCATAAGGGGATCAATAGCCGCATTCCGTGGTCTAATAGGCCGCGTCTATCATGTCGAAGTCCAAGGCCAAGACGGAGCCGTCGCATCTTTCCCTTCGCGCGTTCACTTCTGGCGGCCCGACGTCGCTGCCCTGCCCTGCTCGCGGACGCTCGACGCATCCTGCTCGCTCGACGCGGAGCGCGGGCTCACGCCCATGTTCTCTGGCTCGGTCTGCTTGGCCTGGGCTACCTGTCTGCGGAGCCGCCGTCCCCCTCGTGGCTGATGGCGCCGAGCCTCGCGCTCTTTTGCGCGCTCGCCGTCATCGCGCTGTTCGACCTGCGCTATTTCCTCATTCCCGACGGTCCGGTACTGTTGCTCCTCGTCGCCGGCTTCGCGACTGCTCTCGCGCTCGATCCGGCGATCCTGCCCGAGCGGGCGCTCTCCGGGTTCGCCGGCTTCGCGACGCTGTGGCTTGCGGGCGAGGCCTTCCGCCGCCTGCGCGGCGTCGAAGGCCTCGGGCAGGGAGATGCGCGGCTCTTCGGCCTCGCGGGACTGTGGCTCGGCTATCAGGCGCTGCCGGGCTGCCTCCTCGTCGCAGCCGGCTCCGGCCTCGTCTCGGCGCTGATCTTGCTGCGGTCGGGCGGCTCCGCAAAGGCTGGCGCGCCGATGCCTTTCGGGCCTCACATCGCGCTGGGCTTCTGGCTCGCCTGGGCGGTGGGGCCGCTGCAATTCGGCGGATGACCGGATCCTGCCGGTCGTCTATAGAAAATTTTCATCTTGGCAGCTTCAGAGAGGGCGCCGACACCAAATGACCGTCAGACTGCACAAGGGCGACCTTCCCGCGAGCGCCGACTTGGGTCCCATCGTCGCGATCGACACCGAAACGCTCGGTCTCAACCCCCAGCGCGACCGGCTCTGCCTCGTGCAGCTATCGCGCGGCGACGGCGACGCCGAGCTCGTGCAGATCGCCCGCGGCCAGTCGAGCGCGCCAAATCTCGAGCGGCTGCTCGCCGATCCCGAAACGCTCAAGCTCTTCCATTTCGCGCGCTTCGATTTGGCGGTGCTCGCGGCGACCTTCGGCTTCGTTCCGGGCCCTGTCTACTGCACGAAGATCGCCTCGAAGATCGCGCGCACCTATACGGACCGCCACGGGCTCAAGGATCTCGTCAAGGAGCTGCTCGGCGTCGAGATCTCCAAGCAGCAGCAGTCCTCGGATTGGGGCGCTGAGACGCTGAGCGACGCGCAACAAGCCTATGCGGCGTCGGACGTCCTGCATCTGCATGAGCTCAAGCGCAGGCTCGATGCGATGCTCGCGCGCGAGGGGCGCGATGCGCTCGCCGGAGCGTGTTTCGAGTTCCTTCCCGCGCGCGCAAAGCTCGACTTGGAGGGCTGGGCGGAAATGGATATTTTCGCCCACAGCTGACGCCGCCCCGAAAACGCCATCGGCGGCGACTACTGCGCGAGTCTGAATTCTCGGCGCTGGCGGGTCGGCAGGAACGACGGCAGTTGACTGAAATATCGCGAAGTTCACGAGATCGACTTGAATCGCTCGGCGCGCCGAGGGTCGAGGCGCTGCCGGCGGCGAAGCGCCATTCAGCGCGCGTCGTGCGGCTGCGTCGCGGCCTCGTCTGGGGCGTCGTCTTCGTGGTCGTCGGATTGGCGGTCTTGGTCGCTGTTCACGCGCTGACCCTGCTCCCGGTCGATCTGCGCTTTGCGCATATCGGGCTCAAGGGCACCCGCATCACGATCGATTCGCCGAAGCTCGTGGGATATCGCCAGGACGGTCGACCCTATGAGCTGCACGCCCGGACCGGCGTCCAGGACCTCTCGACGCCGGATGTTTTCGAGCTCGAGGGAGTCGATGTGCGCGTTGAGACGGGAGCGACCGACTCCGTCATGCTCACGGCCGGCGGCGCGCTTTACAACGCCAAGACCGATCGCGCGGATCTTGCCCAGTCCGTGCGCATCTTCGACGCGAAGAGCTTCGACCTGACGATGTCGCGCGCGGTGATGGACTTCAAGGCGGGTGCGCTCTCGTCCGACCGGTCGGCGACGCTGAAGCTCGAAAAGGTCACGATCACCGCTGACTCCGCCGAATTTTCGCAGGGCGAGCGTCGCATGAGCTTTGCCGGCCGCGTGCATACGCTGATCGAGGGGGAGGAAGACGATGCCGGGAAGGCCGCGGTTGACGCGCGCGAGTGAACCGAAGGCTCAACGGGGCGCGGCCTCCTTCGCCGCACTGGCGCTGATCCTGGCGCTCGGCGGCGCGGCGCAGGCGAAGTCTGGCGCCGGCGTTCTTCCCGGCGCGAGCGCCAGCGACCCGCTCAGCATCGATTCCGACAAGGTCGATTATTTCGACCGCGAGCAGAAGGCCGTCTATTCGGGCAGCGTCATCGTCGTCAATGGTCCTTCGACCCTGAAGGCCTCGCGCATGACGATCTTCCTCGACAATAAGCCGAAGGGCGGCGAGGGGCGGTCTTCGGAAAAGGTAAAACACATCGACGCCGAGGGCCCGATCACCCTCGTCTCGAAGGATCAGACAGCGACCGGCGACGCGGGCAAATACGACCGCGCCGAGCAGAAGGTCTATCTCATCGGCAATGTGACGCTGACGCAGGGCGAGACCGTCACCAAGGGCGACCGTCTCGTCTACGACATCTCGACAGGCCAGGCAGGCTTGCAGGCGGCGTCCGCCGGGCGCAGCCAGGGCCGCGTCCACAGCCTCATCACGCCGAAGAACCAGTAAGCATTACCGGTCTCACGCCTTCGGCTTGGCGGACGGCGCGAAGAACGGCTTCGTGTCCGGCTTGAAGGTCTGGGCCTTCAGGGCCTCCCAGCCGCCCTTGGGCGCCGGCGGCTCGTTGGCCTCGCGCTTGAGCGGGCGGGGCTTGAAATTCTCGACGAGCTCCTTCGCCTTGGCGAGCTCCTTGGAGTCGAGCCGCGCGCCGACGTCGTCGCGCTTGCGCGTTGCGTCCTGATCGCCCTGCGCGGCGGCGACGGCGAACCACATATAGGATTGCACGAGGCTCTGGCCGACGCCAAGCCCTCGCGCATAGAGGATCGCCAGGTTGAACTGGCTGTCGCGCACGCCGAGCTCCGCCGCCTTGCGGAACCAGTCCGAAGCCGTGCCATAGTCCGCCTTGCCGTCGTTGCCTTCCGCAAACAGCACGGCCAGATTGTGCATGGCGCGCGCGTTGCCGGCGTCAGCCGCCTGCTGATACCAGCTGCGCGCCTTCCCATAGTCGCGATCGACGCCGACTCCCTTCTCGTAGATCGAGCCCAGCCGATATTGCGCGGGCGCGAGCCCCTGCCCCGCGGCTTTTTCGAACCAGAGCGCGGCGGCTTTCGCGTCGCGGGGGACGCCGCGGCCCTCGGCGAGACGCGCCGCATATTCGTATTGCGCGGCGGCGTCGCCGCGCGTCGCCGCCTGCAGGATCGCCGAAGACTCCTCAGCAGTCGCGCCTGCGGGCTTGTTGATCGTCCCGATCGGGGTGTTGTCCGTCGGCAGGGCGCCGAGCCCGACCTTGGCTGCGGGCGCCATCGCCCCGCTGGGGCCGACTGTCTGCGGCGCCGCGGGCTGAGCCGGAGCTGGCAGCGGGGCGGCGGTCTGAGGAGCCGCAGGCTTCGCCGGCTGGTCCACGTCAGCGTGCGCCGAAGGCTTCTTCTGATTGAGGGCCGCGACGTCGTTCTGCGTCGGAGCCGTCTCGCCGCCGGGCAGCAGCCCGAAACGCGAGGCGCCGTAAAAGCCGCCGGCGCCAACGAGGAGCAGCGTTGCGAGCGCCAGCAGCATCGGGAGCTTGCTCGAACCGCCGCCTGACTCTGCAGCCGCCCCGCCGCTCTTGTTCGCCGCCGCCAGAGCCGCCGCGCGCGCGGCGTTGCGCCGCTGTTCGAGGTCCGCCTGCGCGGCGTCGGCTTCGGCGGCCGCTTTCTGCGCGGCGCGACGAGCCGCGGCGATGAAGTCCGTCGGCGCCGCTTCGGCGCGCGCCGCCGCCGACACTGTCGACCGCTCCGCGTCGAGCTCGTCGAGGTCGAAGTCCTCCACCTTTCGTCCCCGGCCGGCGCGCGGCGCGGCGGGGAAATCAGGTTCAGCGCGCGGCTTGGGCTGGGGCGGCGCCTCCTGCGCACGCGGCCCGCGCGCCGGCGGGACCGCGCGGTGCGTTTCGACAACGGGCTCGGGGGCGCGCGCCGGCGCCGGCGGCTCGATGCGCAGCTCGGTAAGCTCTTCCTCGAAGGCTGCGAGCCTGTCGACGACCCGCTCAAGCGTCTCGTGAACGACGGAGAGGGTCTCATGCGTGCGCGCGCCGCTGGCGTCCTGCGTGCGGCGGAGCTCTTCGAGCTCCTGCTGGACGGCGGGATTGAGCTTGCCGGCGGCGGCGTTCGCCTCGCGAACCACTTCGAGCGTCGCCTCGCGCAAGGCGGCTTCCGCCGCGCCCGCCATGTCGTCGCGGGCCTGGTCGAACCGCTGGAGGAGCTCGCCGATCCGGCCTTCGACGCCGGCAGACGCCGGTCCCGCGCCCGCGCTTTGATCCAGCCGAGCGGACAGCGCCTTGATCTGTTCTTCGAGCGCAGCGAAGGCTTGTGCGTTAGCTCCCGGCGCGAGCGCGCCGTCGATTCTGCGCGCCAGCCCCTCGACGAGCTCGGCGGCCTGGGCGCGCCCGCCCTCGGCGATGCGCGCGGCGAGCGCGTCCTGCATGAAGTTGATGCGGTCGCCGAGCTGCTCGATTTGCGCTTGCGGCGCCGTTCGCGCGGCGAGCTCTTCGACGCGTCGCGCCAGCGGCGCGATCTGGTCGATCTTCGCCGAAAGCGCGGCGATCTGCTGCTCGACCTGCGCCAGCTCCTGGGAGCGGGCGCCCGGCGCGAGCGCCTGGTCGATGCGTTCGCCGAGCCGTCGCACGATGTCTTCTACAGCGCCGAGATCGGCGCCGACGCCATGCCGGTTCAGCCGCTCGGACAGCGAGCGCCCGGTCTCCTCGAGACGCTGCGCGATATCCGTGAAGCGCCGAAGGTCGGAGGGTTGCGAGAGCAGGTTCTCGACGCGCTCGGACCAAGGCCCGAGCTGCTCGAGCCTTGCGGCAAGCTGCGCCACCTGTCGACCAAGCTGCTCGAGCGCAGGCTGGTTTGCGCCCGCAAGCCCGCTCTCGAGCTTCCCCAGAACCATTCCGACCAGATGGCCGAGGTGGCCGATCTGATGCGTGAGCTCGTCGACCCCGCCTTTGTTTCCACTCGCGACGGACTCGTCGAGCTTCTGCAACAGAAGCCCGAGCTGATGTCCTTGATGGCCGACCTGGTGAACGAGACTGTCGAGCTCGGCGCGGGCTCCGCCTTGCTCGAGTCGTTCCATCAGCATCCCGACCAGATGGCCCATATGACCGACCTGGTGGTTGAGGCTGTCGAGTTCGGCTCGGTTTGCAGTCGCGGCGAGCGCGTCGAGCTTCTCCGACAAGCCCTGGACCTGACGCGCGACCGGCTCGAACGCCTGCCGAGCGGCGCCAGGCGCCAGGGCCGCGTCGATGCGCTCGCCCAGCCGGTGCGTCAGATCCTCGAAGCGCCGCAGGTCCGCGCCGCTCCGGGTGGGCGCGCCAAGCTCGGCTTTCGATTGCAGCGTCTGCGCGGCGTCCTCAAGCCGCCGGGCGATCCGCGCGAACCGATCTTCATTGACGGGTTGCGCAAGCAGGCGCTCGATCCGGGCGAATCCCTCAGCCGCGCCCGGCTCGCCGATGCGGCCTTCGAGCCGATCGATCTTGCGCCCGAGCTCTTCGAAGGCCGGATGGCTCGTCTTCGTGTCGAGCGCGCCGTCGATCTTCCTGGCGAGCTTCGCCAGCGTGCTCTCGAGCCCCGCGGTCGTCGTCGGTCTGTGCGCGCCGACGCCTTGATCGATACGCTGCGCGAGCGATCTGTGCATCTCGTCGATGCGCGCCGAAAGCTCGTCGAAGCGTTGCGCGCCGCTGAGCGACAAGGCGCCGTCGAGCTTTTCGGTCAGGCGCTCGAGGCGCTGGTTGAAAGCGTCGAAGCCGTTGCTCGTCTCCGTCGCGACGATGGAGCGAATCGATCTCACGACGTCGCCGATGTCCGCCGAGGCGGACGCCGAGGCGGCGCTCAGTGACAGCTTCTCGACGCGTTGCGTCAGGTCGACAAGCCGCGTCTCGAGCTTCTCGACGGGGAACGGACGCGACGCGAGATGCCGCAGCCCGTCCTTGATCTCCGCGGTCTGCCGCGCGAGCTCCGCGAGAGCCGCGGCGTCGGCGCCGCCCTCGGTCTTGACCTCGTCGAGACGACGCAGGATCGCCGCGACATCGGCGTCGAGGTGGCGCAACATCGGCGCCGGATCGAGCTCTTTGAGCGCCGTGCGCAGCTCATAGGCGACGCGTTCCGCCGGCGCCAGGGCGTGCTCGGCGACGCCGCGACCGCGCTGGGCGTCGATGCGGGCGACGAGATCGCGCAGGGCCTCCTCGACCGCCGCGACCGAGGCCCTCGGCGCAATGTCGTTCATGAGGCGCGAGAGATCGAGGACTTCGTGCCTCAGCCCGTCCATCTGTCGCAGCATCAGGCTCTGCTGACGCGCGTTCTGGCTCGCCTCGCCCCTCAGCTCGGCGAGCTGTTGCGAGAGCGTGACCACGGCGTCGCTGAGCTCTCCGAAGCGCTCGGCGACGCGTGGGGACTCGGCGTCCGCGGCCTCCGCGACCCGCCTATGCAGCGCCTCGATCTCGCGCATGAGCAGGAAGTGCTGCTCCGGACGCTGCAAGGCGTCGCCGTGCCGGCTCTCGATGTGGCGCGCGAGCTCGTCGTGGCTTGCGCGCAGGTCCTCGATGCGTCGTGAGAGCGCATCATGCTGGGCGCGCGCGAGCTCGTCGGTATCGCGCCGCAGCGACTCGATCTGGCGCAGAACTGCGAGCTGCTGGTCCGGTCGGTGCGCGAGGTCGCTTCGCAAGCTCTCCAGCTGACGCGCCTGCGTCTCGAGCGCGCCGCGCAGATCGTCGATGCGTCTCGTGAGCTCGGGCTGGCCGACGCTCGCGAGCTCTTCGATTCGCCGCCGAAGGCTGTCGAGATGTCCAGCGACCGCGGCGGCGTGGGCTTCGCGCTCCTCCGACTCCCGTGCGGCGCGCGCCTCGAAACTGTGTGAGTTCGCGCTCGACGCGCGCCTGTCATCGCTTTGGCGCAACCGCAACCGCCGCGCGTCGTCGTCGCGAGACGCAAAGCTGTGGCGCGGCCCGCGCGACTCCTCGTCGAGCGTTTGCTGGCGCCGCGTGATGTCCGCGATGGCGTCGGCAAGCGCGCGCTTGGGGTGCGGCGCACGCGCCCCAACCGGAGAAGACGCGCTGGATCTGGTGCGAGCGTCCTCTTCGAGGCGCGCGGAAATCTCGGCAAGGCGCTGGTCGAGTCCGCTCAGCGCCTGCGCAAAGCCGTTGGCCCGGTCATCTCTCGACGGCCGATCGGCGCGTGACTCGTTTCGTGCGAGCGCGCTTCTGATCGGCCGCGGCTCGTCCGCGTCCCTCGGCCTGGCGCGCCGCGACTCGGTTCGCCCAAAGGTCTCGGAAGACGCGCCGATCTCTTCGTCGTCGACGCCCCTGCCGCCATTTTCGATGATTTCCGCGATGCTTTCGAGCGCCCGCGCGGTCTTGCGCTCGTTGGCTTCGGCGCGGCGTGCGATCGCAGCCACAGTCTCCTCGAGGCGCTCCTGCTCGTCCTCGCGTCGGCGCCCGCTCTCGATCATCTGGGCGAGGCTGTTCAAGGCTTTGGCTGTATGGCGTTCGCTCTCCGCCACCCGGTGCGCGACCATGGCGGCGGCCGTCTCCGCGATCTCATCGACGTCGACGATCGGCTCGTCCGGCGCGCGCGCCAGCTGTGGCGGCTCGCGCCCGGGGCCGCGATCGCGCGCGCCTTCGAGCGGCTGTTCGCGCCAATCGTCTTGGGAAGCGAATCGAGGGCTCGCGCGCTTCAGACGCCGCGTCACGGCCTCGAGCGGACTCTCCGCGGAAGCGTCGTCTTCCTCCCGGTCTTCGTCGAATTCGCGCGCGTCGTCCTCGTTCTCTTCCGCAAGGCTTCGCCCGAATCGCCGCGCGGTCTCCAGCCGCGGCCGTTGGGCGTCGCGGGCCGAAACCTTGAAGCGGCGGGAAAGCGGCTTGGTCATGAGGACATCCAGCGCATTCGGCCTGTTGCGGGCGATTTCTTTGAACTCACTCGCACGGACGCTGGAGCGGCTGAGATCGCGTGGAATTCACGGCGACCGACGACCGCTGCCCGGAAACTTTTCACTAGTCACAGTAAAGAAGACGTTAACCGCGTTAATTCCTGAGCCCGCTCCTTCCGCCGGGGTCGACCCGGCCGCCTGCGAATCACTCCCTGAGCGTTTTTTAGTTCAATGCGCCGGAGGCCAACAAAAAAGACGCGCGAGGGACTGAGCTCGCCCCGTGGTCCGCCCACAAACTGTTGCGCTCGCGTCAACGCGAACTATTGTGGGATTCGCCAGGACCTCGAACGGCGAACGCGAAGGTCGCGGGACGGTCGATAGAGGTCTTCACATACAACTGAGCTCAGCTGCAGGGGTTCACGATGGCATTCTATAAAGCGCCGGTCGGCAACGCGATCTTTCTGCTCGAAGAAGTGCTGAATTTCAAAGAATATGCACAACTACCTGGATTTGGCGACGTGACCGGCGAGACGCTGGAGCTGCTGCTGCGCGAATCGGCGAAGCTCAGCGAGGAGGTCGGGCAGCCGCTGAACAAGAGCGGCGACGCGGAGGGATGCGTGCGCAGTCCCGACGCGACCGTGAAGACTCCGAAGGGCTTCAAAGCCGCCTATCGCGCTCTCGCGGACGGCGGCTGGATCGGGCTGTCGGTCCCTCCCGAATATGGCGGGCAGGGGCTTCCCTATACGCTGACGGTCATCAACAATGAATTCGCCTCCTCCGCCAATATGTCGCTCGCGATGTATAGCGGGCTCACGCAGGCGGCGATGGCCGCGCTGCTGCGCTACGGCAGCGAGCAGCAAAAGCGCGTCTATCTGCCGAAGCTCGTCGCCGGCGACTGGACGGGGACCATGAATCTGACCGAGCCGCAATGCGGCACGGATCTCGGGCTTCTCAAGACCAAAGCGGCGCCGCTTCCTGACGGCGCCTATGCGATCACAGGGCAGAAGATCTTCATCTCCTCGGGCGAGCACGACCTCTCCGAGAACATCATCCATCTGGTGCTGGCCCGCATCCAGGGCGCGCCGGAGGGCGTCAAGGGCATCTCGCTCTTCATCGTGCCCAAGTTCGACGTGGGGCCGGACGGAACGCTCGGAGCGCGCAACGGCGTCGCCTGCGGCGCCATCGAGCGCAAGATGGGCATCCACGCCAACTCCACTTGCGTCATGGATTACGAGAACGCGCGCGGCTATCTGGTCGGCGAGCCGAATCGCGGCCTCAACGCCATGTTCGTCATGATGAACGAGGCGCGCCTCGGCGTCGCCGTGCAGGGACTCGCCCTGTCGGAGGTCGCCTACCAAAACGCCGCGCAATATGCGCGCGAGCGGCTGCAGGGGCGGGCGCTATCCGGCGCCAAGAATCCGGGCGGGCCGGCCGATCCGCTGCTGGTGCATCCCGACGTGCGGCGCATGCTGCTTGAGATCAAAGCCTTCAACGAAGCGGCGCGCGGCCTGGCGCTCGGCGCCGCGCTCGACAGCGACGTCGCGCACCGCGCGCAGGATCCGGCTCGGCGGCAGGCGGCGGAAGACAGGCTCGGCCTGCTGACGCCGGTGCTGAAGGGCGTTCTCACCGACACGGGATTCCAGAACGCCGTCGTGGCGCAGCAGGTGTTCGGCGGTTATGGCTATATCGCCGAGGGCGGCATGGAGCAGTTCGTGCGCGACGCCCGCATCACCATGATCTATGAGGGCGCGAACGGCGTGCAGGCGCTCGACCTCGTGGGCCGCAAGCTGCCGCGCGACGGCGGACGCGCCGTAATGGCCTATTTCAAGGAGATCGGCGGCTTCATCGAGTCCGCTTCGTCTGACGAGAGCCTGGCGCCTTATGTCAAGCCGTTGAAGGCGGCGCTCGACGACCTGCAGAAGGCGACGATGTGGCTCATGCAGCACGCGCTTGCAAAGCCCGACAACGCCGGCGCGGCGTCTTACGACTACATGCACCTCTTCGGCGCCGTGGCCTTGGGATATGTCTGGGGGCGAATCGCCAAGGCCGCGCTCGTCAAGATGAAGCGGGAGCCGGATCAGGAGGCCGCCATGCGGGCGAAGCTCGTCACCGGGCGATTCTACATGGAGCGCATGCTGCCTCAGACGGGCCTGCGCCTTGCGCGCATAACCACGGGGGCCGACACGATGATGGCGCTCGAGGCCGAGCAGTTCTAGCCCGTGCGGGAGCCAACGGATGGATCTTTCCGGCTATTCGCTGGAGACGATATTTCTGGCCAGCGCGATCGTCTTCCTGCTGGCCATAGAGCTCGGCCGCGCCTTTGGCGCCCGCGAGAGCAAGGACTCGAACATTTCCACGCTCGAGGCCGCGGTTCTCGGTCTCCTGGCGCTGATGATCAGCTTCACTTTCTCCATGGCGCTGAACCGATTCGAGGCGAGGCGCGAGGCGCTCCTCGCTGAGGCCAATGCGATCGGCACGACGGCGCTGCGCGCGCGGCTGCTGCCCGCGCCGCAGAGAGACGCGAGCCTCGCGCTGCTCCGGGACTACGTTCAAATTAGACTCGAGGTCGTCCAGGGAGAGGGCGCGCCAGCAGCGCTTCGGCGTTCGAGCGAGATTCAGGAGGCGTTATGGCGCGAGGCGCGGTCGCTCGCCGTCAAGGACAACGCGATGGTTCCGACCGGCCTGTTCATCCAGACGCTCAACGAGACTTTCGACGACCAGCAGAAGCGCCTGACGATTCTCGCGAACCGCGTGCCGAATATCGTCTTCCTCGCGCTTTACGGGGTTGCGGCAGTCGCCTTCGTCTTCACGGGCTATTCCGGCGCGCCCGGCAAGCTGAGCTGGCGTCCGCCCGCCTATGTCATGGCGACGCTCGTCGCAGGCGTGATCCTGCTCATTCAAGATCTGGACCGCCCGACCGCCGGCTTCATCGCCGTCAGCCAGCAGCCCATGATCGATACGGCGAAAGCGATCGACGGCTATTTGAGCGCGGCGAAAGCGGAGTCGTCGCCTCGGAAATAGCGCGTCATGCCCGCTTCCTGCGCATGGCCAGCGCCGACAGCGCGAGCGCTACGCCCACCACGGCGAGCAGAAGCGACGAGATCGCGTTGATCTGCGGTGAAACGCCCAGGCGCACCTGCGAATAAATGCGCATCGGCAGGGTCGTCGCGCCGGGGCCTGTCGTGAAGCTCGCGATGACGAGATCGTCGAGCGACAGCGCGAAAGAGAGCAGGAAGGCGCTCGCGAGCGCAGGCGCAATCGACGGCAGCGTCACGAGAACGAAGGCCTGCAGCGGCGTCGCGCCGAGGTCCATCGCCGCCTCCTCCTGCGCCGGATCGCAGCTGCGCAGCGCCGCGAGCAGCCCGACCGTCGCAAAGCACATCGTCAAGGTCGCATGGCCGATGACGAGCGTGACGAAGCCCCGCTCCAGGCCGAAGGACACGAAAGCGCTGAGCAGCGCCAGGCCCAGCACGACTTCGGGCAGCGCGAGGGGCGCGTGCACGGCGCCGAAGAACAGCGTGCGCGTGCGAAAGGCGCCGAAGCGCGCGAGCGCGACCGCCGCACAGAGGCCAAGCAGAGTCGCGAGCGTCGAAGAAAGCGCCGCGGCTTCCAAGCTGATTAGCGTCGCATGGCGCGTCGCCTGGTCTTCCAACAGCGAGGCGTACCACTTCGTCGAGAAGCCGCCCCAAACCGTCACGAGCCTGGAGGCGTTGAAGCTCATGACGACGAGGACGGCGATCGGTCCGTAGAGAAAAACGAATCCGGCGAAGAGGACGAGCGAGCGGAAAAGCGCGCCCATCTCAGCCTTCTCCCTCGGCGCGCAAGCGCTCGACGACGACGAGCGGGAGGATGAGCAGGGCGAGCAACAGAATCGCCACGGCGCTCGCCATCGGCCAGTCGCGGTTGGTGAAGAACTCGCTCCAGAGCGTGCGTCCGATCATCAGCGTCTGCGGCCCTCCGAGCACGTCGGGGATCACGAATTCGCCGACAGCCGGAATGAACACCATGAGCGAGCCGGCGACGGCGCCGCGCGCGGAGAGCGGAAGCGTGATGCGCCAGAAAATGTCGGCGGGCGAAGCGCCGAGATCCGCCGCGGCCTCGCGTAGCGCCGGGTCCTGACGCTCCAGCGCGGCATAGAGCGGCAGCAGCATGAAAGGCAGATAGCTGTATACCATGCCGATAACCACCGCCGTGCTCGTCGCATAAATTTCCAGCGGCGCGTCGATGAGATGCAGCGCCATCAGAGCGTGATTGATGAGCCCCTCGTCCTTGAGCAGCATGATCCAGGCGTAGACGCGGATCAGGAAGCTCGTCCAGAACGGCGCGATGGCGAGGCCGATGAGCAGAGGGCGCAGATGGCGCGGCGCGCGCGCCATGGCGAGCGCAAAGGGATAGGCGACGAGGAGCGTTAGCAGCGTCGAGATCGCCGCGAGCCAGAGCGAGGATAGATAGGAGTCGAGGTAGAGCGGATCGTCGATGAGCGCCCGATAGGTCTCGAGCGATAGCGCCTGCAGCTTCTCCAGCCAAAGCGCAGGGCCTTCGGCGAGGCTGAACAGCGGCTCGTAAGGCGGCCGCGCCTCGACCGGATGCGAGAGCGAGATTTTGAGGATCAACGCCATCGGCGCGAGGAAGAAGGCGAGGATCCAGAGGTAGGGAGCTGTGAGCACGATGCGCCGGCCGGGCGAAAACCTTGGCATCAGGCGCCCTCCGCAAAAACCGCGCCGGCGTTTGAGCCGATGTCGAGCCGGACTCGTTCGCTCGGCGCAAAACCGGCGTGCTTGGCGCAGGAGACGAGCAGCCGCGTCCCGTCGTCGAGCTTGACTCGCGCCTGCGTCGTCTCGCCCCGAAAGGCCGCGTCCTCGACCAGGCCGACGATCGCGCCGTCCGCGAGGTCGCGCGCGAGCGCGATGTGCTCGGGACGCAGCGACAGAAGCGCCTTCGCGCCGTTCTCCAGCGCGCAAGCTTCGCGCCTGATGCGCCCGAAGGGCGCGACGAAGAAGGCGCCCTCGGATGTCCGCTCGATGCGGCCGGAGAGGAAGTTCGTCGCGCCGACGAAGCCGGCGACGAAGCGGTTCGCGGGGCGCTCATATATCTCGATCGGCGCGCCGATCTGCTCGATGCGCCCGGCGCGCATCACTGCGATGCGGTTGGCGAGCGCCAGGGCTTCGTCCTGGTCGTGGGTGACGATGACGAAGCCCGTCTTGAGGCGTCGCTGGATGTCCTTCAACTGGAACTGCGTCTCTTCTCGCAGCTTGCGGTCCAACGCGCCGAGCGGCTCGTCGAGCAGCAGCAGCGCCGGCTTCGGCGCGAGCGCGCGGGCGAGCGCCACACGCTGGCGCTGGCCGCCGGAGAGTTGCTCGATGCGCCGCTTGCGCAGCTCCGAGAGCTGCACGATCTCCAGCAGCTCGGCGACCCGATTGCTCACCTCCTGGCGCTTCCAGCCCTGGCGGCGCAGCCCGAAAGCGATGTTGTCGAAGACGTCGAGGTGCGGAAACAGCGCGTAGGACTGGAACATCATGTTCGTCGGGCGGCGGTGCGGCGGCTCGTTCGAGACGTCGACGCCGTTGATCCGCACGCGCCCGCGATCCGCGCGCTCGAAACCGGCGACGAGCCGCATCAAGGTCGTCTTGCCGCAGCCTGAGGGCCCGAGCAGCGCGAAAAATTCGCCTTCGGCGATGTCGATCGAGACGTCGTCGAGAGCCGTGACGGCGCCGAAGCGCTTCGAGGCGTTCTCGACCTCAAGGAGCGGCCGCGCCGACATGGGCTAGGCCGCTCCCTTCTGATAGTCCTTGACGTCGGAAAAGGCGATCGCCGGATTGCGCTCCTCATCATAGCGCAGCGAATAAGCCGAGGGCGCAAGGAATACGGGATCGTCGTCGATGTCCTGCGCGATCGCGGAGAGGCTCGAATCGATGAATTTCTTGAGCGCGGTCTTGTCCTCGGAGGAGATCCAGCGGGCGAGCGTGAAGCGCGTGGTCTCGTAGCGGATCGGCAGCCCATATTCCGCATCCAGCCGCGTCGCGAGCACGTCGAGCTGCAGCGCGCCGACGACGCCGACGATCGCGCCGGACCCATCCTGCGGCGTGAACAGCTGCACGACGCCTTCCTCGGCAAGCTGGCGCAGGGCTTCGCGCAGCTTCTTGGCCTTCATGGCGTCGCCGATGGCGATGCGCCGCAAAATCTCGGGCGCGAAGCTCGGCACGCCGCGAAAGGCGAGTTCCTCTCCCTCGGTCAGCGTGTCGCCGATGCGCAGCAGCCCGTGATTGGGAATGCCCACGACGTCGCCGGCATAGGCCTCGTCGGCGATGGAGCGGTCGCGCGCGAAGAAGAACTGCGGCGCCGTGATGCTGACGGCTTTGCCCGTGCGCACGAGCTTCGCCTTCATGCCGCGCGTCAGCCGCCCCGAGCAGACGCGCAGAAAGGCGATGCGGTCGCGGTGGTTCGGATCCATGTTCGCCTGAATCTTGAAGACGAAGCCGGTCATCTTCGGCTCGCCGGCCTCGACGCGGCGCTTGTCGGCGGCCTGGCCGCGCGGCGGCGGCGCATAGGCCGCCATCGCATCGAGCAGATCCTTGACCCCGAAGTTCTTCAGCGCGCTGCCGAAGAACGCCGGCGTCAGATGGCCCTCGCGGAAGGCCGCCAGATCGAAGGGCTTCGCGCCGGCCTCGGCGAGCTCCGCCTCTTCGCGCCAGGCCGCGGCCTCGAAGGGCGGGAGCAAAGCGGTCAGAGCGGGATCGTCGAGCCCCGTCACGGGCAGCGGCTCGTCGTCGCCCTCCAGCCGCCGCACGGTCTTGGTCGCGAAGCGATAGGTGCCGGCGAAGGTCTTGCCGCGGCTGATCGGCCAGGTGATGGGCGAGGCGTCGAGCGCCAGCGTCTTCTCGATCTCGTCCAGGAGCTCGAAGGGATCGCGGGCTTCGCGGTCGAGCTTGTTGACGAAGGTCACGATCGGGATGTCGCGCAGCCGGCACACCTCGAAGAGCTTGCGCGTGCGCGCCTCGATGCCTTTGGCCGCGTCGATGACCATGACCGCGGCGTCGACGGCGGAGAGCGTGCGATATGTGTCCTCGGAAAAGTCCTCGTGCCCAGGCGTGTCGAGCAGGTTGAAAACGCAACCGGCATATTCGAAGGTCATGACCGAGGTCACGACCGAGATGCCGCGCTCGCGTTCGATCGACATCCAGTCGGAACGGGTCTGCGCGCTGTTGCGCTTGGCGCGCACTTCACCTGCAAGCTGAATCGCGCCGCCATAGAGCAGCAGTTTTTCCGTGAGCGTGGTCTTGCCGGCGTCGGGATGCGAGATGATCGCGAAGGTGCGCCGCCGCGCGATGGGGTCGGCGAAACCGGCGGTTGCGGCGGGGGCGTTCATGAGGGGGGTCTGGGATCTCTCGGAGGTCGGGCGCGCCGCGGTATTAGCCCGATCCGCGCGCGGAAGCGAGTGGGATGCTTGGGACGGTGGGATGCTTGGGACTCGGCGTGACGAGCCTCTCGACGCCCAGAGCGCGCGATCAACCTTCAGCGGCCTATGGCTGCGTCTGAAGCCGCTGCAAGATGCGTCGCATCGCCGCGGAATTCGGCGGCAGTCGCATGATCAGCGCCTGCAAATTGGGCGACAGCGACGAGGGCGCAGCGGCGGTTGGCGTGACGGGCGGAGGCGATGCGACGGGCGCTGGCGGCGGCGCGGCCGGCGCCTCGGCCTGCGCCGAAGCAGGCTTTCCCCCGTCCGTCTTCGCCACGGCGGCGTTTTCCCCGTAGATGCGCACCCTGTCGCCTTCGGGCGCAACTTTATAGACGAAGTTGAAGTCCTTTTGAAAAAGGGCGTCAGAGACCACCTGCCGCAAGCTTCCCCTGAAGCTGCCCGACAGCGGTCGGTCGAGATCGACCGAGGATCGATAGTCGAGGTGGAACTTTCCCTTCAGCGCGGTCAAGAGCTCCTTGACGGAGCCGTCCTTCATGTCCACGCTGATCGCGCGGGCGTTCCCCCTTAGTCTTACCTCTGAGGCGGCGTCGGTAGGCCACGCTTGCACGAGCGTCAAGGCGCAGATCGCCGACAGGACGCGCGTCCTCCCACGAATTGATGCAGGGCCCATGGCCGACACTCGCCGCCTTCCCACGCGCGGAACGCACCAGCGCTAAAGATCGAATAAATTTTCATAACATCGTTCGAAAATCAAGTTGAAACGGTCCTGACGCAAAGGTTAACGCCAACGTTGCGACACAACTCTTCTCCAAGATCAGTTTGGCGACCGCGGAAGTTTGTCGCCACTGTTACCCACGCGAAATTGAAGCAGGGGGGCCGCCCCCGCCGATCGCCGCGGATCAAAGCCGATTTCGGTCAGGTCGACTTCGCCAGCAGCCGGGTCGTCGATTGTCCATCGACGAGCGTCGCGCGCAGGACTCGGCCGCCGCGCGCGCGCACGCCGTCGGCGCCGACGATCTCGTGCTCCTGATAGTCGGCGCCCTTGACCAGAACGTCCGGCTGCAGCGCCTCGAGCAGTTCGAGCGGCGTGTCCTCCCCGAACAGCACGACGGCGGCCACCCCTTTCAGCGCTCCCGCCACTTCGGCGCGCGCCTGCTCGCTCTGCACCGGCCTGGTCGGCCCCTTGAGCCGGCGGGTCGAGGCGTCCGAATTCAGCGCCAAGACGAGGCGGTCGCAAGCGGCGGAGGCCTGCGCGATCAGCGAGACATGGCCCGGATGCACGAGGTCGAAGCAGCCGTTGGCGACGCCCACGGAATAGCCCTGATCGCGCCAGGCGTTGCGCAGCGCGCAAGCGTCCTCCAGCGAGAGCAGCCGCCCGTCCTGGACATCCTCCATGTGCGAGGCCGCGAGCGACGCCAGGAGCTCCTGCGGAGTCAGGGCCGCGGTGCCGAACTTGCCGACGACGACGCCCGCGGCGTGATTTGCGATCTTCATCGCCTCGACCATCGGGAGATCGGCGGCGAGGCAGGCGGCCAGCATGGCGACGACGGTGTCGCCTGCGCCCGAGACGTCGAAGACCGCTTTCGCCGCGGTCGGAAGATGGATGGCCTCGCCCAAGCGGGAGAAATAGGACATGCCTTTCTCGGAGCGCGTGAGCAGGATGTCGCTTTCCGTCGCGTCGCGCGCCTTGGCTGCAGCCAGCGCCGCCTGCGCGTCCGTCTCGCAGGCGAGACCGGTCGCCGCCGCGAGCTCCGCGCGGTTCGGCGTGATGAGCGTCGCGCCCCGATAGGCTGAAAGGTCACGCCGCTTCGGATCGACGACGATCTGCTTGCCGTTCGCGTTCGCGTGCGCGATGCAGCTCGCGAGCACGCGATCCGTCAGCGCGCCCTTGCCGTAGTCCGAGAGCACCGCGATCTCGCAGGCGTCGATCGCCGCCCGCGCCGTCTCGATGAGGCGCGTCTCGAGCCGATTGTCGAGCGGATGGTCATCCTCGCGATCGATGCGCAGGATCTGCTGCGCCTGTCCGACGACGCGCAGCTTCCTGGTCGTGGCGCGTCCATCGGCGAGCAGGACGCCCGCGAGCTCAACGCCGCCGAAGGTTTGCAGCAAGGCGGCGAGCTCGCGAAAGGCTTCGTCGTCGCCGGCGACGCCGACGAGATGCGGCGCGGCGCCGATCGCCGCGATATTGGCCGCGACATTCGCCGCGCCGCCCGGCGCGGCCCGCTCGGACTTCCACTTGATGATGGGCACCGGCGCTTCCGGCGAGATGCGGTCGACGGCGCCATGCAGGTAGATGTCGAGAATGAGGTCGCCGATGACCGCGACCTTGCGGCTGGCCAGGCTTTGCACGAGCTTTGCGGCCATGACGGCTCCGGGGTTCAGGCGACGAGATCGTCAGCGGTAACGATCGGGGGCGGCGAGGTAGCGCTGCACGTAGCGCGAAACCCCATCTTCGAGCGTCGTGAAGGGGCGGTCGAACCCCGCCGCGCGAAGCCGATCGACCGACGCCTGCGTGAAATACTGATAGCGGTCGCGCAGCACTTCCGGCATCGGCTTGTAACGGATGTCCGCAGGCTTTCCCACCGCCGAGAACAGCGCCTCGGCGAGCTCGGCGAAGCTGCGCGCGACTCCCGTGCCGACGTTAAGCACGTCGACGATCGGCGCCGTCTCGAGCCCCCACATGACGATGTTCACGACGTCATCGACATAGATGAAGTCGCGACGCTGCCCGCCGTGCGGGACGCCTTCGCGATGACTCTCGAAGAGCGTCACGGTCTCGCCGCGGCGCGCCGCGCCGAAGAGCTTGCAGACGACGCTCGCCATGTCGCCCTTGTGATATTCGTTCTGCCCATAGACGTTGAAGAATTTGAGGCCGATGCATTTCGGCGGCAGCGCGCCGCCAGAGGCCTGGCGATGGGCGACGACGAGGTCGATCTGGTGCTTGCTCCACCCATAGAGATTGAGCGGACGAAGACGGCGCAGCGCTTGGAGCGAGAAGCCGTCGTCGAAGCCGTTCCCGCCGTCGCCATAGGTCGCCGCGGAAGAGGCGTAGACCAGGGGAACCTTGGCGCTGGCGCACCAATCGATGAGGCGCAGCGTGAACAGAAAATTCTTGCGCAGGATCTCGTCGCCGTCGACGACGGTCGTCGAGGAGTTGGCGCCCATGTGAATCACGGCCTCGACGTCGTTCTGGCGATCGAGCCATCCGGCAAGGTCCTCGGGAAAAACGAAATCGATGAAAATGCGTTTGCCGAGGTTCTGCCAGCGCAAGTCGTCGAGCAGCCAGTCGCAGAGAACGACATCCCTCACGCCGCGGTCGTTGAGCTCGGCGACGATGTTTGAGCCGATGAATCCTGCTGCGCCGGTCACCAAGATCACAATGTGCTCCTCTCAGGTCGATTGAAGCGAAAATTGCGAAATCTCCCGCCTCCGCGTCGAGAGGCTGTCGCGTCGCGGCCGCAGTTCTAGCTTATTTCACCAAGGTCGCAAGAACATGCCGCAGGCGTTCCGGCGCGCTCGCGGGGCGTGTCCGAGCGCCTGTCGCTTTTTCAGAGAGCGCAGGGTAGTTCTCGACGGGGCGGCGAAGAGACAAGTTCGACCATATTAATTTGAAAAAGTGCAATGTTTTGTCCTGATTCTGCCCGGGAGCCGCTGGAAAGCCGGTGTCCGACGCGAAGTTTCGGCCCCCTCGGCGCCGCGGGGCGCGCTTTTTGCGCGTTCTGGGCGAGCGCCAGAGCGGAGCGCGTTACTCGACCGATCCGGGACAGGTCGCCCAGAGATTGGCTCGATTTGAAACAGAGGGGCATGTCATGAGTTTCAGCTCGATCGTTCGCGCCGCCAGCGTTCTCGGATTGGCGGCGACGGGCGTCGTCGTCGCGCTTCCGGCGGACGCCTGGTACTATCGCGGCGGCGGCCATTACGTCGGCTATCGCTATGGCGGCTACCGCCACGGCTGGGTCGGCGCCGGCTACGGCTATCGTCACGGCTACTGGCGGCATGCCTACGGCCCGCGCTATGGGCTTTACGCAGGCCGCTACGCGTACCATCGTCGCTGGGCCTACGGCGGCTACTACGGCGGCGGCGATTACGGCGGGGTCGGCTATGCGGAAGGCGGCTACGCCGCGGCCCCGGCCTACGGAGACAGCTACACCAACGTCTACGCCGTGCCGACCACCGTCTATCAGCCGACCATCAGGACGAGCTACGTGCCGGTCACCGCCTACCAGCAGGTCAACTCGGTCGAATATGTGCCGACGACCCGATATCGTCTGATCACGCGCAGCTGCAACTGCGAATGGGGCGAGTAGCGGTCGTCGCCAAGTCTTGCTTCACGTTCGAGCCGGTCCGCCGCGCGATGAGCGACGGCGGACGGACGCTTTTTCCGATCCGCTGATCTCAGAGCTTTGTGTCTCAGAGCTTTGTGCTTGATCCCCTGTCCGAATTCCCTAAGCTGTCCGGCAATGGCTCTCCCAAAAAAAGAAGGGGAGCGAATAACAAGGGAGGGGAACATGGCGCGGAGATTGACGGGAGCGTGCGCGCTCGCGCTCGGGGCGAGCTTGACCTTGCTGTCGGGCTGCGAGGGCGAGGGGGGAGACCCCGCGATGGGGCAGATCATGATGGACTGCCAGCTAAATGCTCACAACGCGCTTGAGACCTCGACCTTATCTGACGAACAGAGACATTTTGCGGTGGGAGAGCAGGTCGAACATTGTCTGAAGGAGATGGGGTTGCAGCCACTGAGCGCGGCCGGCAACGACGCGACGTGCTTCGAGGCGCCGAATTCGCCCGATGATGGCAAGGGCTTCATCAAGCCATTGCAAAAATGTTGGAAAAACCCCAAGGCGTCCAAGGGCTGACGCATCGCTCCCCGCTAGCGGCGAAAGCCCGGCGAGCGGAAACCGCATCAGGCGGAACTTGAAGGCTCTGGCGTGTTCTGCGGAGTCAGGGCGCGGGCGAGGCGCGCAGCTTCGTCCGTGCCGAGCCGGAATACGCTTCCGCTCTTGAGGACGATCTCCACGGCCTGGAGCCCGCTGACATTATAAAGCCAGCCGCGCGGCGTCTTGTGAATGCCCCATCCATACCACCAGGGATTGCGCACGGGCGTCACGCTCGCGATCTCGGCAAGCGGGACGCTGCGCCGCCAGAGGCCGAAGCCGAACCGCCAACTCAGGACCCCGGGCGCGACCTCGATCGTGAGCGTCGAGAAGGCGAGCGCCAGGAAGACCAGCACCGCCGCCAAAAGGGTGAGCGGCAGCGGATTGTCAATGATGAACCCCAGGCCGATCAGCGGCGCGACGGGAAGAATTGCGGCGACACGCAGCATCAGGCCAATTTGCGTGTGGCGGTAGGGAGCGAACATGGGCTATGCGCTTAAGGCTGGCTCGCGGCGAGACTGTGGCGATTCCCCAGCACGACGCGTTTTGGGGAGAACGTCGCTACGCCATGAAGAGGGCACTCACGGGGGTCGCTTTTCTCTCCTTTCTTGCGTCCGGCGCCGAGGCCGCTCCCGCCGCGACCTGCACACTCGATCGGGCGACGAAGACGACGCTGGATCGCGAGCCGTTCCTGCGCAACGGCTGGGGCCTGCTCTGGAACGTCGCCGCCAATCGCGTCGCCTATCTCCAGCCCGACTCGAAGGGCTACTACAAGATCTTCTTGATGCGGCCGGACGGGAGCGAGCGGCGCCGCCTGACCGCCAACCATCCCGAGCTTCCGGACAGGCATGAGGGGCCTGTCGCCTGGCGCCCGGATGGGCGATTCCTGCTATTTGCGGCGCAAAAGGCGAGCTGGAGCGGACGCCGGCTGTTCGGCGCGCCCGATTATGAAGCGCTGCCGGGCTTCGGCCGTCACAACGACCTGTGGCTGATTCAGGCCGACGGCGCTCGCGTCTGGCGCCTGACCGACGAGCCCGACGCGAGGGACGAGAGCGCCTTGGCGCCGATCTTCTCGCCGGACGGAAAAAAAGTCGCCTGGTCGGCGCGTCAGGAGGGCGGCAAATACGCGCTGAAGATCGCGGATTTGATCGTTGCTCCCGAACCGCATCTCGCCAATGTTAGGAGCTATCAGCCTGGCGGCCCCGCCTATTACGAGACCGGGGCCTTCTCGAGCGATGGCAAGACGCTGTTCTACGCGAGCGATCAGGACAGCCACAGTTTTTGGCGCAGCCAGATCCACGCGCTCGACCTTGCGAGCGGCGCGAGCCGGCGGCTCACGCAGGGCGACGACTACAACGAGCATCCCCGCATCGTGAAGACCCCCTCCGGCGAGTGGATCGTCTACATGAGCACGAAGAACGTCGTGCGGCGCCCGCTGCGCCTGATGCTCGGCACGGACTGGTGGGCGATGAAAGCGGACGGGAGCGCCGCCAAGCGGCTCACCACCATGAACGGGCCGCGCGAAAATAATCCAGAATTTGTCGAGGAGCCGCTCATCGCCACGGGCGTTACGACAAGCCCCGCGGGCGACTATCTGCTCGGCGACGTACAGGACAGCCTGCTGAAGCAAACGGGCTTTGTGATCGGCCTGCGCCTCCTTTGCGAATGAGGCGCGGCCTCATCAGCCCGGCGGCTGCTCGCGCGCGTGCGCCGGGCGCAGGCGCGTCAGCGCCGGGGGAGTCCAGCGCAGCAGGAGTTGTTGCAGCCGGTCGCCGTGTTTGTAGAGCAGGAGCCCCGCGCCGATGACGAGCAAGCCGACGCCGGAGAGCGCGAAGGGGAACAGGATCGAATCCTTGAAGACCTCATAGGCAAGGTGGCTGATGTAGAAGGTGACGCCGAGCCCGCCGAAGACGAGATACGCACGGCGCAGAAGCAGCACGCCGAGCAGAATGAGGCCGAGGTTGATGAGACAATAGACGGCCCTGCCGAATTCGAAGTCGCTGTGCCGCCAGGTCAGGCCGCCCCAAAAGGCCAGGAGGCCGAAGAGGTGGAGCCAGAAGGCGAAGTCGCCCTCCTTCCAGCGTTTCAGGTCCACGAGCCAGGCCGTGACGAGCATGGCGAGGCCGAACCAGAGGCTCACCCTCGCGCGCTCGTCCCAGCTGAAGCGCTCTTTCTCATAAAGCCATGGCGTCAGATCCATCGACATGTACCAGAGCGCGAAGGCGATGATCATGACGAGGAAGGGAAAGGGAAAAAAGACGAGCGCGAGGAGCCCGAAAGCGATCGTCGCGAGCTCCATGGGCAGCCAGCTCGATCGAATCCAGACAAAGAAGTCGTGGTAGTTCTGCGCCGCTCCCGGCTCGTAGCCGTAGAGCGACTGCAGAGCGAAGACGAAGAGCGGCGCCATGCCGACGGCGCAGGCGACGAGCAATCCCGCCGGCGTGCGCAGCGAGGGCCTCCGCCAGAGATGGCTTCCCGCTGCAAGAAAGAGCGCGGCGTAAACGAGCGCCGTGGCGAGCAGCGCCTTGGGGCCCCAGAGGCCGAAGGCGGTTGTCGAGAACAGACCCATCGCGCCGAGCACGATGAGCGCGCCGAGGTACCAGAGCACATGCACGAAATCGAGCCGCGGCGGTTTGTGCTGGGCTTGGGCCGCCTCTCGCCGCGCGCCGAGGAAAAGGCGCAGTCGTTCGAGCGTCGCGTCATCGAGCGCGCCGGCGTCGCGCGCCGCGTCTAGATCGTTCAGGTTGAAGTCGCCGCCGGCCATGAGTCCGCCCTCTTTGCTCGCCTTGCCGTCACGGCGCGGCGAATTCAGGGCGAGACGATGGACGGGAGGAGGCGGCGAGAGCTGGCGCGCCGCAGACACCGCGGCCTTTGCCGCGCCGAAGCAGCGGCGTTTCTCGATCGCGTCAGCACAGCATGCGCGCGCCTCGCCCTTGCTGTAGCAGATCGACTTAACAAAAGGAGCTCAAGGCAAGTATACGTAAACATCAATTCTTAATATTAACGATGTTTATGGTTTATGCTTGCTTAAAACATCGAATTTGACGAAATTTTGATCTTCAACGACGGGGGTCGTTCGGGGGCTCGGCGGAGGGAACAGTCCAGGCTGTTCCGCTTGATGTGCTTTTCAAAACCGTTCTCGGCCGTTGAGATAGTCGGCGCTCGCCTTGCAGCTTGGTCGCTTAGCCTTTCGGCGGCGCTACGCAAGGCCGTGCGCGATGTGCGTTCAGTTCAGCTTGCCGCGAGGACGACATGAGATTTGCACGTCAGAAGACCAACCAGACCCTTCACCGCGACGCGAGCCTCGGCCTCGCTTCGACCCAGAGCATCCAGCCGCCAGTCGCCTGGCCCGCTCGAAGAGGCGCGGGGCGCGGCCTATCGCTTCCATTGTCCATTCGGTCACCGAGAATCGTTCTCGTGTCTGTTCTCAGCCTGTCGGGCCCGGTCTCTGCGATGGCCCAAAGCCCCGTTTTCGTGATGGACGACACGACAAGCAGCGTGATGATAGGGCAGCAAAACACAAATGGATGGTATAATGGGCCGCTGCTCCAGAACAGCAACACTTGGATCGGCATCGGCGCAGGCGTCACCAATTCCGTGAGCGCGTCCAACAACGTAGGCGTCGGGTCTTCGGTCCTTTTCGCCCTGACGACCGGCGGCAGCAACACCGCAGTGGGCCAAGGCGCGCAAGCGTGTGAAACGACGGCCGGCAACAATACGTCGATCGGGCAGCTGGCCCTCACCAACAATTCGACTGGCCAAAACAACACCGCATTGGGAATGTACGCGCAGTACGGCGACGGCTGCACCAGCTCCGGCGACGACAACACCTCGTCTGGATTCTATTCGCTCTTCTCTGTAACTTCGGGATCGAACAACGTCGCCGACGGGTCATACGCTCTATATGCCAACACCACTGGCGGGACCAATGGAGCCTTCGGTTTCACCGCCTTGGCCAGCAACACGACAGGAAACGCCAATACGGCGGTGGGAACGGGCGCTCTCTATAGCAGCACGACGGGAGATGGGAACGTAGCCATCGGCGACGGGGCGCTGGGATCGGCCGTCACAGGAAATTATAATATAAGCCTGGGCCTGAACAGCGGATATAATTTGACGGGAGGCTCAAACAACATTTATCTGGGGTTGAACATCGCCGCAGACGATCCCAATGAAAACGAGAAGCTGAACATCGGAAACTTCATCAAGGCGGATCTGTCATGGTGGCATTTGCATTGGCTCGGGCGCAATCCGAGCCTCGTGAAGTGCCCGAACGGCTCGCTCATCGACGGAAACGCGACCGACATGAGCGGAACGGTTTTCGTCGCCGGCGCCAGCGCATCCTGCACGGTCAAATTCGCGAACGCCTTCTATTCGTTCAACCATTGTCGGGTGTTTCCGCACAGCCTCGGCAACCCGTTCAGCTACTCCTACTCCTTGTCCTCCATCGGCGTCTCGTTCACGGGCGGCGGGACGGGCGTAACGTTCGACTATGCTTGTGACGGCAAGTGAGCGCTGAGGGTCCCGTGGGCGCGTCGCGCTCGCATCTGGCCATGCGGGCGGGCGCTCCCACTAACCGGTCCACTTCGTAAAGAGCAAAATTTCTCATAGCCAACCGCCGCCGCCGTGCTATAAGCCGCGCCGGCGCCGCGTGGCGCGCGCCGCGCCTTCCCCTCCGACCCAGCTGGACGACATCCCGGCTCCTGGCCGCGGGGAGGGCGTAACCCAACACGCAGAACGAGGAAGTCCCGATGTCGATCACGGCCGAGCGCAAGCTGGCGCTCATCAAGGAATATGCGACCAAGCCCTCCGACACGGGCTCGCCCGAGGTTCAAGTGGCGATCCTCACCGAGCGCATCGCCAATCTGACCGAGCACTTCAAGTCGCACGTCAAGGACAACCACTCGCGCCGCGGCCTGTTGAAGCTGGTCTCGCAGCGCCGCCGCCTGCTGGATTATCTGAAGTCACGCGACGAACCCCGCTATCGCGGCCTCATCGAGCGACTCGGCATCCGCCGCTGACTGCGCCACAACCAGAGTCCGCGAGCCTTGAAAGCTCGCGCCGCCGGCCGCGGGCCCCGACGCGTCGAGGTCCGCCGCAGGCGTTTGCGCGTCGGCATGGGGCCGACGCGCCACCCCGGGCCTTACCCGAAGCCGGGGCAGGATCGCCGGGCGCTGCGTCTCTGTCCCGCAGCGCCCCGCCGTCTTGCTCCTGGCGACCCACCGGCCCCAAGCCATAAGAGAAAGCCATGAGTATGTTCGAGATCCACCGCGAAGAGCTCGACTGGTGCGGTCGCAAGCTCAGCCTGGAGACGGGCAAGATCGCACGCCAGGCCGATGGAGCCGTGCTCGCGACCTGGGGCGAGACCACCGTGCTCGCGACCGTCGTCTCCGCCAAGTCCGCAAAACCGGGCCAAGACTTCTTCCCGCTCACCGTCAACTACCAGGAGAAAGCCTTCGCCGCGGGCCGCATCCCCGGCGGCTATTTCAAGCGCGAGGGGCGCCCCTCCGAGCGCGAGACGCTGGTCTCCCGCCTGATCGACCGCCCGATCCGCCCGCTCTTCGCCGACGGCTACAAAAACGACACGCAGGTCATCATAACGGTGCTCTCGCACGACCTCGAGTCCGATCCCGACATCCTCTCCATGGTCGCGGCCTCTGCGGCGCTGACGCTCTCGGGCGCGCCCTTCATGGGCCCCATCGGGGCCGCGCGCGTCGGCCACATCAATGGCTCGCTGAAGCTTAATCCGACGATCGAGGAGATGAAGAACTCCGGCCTCGACCTTGTTGTCGCCGGCACCGGCGAAGCCGTGCTCATGGTCGAGTCGGAGGCCAAGGAGCTCTCCGAGGAGACGATGCTGGACGCCGTCATGACCGGCCATCGCGGCTTCCAGCCGGTCATCGACGCGATCATTCGCTTGGCCGAGCGCGCCGCCAAGGACCCGCGCGACTTCACGCCCCCGGACACGGACGCCGTATCGGCCGCGATCGCCGAGATCGCGGAAAAGGAGCTGCGCGAGGCCTATAAGCTCACGGTCAAGCAGGAGCGCTATGCCGCCGTCGACGCCGTGAAGGCGAAGGTTTTCGCGGCGCTCGCGCCGGAAGGCGGCGAGGCCAAGTTCGCCAAGGAGCAGATCGACGAGGCCTTCCACAGTCTGCAGGCCAAGGTCGTGCGCTGGAATATTTTGGACGAGGGCCTGCGCATCGACGGGCGCGACGTGAAGACCGTGCGCCCGATCGTCGCCGAGGTCGGCGTGCTGCCGCGCACGCACGGCTCGGCGCTCTTCACGCGCGGCGAGACGCAGGCGCTCGTCGTGGCCACATTGGGCACCGGCGAGGACGAGCAGTTCGTCGACACGCTGGAGGGGACCTACAAGGAGCGCTTCCTGCTCCACTACAACTTTCCGCCCTATTCGGTCGGCGAGACGGGACGCCTCGGCTCGCCCGGGCGCCGCGAGATCGGCCATGGCAAGCTCGCCTGGCGCGCGCTGCGCCCGATGCTGCCCGCCCCGGCGGAGTTCCCTTACACGTTGCGCGTCGTCTCCGAGATCACCGAGTCGAACGGCTCCTCCTCCATGGCGACGGTCTGCGGCTCCTCGCTCGCGCTCATGGATGCGGGCGTGCCGATCAAGCGCCCGACCGCAGGCATCGCCATGGGCCTGATCCTGGAAGGCGAACGCTTCGCCGTTCTCTCCGACATCTTGGGCGACGAGGACCATCTCGGCGACATGGATTTCAAGGTCGCCGGCACCTCCGAGGGCGTGACCTCGCTGCAGATGGACATCAAGATCGCCGGCATCACCGAGGAAATCATGCGCGTCGCGCTGGCGCAGGCGCGCGACGGTCGTCTGCATATCCTCGGCGAGATGGCGAAGGCGATCAGCGCCTCGCGCGCCGAGCTCGGCGAATTCGCGCCGCGCATCGAGACGCTGAAAATCCCGACGGACAAGATCCGCGAGGTCATCGGCACGGGCGGCAAGGTCATCCGCGAGATCGTCGAGAAGACCGGGGCCAAGGTCAATATCGAGGACGACGGCACGGTGAAGGTGGCCTCGAGCGACGCCAACTCCATCAAGGCGGCGATCCAGTGGATCAAGTCGATCGCCTCCGATCCCGAGGTCGGCCAGATCTACGAGGGGACAGTCGTCAAGACCGCCGAGTTCGGCGCCTTCGTGAATTTCTTCGGCTCGCGCGATGGCCTCGTGCACATCTCGCAGCTCGCCGCGACGCGCGTCGCCAAGACGACCGACGTGGTGAAGGAGGGCGACAAGGTGAAGGTGAAGCTCCTCGGCTTCGACGACCGCGGCAAGGTGCGGCTGTCGATGCGGGTCGTGGACCAGAAGACGGGCGAGGACCTCGAGGGCAAGACCGCCAAGGCCGACGGAACCGGGGCGCAGCCGGTCGTGTGAAACCAAAGCGAAGGCGGGCCGCGGCCCGCCTTTTTCATGATTCGGCGTCTCGCTCGCGGATCGCCATCAGCAAATCCGTGACGAGTTCCGACTCCGGCGTTTCGTAAGGATTGTTGCGGTAGAGCTCCAGCACATAGCGGTCGTCGGCCTCATAACCGCTTGCCGGCAGCCATTCGCCGAAGAGGCGCGGGAAGGCGTCGGCGATTCCGGAATAGGGGCCGATGAGGCGATAGCTCGCATAGCGTCCGCCCTCGATCTGCAGAACTTCGAAATCGCCTGTCTTCGTCAGCGGCTCGCAAAGCGCGACGCCGGCGCGATAGGCGATGTTTCCGTTTGCGTCCGGCGCGTCGCGCGCCGCGCCGACGGCGAGCGTGATCTTCTCAGCCAGGCCGCGCTCGACCACGGCGCGCCAGAGCGCGCGCCACACGGTTCCAATCTCCGTGACCGGGCCTTCATAACGCTTCGCGTAGACGGTCAGCGGCGCCTGCCCGACGATATCGACCTTCTTAGGCTTGCTCCTTTGCTGATGGCGGCGCCGGGCCGCGTACGTAGTCGCCGGCGCTTTTGGCGTTTTCTTCCCCGACTGTCCCGGCTGCACGGCGATGGGCAAGGACTAGAACGAGGCCTACGCCTATGCGATTGAGGCGCTGAGCGAATGGGTCCACGATATGCGGGCCGAGGGCGAACTGCGGCAACCGAACTCGATCGAGGCGCTGCGGCGCGACCTGGATGTCTTGGCGACGCTCGCGGAAGGCGGCGTGTTTTTGGGGGTCCCGCTCGTCGAGGAATACGGGAGGCCGGTCAAGGCCAAAATCTCCTTGGATCGAGGCTTGCTTGACGCGATCGACGCGGCGGCGAAACGCGCCGGCCTTACGAGATCCGCATTTCTGGCGAGCGCTGCGGGGGAGAAGATCGCCGCCGGCGGTTGAAGACCGTGAAGTCGTGGCCGGCCTGCGCGCAAAACCATCTCGAAAGACTGAAAGAGCCATAACGGTGAGGCCGCCAACGCCGCCGTTGCGGGTCGCGACGGAAGCTATTTGACCCCGTCGCGTCAAAAAAGTCCCTGGACTGTGACAGGGAGAATCTGCAAAGTGCCGCAAAAAGGTCATGAAGCTGTTAAGCAGCTCGGCTTGAAAGGCGTGGCGTTCCAAGGGAGGATTAATGACGTCCGCAACCACCGCCGACATCGACGTCGGCCACGATCACGGGGCTAAGCCCAAACTCGATCACGCGATCGACATTCGCGCGATCCTGATTTTTCTGGCCATACTGGCCTGCGGCCTGGGATTTACGGCCTGGAGCATCTTTCTCGACATCCAGGCGACCGGCGTTCCGGTCACGACCTATCTGCCGTTCGTCCTGCTCGGCGTGGCGCTGCTGATCGCGCTCGGCTTCGAGTTCGTCAACGGTTTCCACGACACGGCCAACGCCGTGGCGACGGTCATCTACACGCATTCGCTGCCCGCGAACGTCGCCGTCGTGTACTCCGGCTTCTTCAACTTCCTCGGCGTTCTGGTGTCGAGCGGCGCGGTGGCTTTCAGCATCGTCTCGCTGCTGCCTGTCGAGCTCATCCTGCAGGTCGGCTCCAGCGCCGGCTTCGCGATGGTCTTCGCCCTGTTGATCGCGGCGATCATCTGGAACCTCGGCACCTGGTGGATGGGGCTGCCGGCTTCAAGCTCGCATACGCTCATCGGCTCGATCATCGGCGTCGGCATCGCCAATGCGCTGATGCGCGGACGCGACGGCACATCCGGCGTCGACTGGGGCAAGGCGATCGAGATCGGCTATTCGCTCCTGCTGTCGCCTCTCGTCGGCTTCGTTTGCGCGGCGCTGCTGCTGCTGGCCCTGAAATTGGTCGCGCGCCAGCCCGAGCTTTACCAGGAGCCCAAGGGCCAGAAGGCGCCGCCGTTGTGGATCCGCGGTCTGCTGATCCTGACCTGCACGGGCGTGTCCTTCGCGCATGGCTCCAACGACGGGCAAAAGGGCATGGGCCTCATCATGCTGATCCTGATCGGCACGGTCCCCACCGCCTATGCGCTGAACCGGGCCTTGCCGCCGAGCCATATCGCGGAGTTTGCCGCCGCCTCCGACGCGGCCTCCAAGGTCGTCGAGACTCACGCGGCCGGATACAGCATCCATGGCGATCCGCGTCCGGCGGTCACGGCCTACGTCTCGCGCCATGAGCTCAATGAAGGGACCTATCCGTCTCTGGCGGCGCTGATCCGCGACATCGCCCAGCAGGTCGAGAGCTATGGGGCGATCGCGCGCATTCCGGCGGCGGCGGTCGGAAACACCCGCAACGACATCTATCTCGCTTCCGAAGCCTTGCGCTTCCTGGCCAAGGACAAGGAGGCCCAGCTTTCGGACGGCGAGAAGCAGACGCTTTCGACCTACAAGAGCCAGATCGACCAGGCGACGAAGTTCATTCCGACCTGGGTCAAGGTCGCCGTCGCCATCGCGCTCGGCCTCGGCACGATGATCGGCTGGAAGCGCATCGTCGTGACCGTCGGCGAGAAGATCGGCAAACAGCACCTGACCTATGCGCAGGGAGCCTCCGCCGAGCTCGTAGCCGCCTCGACGATCGCAGCCGCCGACGTGTTCGGCCTGCCGGTCTCGACGACGCATGTGCTCTCGTCGGGCGTCGCGGGCGCCATGGCCGCGAATGGCTCAGGCCTGCAGTGGGCGACGGTGCGCAACCTGATCATGGCCTGGGTGCTCACGCTGCCCTGCGCCATCCTCTTGTCCGGCTCCCTCTACTTCGCGCTGAACCACCTGCTCGGCGGATTTGGCGGATTTGGCGGATAATCGAGCTTTGTCCGAGGCCGATGAAATCTGCGCCGCCCGGGCGGGTCCGGGCGGCGCGTCTTTTTTGGCGAGCCGGGGGAGTCCTCCCGCGATCCGGCGCGCTGATTTGAGGCGCCAATAGAAGAGACTCACAGCGACGACGACGCCTGGCTCCGAAGCGCCTTTCGCGCTTGCCAGAAATGCGACGATGTAACAAAATTCCCTGCAAAATTGCCGGCGCACTCGAGTCCGGCTGCAGGAGGAAAGTAAGCCATGTCGACAGTAAGCCGTCTCGCGCTCGTGCTGGCGGCGGCGCTCGCGCTCACGACGCACGCGGTCGCCGTCCAGAAGCTCGGCCCCTATTTCCCGATGCCGGCGGAGCTCGCCGTCACCGGCAACGCGCGCGAGACGCTGCTGAGGATGACCGCCGATTGGCTCAAGACCGGCCTCCAAAATCTCGATAAGGCGCAACAGCAGACCTCCGATGCTCTCGAGGCGGCGAAGGGCGCCAACGGCAAGCCCGAGGACATCTCGGCGCTGGAAACGAAGCTCAAGTCCCTCGACGCCGACATCGCCGCAACGAAGGAGGACATCGCCCTCGCGACCGACGAGAAGGATCTCTCCAAGGAGCGGCAACGCGAGCGCAAGCGGCTGATGATCCTCGTCGTCGATCAGTGGATCAACGAGATCGGGCGCCAAGCCACGCAGCAGCTCAAAAGGGCCCTGCTGTTGGACGGCAAGGAAGCGGAAATCGCCGAAAACCGGCACATCCAGCTTTCCGAGCAGGCCGACGCCCTGGAACGCGCCAAGCATGACGTGAGCATCGAAAACTGGGTGATCAGCCGTTAGTCGCGTCCGGTTGCCGGCGTCACCAGTCGATCGGAGTCTTGCCCTGCGCCTCCAGATAGGCGTTGGCTTTCGAGAAATGACGGCAGCCGAAGAAGCGCGTCGCCGAAAGCGGCGACGGATGGCCAGCTTCCAGCACGAGGTGCTTCCCGCGGTCGATGCCCGCCCCCTTGCGGCGCGCGTAATTGCCCCACAGCATGAACGCGAGGCCCTGGCGTTCGCGATCGAGCGCACGCACGGCGGCGTCCGTGAACTGTTCCCAGCCCCGGTTCTGGTGCGAGCCGGCGGCGCCGTCGCGCACCGTCAATGTCGCATTGAGCAACAGCACCCCCTGCCGCGCCCAGCGCGACAAGTCGGGATCGTGCGAGACCGGATGACCCAGATCTTCCTCGATCTCCCTGAAGATGTTGACGAGCGACGGCGGCGCCGGCACGCCGGCGTTCACCGCGAAGCAGAGCCCATTGGCCTGGCCGGGCCCATGATAGGGGTCCTGGCCGAGGATGACCACCTTGACGGCCTCGAAAGGGCATTCGTCGAAGGCCCTGAAGATCTGCGACGCAGGCGGGTAGACGCGACAGCTGGCGTATTGCGCATGCACGAAAAGGCGCAGCGACGCGAAATACGCCGCATCGAACTCGCCCGAAAGGCGGCGGCGCCAAGTTTCTTCTATGCGGACGGGCTTGCTCATGCCAAACGTCCTAGCACGCACGCGCGAATTCACGCGCCGTCGAAATCGCGGCGCCGCGAAGCGCCCCCAGACTGTTTCGCGGTCGTCGTTGGTCGGTTATAAGGCGCCGAGGTGAAGGAGCTCCGGATGGCGCAAGTCGAAATCGAGAACCAGAACGGCGTCAAGAACGAGGAAAAACCTCGCGCCGCGCAGGCTGCGGCTGAGCTGCTGGCCGTGCGGCCCCCTGGCCGGAAGCGCCCGGGCTTCTTCGGCGTCCTCTTTCGCCTTATTTCGGCGCTCATCCTGCTGCTCGTCGCCGGCGGAGCGGCCGCAATTTACTTCAAGGACAAGGACGAGCGCCTGCGCGTCATCGCCGACTTTATTGAGAGCGCCGAGAAGGATCCGGGCGCCGCCGCGTCCGCGGCCTCGGAGCAGATCGAACGTTACGTCGCACAGCTGCTCGGCCAGGAGCCCGAGAAGCCCGCTCCACGAGTCGCGGGCCGCAAGTCGACGGTCGCGCCGACTCTTGTTCCGCTGGCCCAACGCCCGCCCGCGCAGCCTGCCCCGGTCGGGGAGGCGCCGACGCCCGCCCCCGCCGTCCCTGCGCAGGTCGCGGCGCCGCCGCCGGTCCAAGAGGTTTCACGCGAGGAGCTGGCCGAGCTGCGCGAAGAGATCGCGGCGCTCCGGCAGAACTTCGCCGCAGTCTCGGACGCCGGCCAGCAGGCGCTCGACACGGCGCGCGCGGCGCTCGAGGCGGCGAAGCAGGCGCAGCGCCCCGCGCCCGTGAAGACCGAAGGACAGGGTGATAAGCCCGCGGGCGGGGCCGCGCTCGCCGAGCTCAGCGACAGTGTGACCGCGCTCGAGGGCCGGATCGACGAGCTCGGCGACGAGATCACGCGCGTCAGGGAACGCCTCGAGCAGCCGAAAGAGACGACGCGCGCCGACTCGGAAACGCCGGTTGCTGCGCCTGCGCCGAAGGGCGAAGCGGCGAATACGTCGGGTGTCGAGTCGCTCGCCCTCGCCGAGCTTTTGTCGGAGGAACTGCGTCACGGCCGCCCCTTTGCTGCGGAAACGGCGGCGCTTGCCGAACGCGGCGCCGATCCACGCCTGCTCGCCGACCTCGAGCCTTTCGCCGAACAAGGCGCGCCGACGACGGCGAAACTGCTTGCAGAATTCGCGCCGATCGCACGCCGCCTGCTGGCCCTCCAGGGACCGGCCCCCGCCGGGGAGAGCTTCTGGGACGGCCTTTCGCGGGCGTTGAGCAAGCTCGTGCATGTCAAGAGCGGCGCGCCGGACGCCTCGTCCCTGGACGCACGGCTCGTCGAGGTCGAGGTCGCGCTCGCCCATGACGACGCCGCCGCGGCCGCGCAGGCCTTCTCGCGGCTTCCCCAAGACGCCGAGTCCCCCGCTTTCGGCGAGAAGCTCAACGCGCTCGCGCGGGCTCACGCTTCGTCGGCAGCGCTGATCGAGGGCGCAGTCGCCGGTCTCGGACACCTCAAGAATTAATTCGGGAACGCTCGACCATGTGGTTCGTGCTCGTCTTCATCGCCGCTGTCGCCGCCCTCGCCTACGGCCTCGAATGGGTCGTCGATCATCCAGGCTCGCTGACGCTGGTCTGGGGCGATTATCACATCGACACCACCATCGCGGCGGCCCTCGCGGCGATCGTCGTCGTCGTCATCGGCTTTCTGTTCCTCGGCTGGACTCTCTGGGCGATCCTCGGCGCGCCCTGGCGGATGAGCGCGGGCTGGGCGCGGCGCAGCCGGGAGAAGGGCTTTAAGGCCATCACCCGCGGCATCGCGGCCGTCGCCGCCGGCGACGCCAATCTCGCGCGCAAGGCGGCGCTGGAAGCGCAACGACACCTCCCCGCCGAACCCCTGACGAAATATCTGAGCGCGCAATCCGCTCAGCTCTCGGGCGACGCCGGAAAGGCTGAAGCCCATTTCCACGAGATGACGCTTCACGACGAGACGCGACTGCTCGGCCTGCGTGGACTGCACATCGAAGCGAAGCGTCGCGACGACGCTGAGGCGGCGCACCATTTCGCGAAGACCGCGCATGAGATCGCGCCGCTGCCCTGGGCCGGGGAAGCCGTGCTCGCCCATCACACGGCGCTGGGCGAATGGGACAGGGCCCGTGCGGTGATCGAGGAGAGCTTCAAGGCCAAGGCCATCGACTATGAGACGGCGCAGCGGTTGCGCGCCGTCATCGAAACGGCGCTCGCGACCGAGAAGCAGCGCGACGATCCGAACGAGGCGCTGCAGCTCGCGAAGCTGGCGCTGAAACGCCGTCCGAACTTCATCCCCGCCGCGGTCATCTCCGCGCGCATGCTGACGCGGCTCGGGCAGCGCAAGCAGGCGGTAAAGCTTATCATGCATGTCTGGGGCAAGGCGCCGCATCCCGAGCTCGGCGCGGCCTATCTCGAGGCGCTGGGATCGGAATCGAATACGCAGGCGCTGCAAGGCGTCGAGCATCTCGCCCGGCTCGCGCCCAATGCCCCGGAAAGCCGCCAGCTCGTGGCCCAGACGGCGCTGTCCGCACGCGCATTTGCGCGGGCGCGCGAGGCGCTCGCGCCGCTCGTGGCCGAGGGCGCGCAGCCCACGGCCCATACCTGCCTGCTCATGGCCGAGATCGAGGACGCGGAGAACGGCCCGAGCGGCCCGGTGCGGGAGTGGCTCGCGCGCGGGTCGCGCGCCCCGCGCGATCCGGTGTGGATCGCCGACGGCGTGGTCTCGCGGAGCTGGGCGCCGATCTCGCCCAAGACCGGCCGGCTCGACGCATTTGTTTGGGCGCCGCCGCCCGACGCGGCCGAGAGCCTCACAACGGACGGGCGCGCGAACATTCCGCAGGCCTTCGTGGCGCGCCCCGCGACGCCGGCCATCGCTCCCGCGCCGCCGCCCGCCTCAGAGCCGGAAAATCTCCCGGGCGCGGCGGGCTGATCGCTGGGGGCTTCGGCGGCCCGTCAGGCCGCCGCGCCGCAGCACTTCTTGAATTTCTTCCCCGAACCGCAAGGGCACGGGTCATTGCGGCCGGGCTGATCGCCCCTGACGATCGGCGCAGTCTTTCGCTTCACCTCCTCGACGAAATACCAGCGTCCGTCTTCCGACTCGAAACGGAAACGCGAGCGCTCGCGATGGGCGCGCTCCTCGCCGTCGAGCACGAAATGGGCGACGAACTCGACGACTCCTTCGGAGTCGCCGGCCTGACCCGCTTCGGTCGAGAGAATGTCGAGACCGAGCCACTGCGACTGCGTCGACCAGTGCGCGACCGCTTTCCGGTCGAAGTCGTGGCGAGACTCGGGCGCGAGCGAATCGACGAGGAAGTCGATCTTTCCGAGAGCATAGGCGCTGTAGCGGGCGCGCATGAGCGCTTCGGCCGTCGGCGCGGGCTTTCCGGCCTCGAGCTGCGGCGCGCAGCATTGCGAATAGGTCAGCGGCGCGGCGCGCAGCCGGCAGGGACAAGTGAATTCGGTCATGTCGGCGTCGAGCACCCTTAGTCGGCGTGATTCTCTGAAGCGCTTTCTAATCGTTCGCGCGATTCTTGTCGCCTTGTCGACTTTGTGTCGCTCCTAAATATGCCCTAGGCTCTGAGCCGTCTTTCGATCCGGTCGTTCAAGGAGGCCCCTATGTCCGCGCACAGCGGCTCCCCCGATTTCGCCGGTCTTGCCACAGTAGTCCCCTTCACAGATCGCGTCGGCGTCTACGCAGACGCGCTCGTGCGCCTGACCGCAGGCCTGCTGCTCATGCCGCATGGCGCGCAAAAGCTCTTCGGCTGGTTCGGCGGTCCCGGACTCGAGGGCGCGGGACAGATGTTTGCGACGAAGCTCGGCCTGCCGCCGTGGCTCGCCATCGTCGCCGGCGTCGTCGAGTTCTTCGGCGGCGCGCTGCTGGCGCTCGGGATTGCGACGCGCGTCGTCGGCCTCGTTGTCGCCGGCATGATGTTTTTCGTGGTCTTCGCCGTTCATCTGCCGCAGGGATTCTTCTGGAGCCACGGCGGCTATGAATATCCGCTGCTGTGGGGCGTCGTGGCGCTGAGCTACGCGCTGCGCGGCGGCGGCCATTGCTCGATAGACGCGCTCTTGTGGACAAGACGGTGACGACCATCGCGCCCGACGGGCCTATCCTCCAATTGGCCACGGCCATGAGGGGTCGGCTCCTCTCGGCCGCCAGACGCCGTCGACTTCTCCTGGCTGGGCAAGGGCGCGGCGTCCGGCCGCCAGGCGAGAGGGCGGCGCGCTGCACCGATGCGCTGCAGGTCATTGCTTGCCGCGACCGCCTCGAGTAAACGGTTAAATCATGCTAACATGGATTAGCCGCTCCCAAGCGTCGCAGGAGCACAGATGCCTCAAATCGCCCATCAAAAGCCGCGCTCCGACGCCTTAGCCGCCGAAAGCCCGCAAGGTCCGCTTCAGGCGTGGAGTTTTTCCGACGCCTCGGAGCGTTTCCCGCAAGTGTTGGCCTTGGCCGATGAGGAGGGCGCGCAAGTCATAACGCGGGACGGCAGACCTGTAGCAGTTGTCGTCGCCTTTGACGAATGGGAGTGCAGAACCCTGCCCAAAGACACGCTGGCGGATTTTTTGATCGCGTCCCCTCTTCGCGGCTCGGAAATTGAAATCGAGCGCGACAAGGAGGCGCCACGCGACGTCGATTTATGAAATATCTGCTGGACACCAATGTGTTGTCCGAATTTAGACGACTAGATCCTGACGCGAACCTCACGGCTTGGTTAAGGGCGGCTGACGAACAGGGATTGCACGTCTCCGTCGCGACCCTCGGAGAATTGCGCGCTGGCGTGGCGTGCTTGGAGCGCGGACGAAGAAAAGCAAATCTGGACGAATGGCTGCGCCGCGACCTGCCGCTCCGGTTTCGGGGGCGCATTCTCGACATTACGATGGCGATTGCCGATCTGTGGGGCGTGCTATCGGCCGAAGCGAAGCGCCGAGGCGTGGGCGTCGGCGCCGTCGATAAGTATCTTGCCGCCACAGCGATTGTTCACGACATGACGCTCGTTACGCGCAACACTAAAGATTTTGAGGCGTTCGACCTCAGCGTTCTGAACCCATGGAAGGATTGAGGCCGGTAACGACAACCTGGGGGATCAAATGAACCTGCAGAACTTTCGTTTCGAGACCGGCGCGGACGGCGTTGCGGTCCTGACCTGGGACATGCCCGACCGCTCGATGAACGTCATCACCGAGGGCGTCATCGACGAGATCGCTCTGGTCGTCGAGCATGTCGTCGCGACCCCTGAGATCAAGGGCTGCGTCATCACCTCGGGAAAGCCGGCCTTCTCGGGCGGCGCCGATCTCTCGATGCTGCAAAAGAGCCGCGCCGGCTATGAGCAAGCGCTGCGCGAAAAAGGCTTCGACGCGGCGAATCGCCTGTTCTTCGAGGCCTCGCGCCGGCTCTCGCAGCTCTATCGGCGGCTCGAGACCTGCGGCAAGCCCTTCGCCGCCGCGATCAACGGCGTCTGCCTCGGCGGCGCCTTCGAGCTCGCGCTCGCCTGCCACTATCGCGTGCTCGCGGACAATGACAACACGAAGGTCGGCCTCCCGGAGATCCAGGTGGGGCTGTTCCCGGGCGCGGGCGGCACGCAGCGCGTCGCGCGCCTGCTGCCGACCGGCGATGCGCTGCAGTTCCTTGCCAAGGGTCAGCAAGTGCCGGCAAAGGCCGCCAAGGCTGCCGGGCTCGCTCATGAGCTTTCGCCCCAGAACGAGATCGTAGGGCGCGCCGCAGCCTGGATCGCCAGCGGCGGCTCGGCGGTCGCGCCCTGGGACCAGAAGGGCTTCAAACCGCCGTCTGGCCGCATCTTCTCGCCCGGCGGCATGATGATCTGGCCGCCGGCCAACGCCATCTATCGCCGCGAGACCTACGACAATTATCCCGCGGCCAAGGCGATCCTGCATGCGGTCTATGAGGGCCTGCAGCTGCCGATGGACCAGGCGCTTACCGTCGAGTCGCGCTGGTTTGCGCATATCCTGCGCTCCAAGGAAGCGGCCGCGATGATCCGCACGCTGTTTCTCTCCAAGGGCGAGCTCGAGAAAGGCGCCCGCCGCCCGAAAACCGTTCCGCCGACGACGCTCAAGAAGATCGGCATCCTCGGCGCGGGCTTCATGGGTGCGGGCGTCGGCTATGTCTCCGCAACGGCGGGGCTCGAAGTCGTGCTCATCGACCGCGACCAGGAGAGCGCCGACAAGGGAAGGGCCGCAATCGACAAGCTCATCTCGGGCCAGGTGTCGCGCGGCAAGGCGACAGCCGCCGAGAAGGAGGCGCTGCTCGCGCGCGTCACGGCGACGCCGGACTATGCTCGGCTCAGCGGCTGCGACCTCATCCTCGAAGCGGTGTTCGAGGACCGTGCGGTCAAGGCCGACGCGACCAGGAAGGCGCAGGAAGTCGTCGGCGCTGACGTCGTCTTCGCCTCGAACACCTCCACGCTGCCGATCACCTCGCTCGCCGAGACTTCGCTCAGCCCGAAGGACTTCATCGGCGTCCACTTCTTCTCGCCGGTGGAAAAGATGATGCTCGTCGAGATCATCCGGGGCGAGGCGACGGGCGACAAGGCGCTGGCGACGGCGCTCGACTTCGTGCGCCTCATCAAGAAGACGCCGATCGTCGTGAATGATTCGCGCGGCTTCTTCGCCAATCGCTGCGTGCTCGGCTATGTGCGCGAGGGCGCGATCATGCTGCTCGAGGGCGTCCCGCCGGCGATGATCGAGAATGTCGCGCGCATGGCCGGCATGCCCGTCGGACCGCTCTCGCTGAACGACGAGGTGGGGCTCGATCTGGGTTGGAAGATCCTTCAGGCGACGAAGAAGGACTTGGGTCCCAAGGCGGTCGATCCGGCGCAGGAGGCCGTGCTCGCCTTCATGGTCGAGAAGAACGCTCGCTTCGGGCGCAAGAACGGCAAGGGTTTTTATGACTATCCGACGAGCGGCAAGAAGACGCTCTGGCCGGGGCTGTCGGACGCGACGGACAAGAGGCTCAACCCCGACACGCTAGACGTCGCGGAGCTCAAGCAGCGCTTCCTCGTCGCGCAGGCGGTGGAGGCGGCGCGCACCGTGGCCGACCATGTGATCGTCGATCCGCGCGAGGCCGACGTCGGCTCAATTTTGGGCTTCGGTTTCGCGCCCTTCACAGGCGGCGCGCTCTCATACATCGACGGGATGGGCGTTGCGGCCTTCGTCGCGCTTTGCGACGCGCTTGCGAAGAAGCACGGCGCGCGATTTTCGCCGCCGCAGCTTCTGCGCGACATGGCGCAAAAAGGCGAGAGCTTCTATGGGAACGCGGGGGCGCGCGCCGCTGCGGCGTAAGCGTTGATAAAACGCGACCGAGGATGAGCCTCTCAGCTCTCCTCCACGGCCTCGGCGCAGTCCAGAATCCAGGTCCGATCGCAGAACGCGACATAAAGGCGCTCCTGGCCGAGCGCGAGACCGAGTTCGACCGCGAGCTCGTTCAACATGGCCTCTATATCCTGGTCAGGGAGATGGCCGAGATAGGCATGCACGGCCTCGCCGGTGAAGATGGCGACGGGTTCGCGGTCGGAGGCCGCAGCGCCGTCCGGACGCCGCCAGGCGTAGGTCACCTCGGCGCGCGTGAACATGCCCGAGAGCGCCGGCAGATGGGCTTCGACGCGCCGCTGCATCCAGGCGCGCGCCGTGCGCACCGCTTCAGATACGTCGAACACGCGCCCGTTCTGGTCCCAGCCCTCGCGCAGGCCGACCGTGATGCGGAAGTCACGTCGAGGTCCGAGCGATCCGTCGACCATTCGATACAGGGCGCGGCGCGATTCTTCCCGGCTCATATGTCGTCTCCTTTCTTCGGGGCGAAAAAGATCGGAGGAAAGTTCTTCATGAAAACGGCGCTCGTTCCCGTGTTTGCCGAAGCGGCGCTCACGCTCTTCCTCCTCGCCGCATCAAGGATCTTCGTCGCCGCCCGATACGCTCATGCCTGTGTTCATGTCGCGACGAACCACGCGCCGACGCGCGTCGACGCGATCGATCCAGTCGCAGAGCTCTTCCAGGACGCCGCTCGAACCGAGCACCACATGGCCGCCATGCGGCACGTTGAGAAACCGCTTCGGTTCGCGCGCCAGCGCGAAAAGCCTCTCCCCGGACGTAATCGGAACGATGCGGTCGCGCGCGCCGTGAATCATGAGCACCGGCATGCACACACCCGAAATTGCGAGGTCAGTTCGATATTGATCGCGCATCAGCCGCTTGACCGGCAACATCGGCAAGCGGCGCGCGGCCACGTCCATGGCCGACAGGAAAGGCGCGAGCAGAACGAGCGCCAACGCCTCGCGCTTCGCCGCCACGGCCACTGCGATCGCGGTTCCAAGCGACGCGCCCATGATGACGAGCCTGTCGTCGCCGTATCGAAGCGCAGCTTCGCGATAGGCCGTCTCGGCGTCGAGAATCAGCCCGTCCTCGGTCGGGCTGCCGGTTGAGCCGGCATAGCCGCGAAAAGAGACGGCGAAAAGCCCGTAGCCGCGCGCCACGAGAGGGCGGAGACGCGGAACCCGATCAACGAGCGCGCCCGCGGCGCCGTGGAAATAGAGGATGACGGGTCGCCCGCGCTCGGGTGGAAAATGCCACGCGACGAGCGTCTCGCCATCTGAGGTCTCGAGCCGCAAGTCTTCCCCGCCCGTCATGCCGGATTGCGCCACGGGCGTGGGACGACGGTCGGGAAGATACTGGAGGCGTCGTTGAAAGACGAAGAGCAAGATTAGCGCGAGTCCGTAGGCGGCCGGGAGCGCGATCACGATTGCATCCAACCCTGTCATGTGCGTCGATTTGTCCTGGCTGCTGCGCGACGTCTAGTCGCGCCTTCGCTCGCGGCCAACAAAGATTCAGCTCGCAAGAGCCATCGACTGCCGCGCCTCGCGCCCGCCGGGCCGAAATGCGAAGCGAGATCAATGGGGCGCAAGCCGCGCCTTACGCAGCGCCGCGCATCGTGCTCACGCAAGCCGCGCCCCTCTTTGTTCACACGCGGCTTCGCGAACGAAGAGCTGTTTCCTTCGCGCCCGTGGATCTCACAGGCCATGTGCAAAACCTGTCATAGCCGTTTCACGAAACCGAAATACCCAAATAAAAATCTGCCCTGCGGTTGAAGGCGCGCCATGCAAAACTTCCTGAACTCCCTGAAAATCCAGCGGTGGGACGACCATCGCTACTATCATCACAGCCTGGTCAACCAGTCTCTGCATTTCGTGAGCGCGATCAGCTTTCTCTGTAGCTACGCGCTTCTCCTGAAGGATCCCGCGCTTGCCGCGCTCGTGGCGTGGCTCGTGTCCATGACGACACGACAATCTGGTCACTTCTTCTTCGAGCCGCGAGGCTACGACGAAGTCAACCACGCGACGCACGAATATAAGGAATCGATCAAGGTCGGCTATAACCTGCAGAGAAAGCGCGTGCTCATGGCCATCTGGGCCCTGTCGCCGCTGGTGCTGCTCGTCGATCCCACCATATTCGGCCTCCTCCCGACGCCGACGAGCACGTGGGAGCTTTTCCGCCACGTCGGCTATATCTGGTTCGCGGTCGGCGCCGGCGGATTCATCTTCCGCATCCTGCAACTGTTCGTCCAGCAGGATTTCGCGACCGGACTCGTCTGGGCGATGAAGATCCTGACGGATCCGTTCCACGACATCCAGATCTACTACAAGTCGCCGCTCTATCTCTTCACGAATTCCGGCCCCGAGCACGAGCTCGTCGTCGAGGATGACGAAGAGGGAGAGATCGACGACGAGCCGGCGCCCGCGCATTAGCGGCCCCAACTTCTGAGCTCTTCCAGGCGGCGCGCCAGCATTTCCTTGAGGACCCGCCGCCTGATCGACCGGTTCGTCGCGCCCCGCGGGCGCCAGAACCACCCGTCGTCACGCATCTTCAGGCCTGCCGCGACGAAGCGCTCGACGACGGCGGCGAAATCCGCCTCCGTATAGTCGAGACTGAAGATCAATCGGCCCGTTCCGACCCAGCTCAGCGCCAGCCCCTCCGCGCGCAGATAGAACTGCAGCATCCAATTGTAGCGGCTAGGCTGCTTGTAGCAGACGGTCCAGACCGTCGACATGCTGGCGACTTTGATCGGCAACTCGGCCGCTTCGAGACGCGCGTTGAGCAGTCGCGCCCGCTCGTTCCAAATCTGATCGAGATCGCGATAGCGCTCCCGCAACTGGGGCGTCTCGAGCCTTGTCAGAAAGCGCCGCATCGCGCCCATCACGTAAGGATGGGAATTGAAGGTTCCGCGCGCGAAACAGATATCCGCGGGTCGGTCGTCGCGAAAGCGCCGCATGAGCTCCCTGCGACCGCAGAGCACGCCGATCGGCAAGCCGCCCGCGACGGTCTTGCCGTAGGTGACGAGATCGGCCTTGATGCCGAAATATTCCTGCGCGCCCCCGGGCGCGAGGCGAAAGCCGACCAGAACCTCGTCGAAAATCAGCGCAATTCCGCGCTCGCTGCAAACGGCGCGAAGGTCATTCAGCCAGTGCGTATAGGCCGCCCGGTCGAAATGCGCGGCGCGCGAAGCGTCGACGAGGGAAGAGTCCGCAGCCGCCGGCTGGTTCGGCGCCAGCGCCTGCAACGGATTGACGAGGACGCAGGCGATGTCGCGACGCGAACGCAGCACGCGCAATGTATCCTCGGACATCTCTTTCAGCGTGTATGTCTCGTGCGCCGGGACGGGGTTGCCGATCCCGGGCTGCACGTCGCCCCACCAGCCGTGATAGGCGCCGCAAAAGCGGACGAGATGCGAGCGGCGCGTCGCATAGCGCGCGAGTCGCACGGCCTGCATGACCGCCTCAGTCCCGGACATGTGGAACGAGACCTCGTCCATTCCGGAAATGCTTTTGAGGATCCGGACATTGTCGACGATCGCCGGATGATAGGCGCCGAGAAACGGCCCGAGATCCCGCACGTCGGCGGCGCCTTCCTCTATCGTCTGCTTGTAGAAGTCATAGCCGAAGACGTTGACGCCGTAGGATCCCGAGAGATCGAAAAACTCATTGCCGTCGAGATCGATCACCCTCACGCCGCAGGAGCCGCGCAGAAAGGCGCCCGCGGCGAGGTTTTGCGACACATGGCGGCGGAATTGAAACGGCGTGCGATAGCGATCTATGAATTGCAGGTCCGAGACGCCGCCGCTGATCTCATCCGTCAGCCGCTTCGTTTCGACAAAGTTTCGCCTGTAGGTTTCCGCCAGCTTCGCGAAACCCTCGCGGCGGCGGCGCGCGATTTCCGGCGGCGCGTCGTCGCAGTTGAAGAAGCGCGTCTCATTGTACTCATAGAAGGGCAGCAGCGACGCCAGGAATCGCGCCATGCGCGGATGACCGGCGAGCGAGGGATGCTTGGCTCGCGAGAGCTGCAGCCTGCGCCGCAGCTTGGGGGCGGCGACCGCGACAGCGGCGGCCGCGAGCGCATAGAGAGGGATCGTGTTCGAAGTGAGCGTCATGAATCGGACAACTAGCCGTGTGATTTGAACCATGCATGACGCTTCGCCCCCGCAAACTGCAACTCTTCGAGCAGGAAGACATAAATTTCCTGGTCACGAACTTCATCGGCCGCCGCGCCCTCACGCAATTCATGGGCTGGTTCAGCAAGATCGAGCATCCCGTCGTGCGCGGCGTCTCCATCGGCCTCTGGCGCATGTTCGCCGATCTCGATTTGAGCGACGCCGCAAAGCAGCAGTTTCACAGCCTGCACGACTGCTTCGTGCGCGAACTGAAAGACGGCGCGCGGCCCATCGACCAGCGGCCCGAAGTCATCGTCAGCCCCTGCGACGCCATCGTTGGGGCGTGTGGTCGCATCGACGGCGACGAGGTTTTGCAGATAAAGGGGTCGCCGTACCGGCTCGGCGAGCTGCTGCAGGACCAGGAGCTCGTCGAGGCGCACCGGGACGGCTGCTATGCGACGCTGCGGCTGCTATCCAGCATGTATCATCATTTTCATGCGCCGCATGACTGTCTCGTCGAACGCCTGACTTATATCGCGGGCGATGTCTGGAACGTGAATCCTGCAACGCTGCGTCGCGTCGACAGGCTTTATTGCAAGAATGAGCGAGCTGTAATTCGGACGAGGCTCGCCGCCACGGGCCAGCCTCTCACGCTGGCGCCCGTCGCGGCGGTGCTCGTGGCCTCGATGCGCTTCGACTTCCTCGACGGTCCGCTCAATCTGCGGCGCGGTGAGCGAAACGACGTCGCCTGCTCGGCGACCCTGCGAAAGGGTCAGAAGATGGGCTGGTTCGAGCACGGCTCGACGATCGTCGTGTTCGCCCCCAAAGGCGTCGCTTTGCAGGACAGCGTCTGCGAAGGCGCCCGCATCCGCGTCGGCGAGCCGCTCATGCGGCTTGCCTGAGCATCAATCCTGCCGTCTCGTCGGGTGGATCTCTCAGAGCGGCGCGCCCCGATCAACTGTCAGACTTTTTCGCTGCGGAGCTTTTCGCGGCGGCCTTCCTGGGAGCGGCGGTCGGCTTCGTGGCCTTGCGACCAAGTCCAAGCGACTTGGCGAGGGCCGAGCGCTGTGCGGCGTAATTGGGAGCAACGATCGGGTGATCGCTCTTCAAGCTGAAAGCAGCGCGATATTCGTCGGGCGTCAACCCATGTTCCGCTTGCAGATGCCGCTTGAGCGACTTGAAGCTTCCGCCGCAGCACAAGCAGATGACCGAATCGGGGCTCACCGATTTTTTCACGGGAACCGCCGGCTGCCATTTCTTCGCCTCATCGGCAGGCGCCACGGAAGATGGAGCCGCGCCGCCGCCGAAGGCCTTCTTGACCGCATCGATGACTGATGGGAGGTCGGCGGGAGCCACAGAGTTGTTCGAGAGATAGGATGACAATATTTGCGCGACTAATGCTTGGTTATCGTGCTCTGACATGTGTCCCTCCCCTGGGGTCGATTCGACGGCCATTTAATTCATGTAGTTTCTAAAAGTCAAACATAAAGACGCTTTAGCCAAGGATGTCGACCGATTTTTTTGAATTTCGCCCGAGTCTGCCCTAGTGATGGGCCGAGACGAAGTTCGGATTTTTTCGACGGACGACGACGTCGCGCGGAAATCTGCAACATGGGGCGTTGGGCGGGCGGATCCAAAATGAGCCGGTTGCTATGCGATCGCTTAAAAACTGGTTTCCGCCAGCCGTGGATCGAAAACCGCCGGCGAAGCAGATCAGTGACAACGGTGCGAACTCAATGATGCGCCAAAAGAATTTGGCTCCGCCGACGTTCGACTCGCGGAGGCGGTCCCGAGACGAACGGAGCAGCGGATCGACACGCTTTCAAACGGGCAAACAACGTCAAGGCTGCGGCGGCTGTCATCCCTGCTATTTCGACAGACCTTTGGGCTGCATCGCGGGTAAGATTCGCTTCCGCTCCAGGCGAGCGCTGAAGGTGAGCGCCCGGTCTTCGATAAGCGTTCTACGCGGAGCATTTGACCGACTGTTGGAAGCGAGCGGTCTTATTCTTTATAGGCCGACGCGCTCCAAGCCGCAGGAATGGACAGTCGCCGCAAGCGCGACAGGAGCCTCTTAATTTGTTAAATGGATGGGAAACGCCGGCGCGGGCGCGAGCCGTCCCGTCATTCGGCCAGCCCCCGGCGCCGCGCGTCTGCGCAGGAATCGCTACGATGGCGAAGATCGTTCCCGTGGCCGTCGTCATTCCAACGTTCAATCGTTGCGATCGGCTCTGTCATGTTCTGGAGCGGATTCTCCGCTGCGATCCGGCGCCGGCCGAAATCTGGGTCCATGTCGACGGCGCCGACGCGCACGTCGCGGACGAGGTCCGGCGGCGCTTTTCTGGCGTCAACGTCATCGGCTCGCGCGATCGCGTGGGTCCGGGCGGCGGGCGCCACCGCTGTCTGCTTCGATGCGCGAGCCCGCTGGCCGCGAGCTTCGACGACGATTCCTATCCGGTCGACGAAGACTTCTTCGGAAGCGTCGTCAACTTGTTCGAATCGCAGCCGCAGGCGGCGCTGATCGGCGCAAGCATATGGAGGCATGGCGAGGCCGACGCGAATAGAAGACCGACGCTCGACGAGCGACGAACCTTCACCGGCTGCGGGCACGCGTTGCGGGTTAGCGCCTATCGCGAAATCACGGGCTATGCGCCGCGACCCATCGCCTATGGCGTCGAGGAGAACGACGTGGCGCTGCAACTCGCCGCCAAAGGTAAGAAGATCTATGGATCGGACGATTTGCGCGTCTTTCATGACACCGACCACAAGCATCATGACGGCGCCGACATCACGGAATTTGTGGTCGCCAACGCTGCGCTGCTCGCGTTTCTGCGCTATCCGGCGTGGCTTTGGAGTCTCGGCGCCCTGCAGGTCGCCTCGATCGTCGTCCATTGCCTGCGGGTAGGCCGAAGGCGCGGCGTTATCGCGGGCCTCACCCGCATTCCCGCGGACTGTCGGGCCTATCGGCGCTTGCGCGCCCCCTTGCCCGCGAGGGCCGTCGTCGCCCAAGTCTGGGCGCGACGCCTCCTCGGATGAAGCAGGATCGCCGACCGTGAGCCTCGGAAGGCGCACCGCCTATAATCTTCTCGGCGCGATCGCTCCGACGCTCCTGTCGCTCGTGACGATCCCGATCTACATCCGCGCGATCGGCGACGCGCGCTATGGGGCGCTCGCGGTGCTGTGGTCGCTCCTCGGCTACTTCGGTCTGGCGGACCTGGGGCTCGGGCGCGCGACGGCGCAGCGCATCGCATCGCTCGACTCTTCTTCTCCTCGGGCGCGCTCCGCCTGCTTATGGACTGCGCTCTTCGTCGAAGCGGCTTTGGGCCTTCTCGGCGCCCTGCTGATCTGGCTCGCAGCGTGGGTTTTCGTCGGGCGGATCATGGCGATCGAACCGGCGTTGCAATCCGAGTTCGCGCCCGCGCTGGTCTGGCTCGCGTCGCTCCTGCCGGCCGCGATGCTCGCCAATGTGCTCGGGGGCGCGCTGGAAGGGCGCAGCCGGTTTCTGGAGCTCAATTTGATCAGCCTTGCCGGAGCCGTCCTGTTTCAGCTCCTCCCTCTGGCCGTCGCGCTTGCGATCGGCCCCGAGCTCTGTTTCCTGCTGCCTGCCGTTCTTTGCGCCCGCGCGACATCGGTCTTGCTCGCCTTTTGGCGCTGCAAGATCCACGTGCTCGGAGAGGATCCGCCCACTTTCTCTACAGCCGAAGCGAAAGCGCTGCTGCGCTTCGGCGGCTGGTTCACGGTGTCGAACGTCATCAGCCCGTTCATGGTGATGCTGGATCGTTTCGTCATCGGGGCCGGCGCCGGCGCGAAAGCCGTGACCTATTACTCGGTTCCGTTCCAACTCGCTGAGCGCTCCAATCTCGCGGCGTCCGCGCTCACGGGCGCCATGCTCCCCGAACTCGCGCGCGCCGATGCGGACGAGCGTCGCCGCCTCGCGGCGCAGGCGATCCGCGCCCTCGCGGTCGCCACGGCGCCGATGATCGTGATGGCGATCCTGTTCGTCGAGCCTTTCTTTCAGGTCTGGCTCGGACCCGAGTTCGCCGCCCGTGCGAATGTCGCCGACCAGATTCTGCTGATCGGATTTTGGTGCAACGGCCTCGCCATGGCGCCCTTTGCGCAGCTGTTGGCGGCCGGGCGTCCGAACCTGACCGCCAGATGCCATGTGCTGGAGCTTGCGCCTTACATCCTGCTCCTGGTCCTCGGCTTGACGCTTTGGGGGCTGCCGGGCGCGGCGCTGGCCTTCGCCCTCCGCGCATTCGGCGATCTCGTGCTGCTGCTCCACTTTGGCGAAAATTTGAAGCGCGGCCTGGACATGGTAAGGACGCCGCTCGTCTTGCTGCTTCTCGCCCTGGCGGTGGCGCTGCTCGCCTCCGGGCCGTTCGGCCACAGCCCCTGGCGATGGATCTCAAGTCTTGGCCTCGTCGCGGCGACCTCCGCCTGGTCGTGGCGCAATTGCCCGCCGGCTTGGCGCGAAGCGGGAACGCGGCTGCTGAGGAAGCCCTCTGACGATCTTCTCCGGGCGAGGCGATGACCGACCTGCGACCAGACGCGCGATGGCCAGAGACGGAACTCGAAGCGGCCGACGTCTGCCCGATCTGTTCGAGCGCGTCGCGCGCGTTACTGTACGAGGGCCTCGAGGACATCGTCTTCAGGTGCGCGCCGGGCAAGTGGCGCAGCTGGCGCTGCTTGAACTGCGGCTCCGCCTATCTTAGTCCGCGCCCGTCGCCTGCGTCCATCCATCTGGCCTACGCGACCTATTATACGCATCGCGCGCGCCCCGCTCGCGAGGCGGCGCCGCGCCAGCCATATGATTCGCTCGGCTTCGCGCAGAGGCTCCGCCGACGGCTGGCGAACGGATACCTCAATCGCCGCTTCTTCTTGCGCCCCGACTCTCCCGCGACCAGCCTCGGGCGTTATCTGGTCCTGGCGGCGCGCCCTTATAAGAATGCGATCGATCGCTTCTATCGCCATCTGCCCCCTCCGACGCCGCAGGGACGGCTGCTCGATGTCGGATGCGGCGACGGCTCCTTCCTCGAGATCGCGCGGCTGTGCGGCTGGAGCGTCGAGGGCGTCGACCCCGACCCTGCCGCGGTCGCCAATTGCCGCAGCCGCGGACTCGAGGTCCGCGAGGGCTCGATCGACCTCTTCGACGGGCAAAGCTCGCTCTTCGACGTCATCACGCTGGCCCATGTCATCGAGCACGCGCACGACCCCATTGCGCTCGCGAGAGCCTGCCGCCGACTGCTCAAGCCCGACGGGCGTCTGTGGGTTGAAACCCCGAATATCGACAGTCTGGGCCACGCCCGCTACGGGCGCCATTGGCGCGGCCTTGAACCGCCGCGTCACCTCGTGCTCTTCAACGCGCAATCGCTGGACGACGCGCTGCGCGCCGCCGGGTTCGCGCGTGTCGAGACCATGCCCGACATGAGCCCTGCGACCCTCGTGATGACGTCGAGCGAGGCTTTGACGCGCGGCCTGCCTGCGGAAGCCGACATCGCGCTCTCGCCGCGTTTCAGAGCGATGTTGCTGGCCGATCGGCTGCGACGCCTGCTGTCCCCGTCGCGACGGGAGTTCCTGACCGTGGTCGCGCGAAACGATTGAGAGACGCGGATGCCGCCCCGCATATCCGTCGCGATGGCGACCTATAACGGCGAGACCTATCTCGGGGAGCAGCTCGAGAGCCTGCGCGCGCAAGCGACGCCGCCGCATGAGCTCGTCGTCTGCGACGATCGCTCGCAGGACGCGACAGTTTCGATCGTCGCGGCTTTCGCCCGCCGCGCGCCATTCCCAGTGCGACTCCACGTCAACGACACGAACGTTGGATGGTCGGAGAATTTCTGCAAGGCTTCGACGCTCTGTCGCGGCGACTGGATCGCCTTTTGCGACCAGGACGACGTCTGGCTGCCGAACAAGCTGTCGAAGGTCGCGGAAATCCTCGACCGCCACGGCGACGAGAAACTCATGGCGATCTCGCATTCGGCGCTCGTCGCCGATGCGAAGCTCGCTCTGACGGGCCACAGATTTCCGAGCCATGGTCGGGACATCCGGGCGCGGCGCGGCGCGCTTCACGCCCTGACGACCTATTACGGCTTCTCTCTGATCTGTCGCGCCTCGCTGATGCGGGACATCGACGCCTCGCGCCGCCCTTTCTATTACACGGAACTCGGACGCGACGTCGCGCCGGTCGATCTTGCGACGCTGCTGGCGACGCCGATCGGACACGACTGGTGGGCCGGCATTCTGGCGTCGACGCTCGGCGACGTCATGCTGATCCGCGAGCCTCTGGTCATATGGCGCCGGCACGGCTCATCGATCACGCCGACCGACTATGCGGCGCGGGCGATCGATCCGCGCGCGACATTAGGGCGCGCGCGGGCGACGCTGGACGAGCACGCCAAGCATCTGACCACCGCCAATCCCAACTATTATCGTCGCTTCTCTCTGCTGGCCGCCGCTCTCGCGGAGTCCTTCCTGGGCGTCCGCGACGAGACGACCAACACCGCGATCGCTCGACGCCTCGCGTCTGCGGCCGCCGACTTGCGGTCTCTCTCTGCTCTGCTCGCTCGGCGCGAAGGTCTCTATCGCGCAGACTCGCGAGCGCGCAGGCTATCGGCGCTTGCCGAGATGCTTCGCGTCAACGCCTATTTCGGCGCGCCGTACCATCGGCTCGGCGCAAAGTCGCTCGCCAAGGATCTGTATTTCACGTTGAGGCCCGCGCGATGAGCCGAACGCACGCCAGAATTTTCGGGCTTGCGCTTCTTGGCCTGTTGTTGGCCTGGCGCATCGCGACAGTCAGTCTTCCGGCCTTCTTCGCCGCGCAGTCGCCGGCAGCCGCCCTGGCGCTCGCGCCGGGAGATCCGACGGCGCTCACCGCGCTGGCGCAGCAAGAGCTCGAGCAGGCGATCGAGGCGAAAGCCGACGACGCTCACAGGCTCGATGAAATCCGCGCGCTCGCGAGAAGCGCGATTGTCGCGGAGCCGCTGGACGCCGACGCGTTTCGCATTCTCGGCGCAGTGTCGCCCCCACGCGTCGCGCGCGACCTCATGCAGGCGGCGGCGCGCCGCTCCATCCATGAGACCGATGCGCTGCTCTGGCTCATTCAAGACAGCTTCGCCTCGGCGCATTATGCGGACGCCGCGAGGCGAGCCGACATCCTGCTCTGCGTGCGCCCGCAGCTGCTGCCCGCAGCGATACCGTTTCTCGCGCAGATGGCGGAGAGGCCGGATGCGGCGGGCGAGATCGACCGGCTCATGGCGTCGAAGCCGCGCTGGCGCGACTCCTTCCTCAACGAGCTGCCGCTGGCGTCGCATGATGCGCGCACGCCGCTGCGCGTGATGGCGCCGCTGAAGGACGGCCCCTTCCCGCCGACGAACGAGTCGCTCGCGCGCTACATCGGCTTTTTGCTGCAGCATAGGCTCCACGCCTTCGCCTATGACGTCTGGCGCGACTTTTTGCCGACGCAGCGGCTCGAAAAAACCGGCCTGCTCTACAACGGCGACTTCGCCTGGACGCCCTCCGGTCTCCCCTTCGACTGGATCGTCACGCGCGGCGAGTCGACGACGATCGAGATCGCGCCTCCTCCCGACGGTTCCGGGCGCGGCGCGCTTTCGATCGCCTATGGCGCGGCGCGGACGACGCCGCACGGCGTCTCGCAGCTGGTCCGCCTCGCGCCGGGCTCATACCGGTTCAAGGGGCGCTACCGCGGCGAGCTCGTCGGTCGCCGCGGATTGCGCTGGCAGGCGGCCTGCCTCGACGCCCAGGAGATCCTGGGCGAGAGCGAGATGGCGCTCGGCGCCGCCCGCGACTGGAAAGACTTCGCCTTCGACTTCACGGTTCCCGTCGAGAGCTGCGTTCTGCAGCGGATCGCGCTCGGCCTCGCCGCGCGATCGCCCTCCGAATGGCTCGTCTCGGGGCGCTTGCTCTACGCTGACCTCGCGATAGAGCCGCTGGAGCCGGTCCCGGCTGCGTCCGCCCTCGCGCCAACCCCGCCGCCCCCGCGCCGCCGCTTTACCCCGCCTTAAAAAGCTCCCGCTAACTTGTCGTAAACACGTTTCAAATCCGCCTTCTGCGAGGATGCGCGGCGCGAAGCGCGGGAGGCCCCATGGCGCGCAAAGACGAGCGGCGCGAACCGACATTCGACGCTGCGTTTGCAGAGAAGCCGCGCCAGAGGCGGCAGGAGAAACGCGAAGAAATGCGCCAGGAAAAGCCCAGCCGTCGGCGCTCCGGCTCTCTCTTCGGCGGCCTCTTCTACTGGTCGCTCGTTCTCGGCCTTTGGGGCTTCATCGGTCTTGCCGGCGTCGTGCTCTTTTACGGGGCGCGCCTGCCGCCGATTGATCAGCTTTCCGTCCCCAAGCGCCCGCCGAACATCGCCATCCTCTCCGCGGAAGGGGAGCTGCTCGCCAATCGCGGCGACATGGGCGGCGCCGCCGTGCCGCTCAAGGATCTGCCGCCCTATCTGCCCAAGGCCTTCGTCGCCATCGAGGACCACCGCTTCTACGCGCATTGGGGCATCGATCCCACGGGCGTGCTGCGCGCGCTCGGGCGCGACCTGCTGCATCGCGGCGGCGTGCAGGGCGGCTCGACGCTGACGCAGCAGCTCGCCAAGAACCTCTTCCTGACGCAGGAGCGCACGCTCTCGCGCAAGATCCAGGAGGCGATTCTGGCGCTGTGGCTCGAGCACAAATTTTCCAAGGACCAGATCCTCGAGCTTTACCTCAATCGCGTCTATTTCGGCTCCGGCGCCTATGGCGTCGAAGCGGCGGCGCGCCGTTACTACGGCCATGGCGCGCGCGAGCTGACGCTCGCCGAAGCCGCGACGCTGGCCGGCCTCGTCAAGGCCCCGAGCAGGCTCGCGCCCGACCGCAACCCCAAGGGCGCGACAGAGCGCGCGGGGCAGGTGCTCGAAGCGATGGAAACGCAGGGCCTCATCTCCGCCGGCATGGAGAAGACGGCGATCGCCAATCCTGCGCGCGTGCGGCGCGACAATGGCGCGGGCTCGATCAACTACGCCGCCGATTACGTCATGGACGCGCTGCACGAGCGCCTCGCCGCGATCGACGAAGACCTCGTCGTCACGACGACGCTGCAGCGGCCGCTGCAGAACGCCGCAGAGCGCGCGCTGACCGAGGAACTCGCCAGGAAGGGCGACAAGTACGGCGTGGAGCAAGGCGCGCTCGTTGCGCTCGACGGTTCAGGGGCGATCCGCGCGCTCGTCGGCGGACGCGACTATGCCGACAGTCAGTTCAACCGCGCCGTCGCCGCGAAACGCCAGCCGGGCTCGGCGTTCAAGCCCTTCGTCTATCTGACGGGGCTGGAGCAGGGCCTGACGCCCGACACGGTGCGCGAGGACGGGCCGATCGAGGTCAAAGGCTGGCGGCCCGAGAACTACAGCCGCGAATATTTCGGCCCCGTAACGCTGACCAGGGCGCTGTCGCTCTCGCTCAATACGGTCGCCGTGCGCGTCGGCATGGAGGTCGGCCCCAAGGCTGTGGCGCGCACCGCGCACCGGCTCGGCATCGGCTCGGACTTGCAGCCGACGCCCTCGCTCGCGCTCGGCGCCTCGGAAGTGACGCCGCTCGAGCTCGTCGCCGCCTATGCGCCGTTCAGCAATGGCGGGATCGGCGTCCAGACGCACATCATCATGCGCGTCAAGACGACGGATGGACGGACGCTCTATCAGTTCAAGGGCGCCTCGAACGGGCGCGTGATCGAGCCCCGCTACGTCGCGATGATGAATTCGATGATGGAGGAGACGCTGCTGACGGGGACAGCGCGCAAGGCGGAGCTGCCAGGGTGGCAGGCCGCAGGCAAGACCGGCACGAGCCAGGAATTCCGCGACGCCTGGTTCGTCGGCTACACGAGCCGGCTCGTCGCCGGCGTCTGGCTCGGCAATGACGACTCGTCGCCGACGAAGAAGGTTTCGGGCGGCAACCTGCCGGTCGAGATCTGGAGCCGCTTCATGAAGGCGGCGCATCAGGGCCTGCCGCCCGCGCCGCTCCCCGGCGGCGAGTGGCGCCGCGAGGAAGCGCCGCAGCCCGCGCGTGTGGCGGGTGCGTTTCTCGATATTTTTGGCGGCGGCGCCAGCGCGCCGGCGCCGCTGCGTCCCGAGCCGCCGTCGCATCCGGAGCCGCCGCCGCGTCCGCGGGCCGCCGCGCCGACGCAGCTCGCGCCGCATGGCCTGGAGGCGCTGATTCCGCCTGAAGACATCCCGACGGGCGGAACGAAGCGCGCCGACACTCGCCCGGCGGCGCGGGAGAAGAACTTCTTCGAGAAGCTTTTCGGGGGATGATCCGGCGCCCTACTCGCCTCTTTCCGAGCTTCCGCGGATCATTTTTATGACGCCGGAAAAATCCGTGGCGCCCCCGCCAGCGGCATTGAAGAGCGCATAGAGCTGCGCCGCCATAGCCCCGAGCGGCGTCGCGACGCCCGCCGCGGCGGCGGCCTCTTGCGCGAGCTTCAGATCCTTCAGCATCAGCGACGCCTTGAATCCCGGCCTGTAGTCGTCGTTGGCGGGCGATGACGGCACGAGTTCGGGCGCAGGGCAATAGCTCGTGAGCGACCAGGATTGTCCGGACGACACGGAGGCGGCGCTGAACAGCGCCTGATGCGAGAGCCCGAGCCTCTCGGCCAGGACGAAGGCCTCGCAGGTCACGACCATCGTCGCGCCGAGCATCATGTTGTTGCAGAGCTTCGCGGCCTGGCCGAGACCGCCCTCGCCGCAATGGATGATCGCCTTGCCCATGCCCGAGAGGATGGGCCGCGCGCGCGCCACCGCCGGCGCCTCGCCGCCGCACATGAAGGTCAGCGACCCGGCCTTGGCGCCGGATACGCCGCCCGAAACCGGCGCGTCGACCGAAGCCTGCCCGGCGAGGCCGGCGAGACGGTGCGCCTCGCGCGCGCTGACGACGTCGATGGTCGAGCAGTCGATGAACAGAGTGCCTTCCGACACGCGCGGCAACAGCTCGGTCCACACCGAGAGCACCGCCTCGCCTCCCGGAAGCATGGTGACGACGACGCCGGCTTCCGTCGCGGCGTCCCGTGCAGAAGCGCCATTCTCGACGCCAGCTCCTTTCGCTTGAGCGCAGAGCTCCGGGACGGGGTCGAAGCCGACCACGTCATGCCCCGCCACGACGAGATTGGCGGCCATCGGCCCGCCCATGGCGCCGAGCCCGATGAAAGCAATCCTCATGTCCGGTCCACGGTCGGGATGACGAAGCTCGCGCCTCTTTCGACCTCGCTCGGCCAGCGCGAGGTCACGGTCTTTGTCCTCGTATAGAAGCGCATGGCGTCAGGGCCGTGCTGGTTGAGATCGCCGAAGATCGAACGTTTCCAGCCTCCGAAAGTGTAATAGGCGAGCGGTGTTGGGATCGGCACGTTGACGCCGACCATGCCGACATCGACTTTCGACGCAAAGTCGCGCGCCGTCGCGCCGTCGCGGGTGAAGATGGCGACGCCATTGCCGAATTCGTGCTCATTGGCGAGCACAAGCGCTTCGGCCGCGTCCCGCGCGCGCGCGACGCAGAGCACCGGCCCGAAGATCTCCTCACGATAGATGCGCATGTCCCGCGTCACGCGGTCGAAGAGACAGCCGCCGAGATAAAAGCCGTCCTCATGGCCCTGAAGCTTAAAGCCGCGTCCATCGACCACGAGCCGCGCGCCCTCTTGCACGCCGAGCGCGATGTAGCTCTTGACCTTTTCAAGATGCGCCGGCGTGACGAGCGGCCCGAACTCGACGCCCTCGTCGAGCGAAGGCCCGATCCTGAGCCCTTCGACCCGCGGCGCGAGACGTTCGACGAGCTCATCCGCGGTTCGCTCGCCGACGGGCACGGCGACGGAGATCGCCATGCAGCGCTCGCCCGCCGAGCCGTAGCCGGCGCCGATCAGCGCGTCGACTGCTTGGTCCATGTCGGCGTCGGGCATGACGATCATGTGATTCTTCGCGCCGCCGAAACATTGCGCGCGTTTGCCGCTGGCGGCCGCGCGCGCGTAGACATATTCGGCGACGAGCGTCGAGCCGACGAAGCCGATGGCTCTGACGTCAGGATCGTCGAGCAGCGCGTCGACGGCCTCCCTGTCGCCATTGACGACATTGAGCACGCCGGCCGGCAAGCCTGCTTCGATCATGAGCTCGGCAAGGCGCAGCGGCACGCCGGGGTCCCGTTCCGAGGGCTTCAGGACGAAGGCGTTGCCGCAGGCGATAGCGGGCGCGAACTTCCACATCGGAATCATGGCCGGGAAGTTGAAGGGCGTGATCCCGGCGACGACGCCCAGCGGCTGGCGCATCGAATAGACGTCGATTCCCGGACCGGCGCCGTCGGTGAACTCGCCTTTCAGGAAATGCGGCGCGCCGATCGCGAATTCGACGACCTCGAGCCCGCGCTGGATGTCGCCCTTGGCGTCGGCGATGGTCTTGCCGTGTTCTCGCGCAAGAAGCCGCGCGAGCGGCTCCATCTCGTGCTGGACGAGGTCCAGGAAGCGGATCAGCACGCGGGCGCGACGCTGCGCGTTGACGGCGGCCCAGGCGGGTTGCGCCGCGCGCGCATTCTCCACAGCCGCGCGGACTTCCGCCGTGGATGCGAGCGGCACGCGCGAGATGATCCTGCCCGTCATGGGCTCGAAGCCGTCGGCGTAGCGCCCCGACGCGCCGGGAAGCCGCTTGCCGCCGATGAAATGGTGGAGCTCCTGCATATGCGTCTCGATTCCAGCTCCTCACAATGTTTGCGGCTTCATTCGGCGTCGGTCTGGTTGGATGGCTGCGCCGCAATGAAAGCCGGCAGCTCGCGGCACGCAGCCTCGACGCCAAGGATCCGAGGAAGATGGCCGAGCGGCGCCTCGAATCGCCTGGCGTTGTAAAGCTGAGGGATGAGACAGACGTCGGCGATCGTGGGAGCGGCGCCGAAGCAGAAGGGCGAAGGCTCGATCAGGCGCTCGACGGGCTCAAGCCCGCCTTTGAGGATCCAGTGACGCCGCCACGCGTCCAGGCCGGCGTCGGGGACGCGGAGCTCTTCGCGCAGATAAGCCGCGACGCGTGAATTGTTGAGCGGGTGGATGTCGCAGGCGATCGCGAGCGCCACGGCCAAGGATTTGGCGGCGAGCGCCGGGTCCCGGGGGATCAGCTCCGGCGTCGGTTGCAGCGACTCCAGATAGAATGTGATGGCGAGCGATTGGGTGAGGACCGTTCCGTCATCGAGCTCCAGCGCCGGAACGAGCCCCTGCGGGTTCTTGCCGAGATAGGAAGGATCGCGTTGCTCCGCGCGCAAGAGATTCACGGGGCGGCGCTCGAATTTGACGCCTTTCAGCGCCAGCGCGATGCGGACGCGATGGGCGGCGGACGAGCGCCAGTAGTCATAGAAAATCACCCGCTGTCTCCCCTTCGCAACGGGCCTTGCCGGGAGGTCGATCGGCCTCGAATTTTCCCGCGGTCGCCCTATTTCACCGTCAGTTCCACGCGAACGATGAATTAGGGGAGAAAGCAGCCATGGGAAGCGCTCGACCCCGCGCGGAAGCGCAGGAAACGGGGGAGCGAAACCCGCTGGGCACGGATGGATTCGAATTCGTCGAATTCGCGCATCCGGAGCCTGAAAGACTGGGCGAGATATTCCGCCGCATGGGCTTCAGCGTCGTCGCACGGCATCGCTCCAAGAATGTCGAGCTCTATCGCCAGGGCGAGGTGAACTATGTGCTCAACGCCGAGCCGGACAGTTTTGCGGCGGAGTTTGCGAGGCTCCACGGACCTTGCGCCTGCGCGATGGGCTTTCGCGTGAAGGACGCCGCATTCGCCTATCAGCGCGCCGTCGCGCTGGGCGCGAAGCCGGTCTCGACCAGCATCGGCCCAATGGAGCTCAACATCCCCGCGATAGAAGCGGTCGGCGGCGCGCTGATCTATCTCGTCGATCGATACGGCGAGCGGGGCTCGATCTGGGACGTCGACTTTCGCTGGCTCGGCGCGTGCGATCCCAAGCCCTATGGAGCCGGCCTCTCCGTCATCGATCACCTGACCCACAACGTCAATCGCGGACACATGGACGTCGTCGCCGACTGGTACGTGCGCATCTTCGGATTCCGTCAGATACGCTTCTTCGACATCGAGGGGAAATACACCGGCCTGCGTTCGCGCGCGATGACCAGTCCCTGCGGCAAGATCCGGATCCCGATCAACGAGAGCGCCGACGACAAGAGCCAGATCGAAGAATTTCTGGGGGCCTACAAGGGCGAAGGCATTCAGCACGTCGCCTGCGCCTGTCATGACATTTATGAGACCGTCGCGAAGTTGCGCGACAATGGGCTCGAATTCATGCCGAGCCCTCCTGACGCCTACTATGCAGCGGTCGATAAACGTCTGCCGGACGCCATGGAGCCAATCGCGAAGATGCGCAGACTGGGCGTGCTCATCGACGGCGAACCAGGCGTTGTCGGCGCGCCTGGACATGTGCTGCTGCAGATTTTCTCCAAGGCCGTGCTCGGACCGATCTTCTTCGAATTCATCCAAAGAAAGGGCGACGAGGGGTTTGGCGAGGGGAATTTCCGCGCGCTGTTCGAGTCGATCGAAGAAGATCAGCTAAGCCGCGGCGTGCTGAAGCGGGCGCCGGAATAGGCCGATGACGGATGCGCTGCGCTACCTGACGGGTTTCGGCAACGAATTTGAGAGCGAGGCGCTGCCCGGAGCCTTGCCGCAAGGTCAGAACTCGCCTCAGCGCTGCCCATACGGACTCTACGCCGAGCAGCTCTCCGGCTCGGCGTTCACGGCGCCGCGCGGCGCCAATCGACGCGCCTGGCTCTATCGCATCAGGCCCTCGGTGCTGCACGCAAGGCGTTTCTCCAAGACCGATCAGCCCCTGTGGCGCACGGCGCCCGATGGCGTCGAACCGAGCCTCGGCCAATTCCGCTGGGGTCCGGTTTCTGCGCCGCAGACGGGCGTGAGCTTCGTCGAGGGCGTTCGCACGATGACGACGGCCGGCTCGTGCGATCTGCGTCTCGGCATGGCGGCGCATCTCTTTTTTGTCACGCGATCGATGACGGACGACTATTTTTGCAACGCCGACGGCGAGATGCTGCTCGTCCCTCAGCAGGGCGGACTGGAGCTCTTCACCGAGTTCGGGCGCATCGCGGTCGCCCCCGGGGACATCTGCATCATCCCGCACGGGGTGACGTTCAAAGCGACTCTCGCGGACGGACCCGTGCGCGGCTTCGTCTGCGAGAACTACGCCGCGCCTCTCACACTGCCGGCGCGCGGCGCGATCGGCGCGAACTGTCTCGCCAATGCGCGCGACTTCAAGACGCCGGTCGCAAGCTTCGAGGATCTGGAGAGGCCGTGCTCGTTGACCATGAAATGGGGCGGGCGATTCTTTGTGACGGAGATCGGCCATTCGCCGCTCGACGTCGTGGCCTGGCACGGCAATTACGCGCCTTACAAGTACAGCCTGCGCGATTTCTGTCCCGTCGGCGCCCTGCTCTACGACCATCCGGATCCGTCGATTTTCTCCGTGCTCACGTCTCCTTCGGAAGAGCCGGGCGTCGGCAATGTCGACTTCGCGGTCTTTTCGGAGCGCTGGCTCGTCGCCGAGCACACGTTCCGGCCGCCCTGGCATCATCGCAACGTGATGAGCGAGTTCATGGGGCTGATCGAAGGTCAATATGACGCGAAGCCCGAAGGCTTTGCGCCGGGCGGCATGTCCCTCCACAACACGATGTCGCCGCACGGTCCCGACGCGAACGCCTTCGCGCGCGCCTCGACGCGCGAGCTGCTCCCGGAGAAGCTCTCGAATACGCTCGCCTTCATGTTCGAGTCGCGCCTTCCCCAGCACCTTACGGCCTATGCCGCCGATTTGCCGACATTGGAGAAGGATTACGCCGACTGCTGGTCCGATCTGCCAAAGCTCTTCGACGGCTCGCCGGAGGGTCGAGGCAAATGAAGCTCGCTTCGCTGAAAGATGGGCGCGACGGCCGCCTCGTCGTCGTCTCGCGCGATCTTTCGCGCTTTGCGGAGGCGGGAGAAGTTGCGCCGACTCTGCAAGCGGCGCTCGATGACTGGACGCGGTCGGCGCCTCGGCTCGCGGCGCTCTCAGAGCGTCTCGAGGCCGGGGCCGCGGCGAGCCTCCCCTTTCGCGAGCAGGACTGCGCCGCGCCTCTGCCGCGCGCCTATCAATGGGCGGATGGATCGAGCTACGTCAATCACGTGGAGCTCGTGCGCAAGGCGCGCGGCGCGGACATGCCTGCGTCCTTCTGGACCGACCCCCTGATGTATCAGGGCGGTTCGGACGGCTTTCTCGGGCCGCGCGACGACATCCCGCTGATCGACGAAGCCCATGGGCTCGATCTCGAGGCCGAGGTCGCCGTAATCACCGACGACGTGGCCATGGGGGTCGACGCCCTGACGGCTCGGGACCACGTGAAGCTCGTCATGCTCGCCAACGACGTAAGCCTGCGCGGCCTGATACCGAACGAGATCGCCAAAGGCTTCGGCTTCTTCCAGTCGAAGCCCGCGTCGAGCTTTTCGCCCGTCGCCGTCACGCCCGACGAGCTTGGCGACGCCTGGCGCGGCGGGAAACTCGCAGCGCCGTTGCTCTCGTTCGTCAACGGCGCGCCGCTCGGGCGTCCGAACGCCGGCGTCGACATGATATTCGACTTCGGACAATTAGTCGCGCACGCGGCGAGGACGCGCACACTCTGCGCGGGAACGATCGTCGGCTCGGGCACGGTCTCCAACCGCGACGCCGACGGCGGACCTGGCAGACCCGTAACGCGAGGCGGCGTCGGCTACTCCTGCCTCGCCGAGCAGCGCGTGGTCGAAACGCTGCTCGAAGGCGCGCCGCGCACGCCCTTTCTCAAGTCCGGCGACAGGGTGCGGATCGAGATGCATGACGGGGAGGGGAGATCGATTTTCGGGGCGATCGAGCAGGTGGTGATGGGAGGCGCGTGAGACTGGATTTGCGTGCAGATGCTGATAGAATGCGCCTATGGAAAATCTCCTGCAAAGAATCTCGATTGATCCCAACGTTTGCTTCGGCAAGCCCTGCATAAGGGGCACGCGAATCTGGGTGACCCTAATCCTGGACTTTCTGGCCAGCGGCGAGAGTGAAGCCGACCTTCTCAAGGCCTATCCGCAACTCGAGCCCGAAGATATTCGCGCCGCCATCGCCTATGGCGCGGAGGTCGCGAGAGAGCACATGATTCCGATTTCCCTGACGGCGGCGGAATGAAGTTTAAGCTGGACGAGAATCTGGGGTCGCTGGGCAAGGCGGTCCTTGATAAAGCCGCTTAGTCCTTGCGGTTGGACATGGTGCGCTGCGGACTATTCGGGGTGGGATTTTCAACACAATGATGGAACGCGCCTCGAAGTGAAATAGTCGGCGGCTCTCCAAAGCTGGGAAACGCCGAAGCCCAGCGGCCCGGTCTTCGACATCGCGCCGCGAAACGGCTTCTGGAAGAACGGAACAGAGTGGGTTCCGGAACCCGGACGGTCACGCCGCAGCAACGTCTCAACCGGAGAACGCGCCCCACAATAGCGCCATGGACGACAGCGAGAAGCAAGTGGCGTTCGAAATGTTGCGCGAAGACGCCTTCGGCGTCCTGTTCGATCTGTTCACCGACTACGGCATAATGCTTCCGAGTTTCCGCGAGATCGAGGAGAAGCGCCGCTATTTCAAGCCGCCCGCGGCGGCGCCTTCCCTTTCGCAAGGAAATAATGGAAGTCGCCCCGCGCCACGATGCGATCCTGCGCCATGATCTCATGGGCTTCGATGTCCTTCGCCGCGAGCAGCCGGTCGTAGAGCGGCCCGAAATCCTGATAACAATCTCGCAGCAGCCGCTCGAAGCTCTCGATGACGAAATAGGTCTGCTGGAAGTCGTCGATGATATATTTGGTGCGCGTGACGCGCTCCAGGTCGAACGCGACCCGGTTCGGCGAGGAGTCTTCTAGCGAAAATACGGTTTCCGCCGGCGAGGAGAGGATGCCGGCGCCAAAGATGCGCAGGCCGGGCGGCGTCTGCAGAAGGCCGAACTCGACCGTATACCAATAGAGCCGCGCAAGATTTGGCAATTGCCGACGGCGCAGCGCGCGCTGCCCGCCCTTGCCGTAGGCTTCGAGAAATCGCGCATAGACCGGATCGGCGAGCAGCGGCGCGTGACCGAAGACGTCGTGAAAGACGTCGGGCTCTTCGAGATAATCGAGCTCCGCCTCCGGGCGGATGAAGGCGCCGGCAGGGAAGCGACGGTTGGCGAGATGCTCGAAGAAGGCGTCATCGGGAATCAAGCCGGCTACGGCGACGATGCTCCAGCCCGTCAAGGACGACAGCCGCCCGCTCAGCTCTGCGAAATCCGGCACGCCGCGGCGCGAGAGCTCCAACTTGTGGAGCGCGTCGAGAAACGCCTCGCACGCGCGTCCCGGCAGGAGCTCGATCTGGCGCGCGAACAATCGGTCCCAGCGATCATGCTCCGCTTCGCTATAGGATCGCCAGTCCTGCTCGATCGTCCAATCGGCGTTGCGGGGCGCTCGCGCATAACGGTTCTTGACGCTCGCCGACGCTTCCTCGGCCATCTTTCCCTCCGATCAACAACGAGCGTGCGATCTCAACTAGCGCCGCTACGTCCGAACGCCAGGCTTTGCGCGCGTCTTCGACTTGGCCGCCCCTCCGGGATCGACAGCGTTACCGGCGCCGCTTGCCACGCGACCTCCCGGCGCTAAGTCCTTCGCTCATCAGGGGCAGGTGTCTGACGAGGCGACGATGGATGTGGCTTGGGCGCCTGACGAGCAGCGACGGCGGGAGTCACGCCTGACCGCGTTCGCAGGCGTGGCGCCGGAGACGGCGGTTCTCGCGCAGGGTTATGATTATCGCGGCTTGCACGCCTGGAGCGTCGCGGATCGCGAGACGTTCTGGTCGCGCGTCTGGGATTTCTGCGGCGTTCTCGGCGACAAGGGCGACGCCGTGCTCGCCGAGGGCGACCTGATGCCCGGCGCGAGATGGTTTTCGCAAGCGCGGCTGAACTTCGCCGAGAATCTCCTGCGTCCCCGCGCGCAAGAGGCGCCGGCGATCGTCTTCTATGGCGAGCGTCGAGCGCGTCGGCGGCTGACTTACGCCGAACTTTGCGGCGAGGTCGGCGCGCTGGCGGACTATTTCTCAAGCATCGGAATTTCGCCGGGCGATCGCATCGCAGCGTATGTTCACAATGGACCTGAGGCCGTGATCGGGCTTCTCGCGGCGGCCAGCATCGGCGCCGTGTGGGCCTCTTGCTCGCCCGATTTCGGCGTCGCCGGCGTGCTCGACCGCTTCGCGCAGATCGAACCGAAGGCGCTCATCGTTTCGGATGGTTACTTTTATAAAAACGAAGGCCTCGACCGACTGCAGCAGGCGCGCGAGATCGTGGCGAAGCTTCCGAGCGTTCACGAAACGCTCGTCGTCTCGTATATTGGCGCCGAAAATCCCCTCGAGGGTTTCGTCAAGGCGCGCCGCTGGCGCTCGGTGATCGAAGCGCGCCCGAACTCGCCGTTACGCTTCGCCCGGCTGCCCTTCGACCACCCGCTCTGCATCATGTTCTCATCGGGCACCACGGGCGCGCCGAAATGCATCGTGCATGGCGCCGGCGGGACGCTGTTGCAGCATCTGAAGGAACATCAGCTGCATTGCGACGTGAGGCCCGGAGATCGTGCATTCTATGCGACGACGACCGGCTGGATGATGTGGAACTGGCTCGTTTCGGCGCTGGCGAGCGAAGCGACGATCCTGCTCTACGACGGCTTTCCGCTGGACAGGGATGGAGCCGCGCTTTTCGATCTCGCTCAGAACGAGCGCGCGACCCTCTTCGGCGTCTCCGCCGGCTATCTGAGGGCGATCGAAAAGCAGGGACTGAAGCCGCGCGAGACGCACGACCTCTCGGCGCTGCGCCTCATCGCCTCCACGGGCTCGCCGCTGGCCCCGCAGAGCTTCGACTATGTCTACAGGGATGTGAAAGCGAATACGCAGCTCGCCTCCATCAGCGGCGGCGCCGACATTCTCTCCTGCTTCGTTCTCGGCAACCCCTGGTCGCCGGTCTATCGCGGCGAGATTCAGGGGCCAGGCCTCGGCCTCGCCGTCGAGGCTTGGGATGCGTCAGGGCGGCGCGTCATCGGGCGCGAAGGCGAGCTCGTCTGCACCCGCTCCTTTCCGTCCATGCCGCTCGGCTTCTGGAACGATCCTCACGGCGCGCCGCAGCGGCCCGGACCAAAGTATCGCGACGCCTATTTCTCCTGCTTCCCCAACGTTTGGCGACACGGCGACTTCGCCACGCAGACGCGGAACGGCGGCTTCGTGATCCATGGGCGTTCCGACGCCACGCTGAAGCCGCATGGCGTGCGAATCGGCACGGCGGACATCTATCGCATCGTCGAGAGCATGCCGGAGATCGAGGAGGCCCTTGCCGTTGGGCAGGATCATGAGGGCGCCGAGAGCATCCTGCTTTTCGTCAAGCTGCACGGCGGCTTCGCGCTCGAAAGGTCGCTTGTCGATCGCATAAAGCGCAAGCTCAAGGAAGAAGCCTCGCCGCGACATGTGCCGGCCGCAGTGCTCGCGGCCCCCGAGCTGCCCCATACACGGTCGGGCAAGCTCGTCGAGCTCGCTGTGCGCGACGTGATGCGCGGACGAGAAGTCAAGAATCGCGAGGCGCTGGCAAACCCGCAGTCGCTGGATTTTTTTGCCGCTCTCGCCAAAGCGCCCGCGACCTGACACAACCGAAGGCGACTGGCCATGCGTCATTGGGTCCCCGTCCTCGACTTCGATCTCGGCGACGAGGCGGAGATGCTGCGCCGACAGGTCGAGGAGTTCGCCGCGCGCGAGATCGCGCCGCGCGCTCCGAAAATCGACGCCGAAAACGCGTTTCCCGGCGATCTGTGGCGAAAGATGGGAAGCCTTGGGCTTCTCGGCGTGACGATCGCCGAAGACTACGGCGGCGCTGGCCTCGGCTATCTCGAGCATGTCATCGCGATGGAGGAGATCAGCCGCGCTTCGGCGTCGGTCGGGCTCTCCTACGCGGCGCACTCCAATCTTTGCCTCAACCAGCTGCATCGCAATGGCGCGCATGAGCAGAAGCTGCGCTATCTGCCGAAGCTCATTTCCGGCGAGCATGTCGGCGCCCTCGCGATGTCGGAGCCTTCCGCGGGTTCCGACGTCGTCAACATGCAGATGCGCGCAGAGGCGCATCAAGATTCATATGTCCTGAACGGCGACAAGATGTGGATCACCAATGGTCCCGACGCCGACGTGATCATCGTTTACGCCAAGACGACGCCCAAGGCGGGCGCGCATGGCATCACGGCCTTCATCGTCGACGGCGCCTCCCCCGGCCTCGTCCGCGGCCCCAAGCTCGACAAGCTCGGCATGCGTGGATCCAACACCTGCGAGCTGATCTTCGAGAACTGCCTCGTCCCCGCAGAAAACGTGCTCGGCCAGGTCGACCGCGGCGTCAACGTGCTCATGAGCGGACTCGATTACGAGCGCGCGATCCTCGCAGGCGGCCCGCTCGGCATCATGCAGGCCTGCATGGACGTGGTTGTGCCATATCTCCACGACCGCAAGCAGTTCGGGCGCTCAATCGGCGAGTTCGAGATGATGCAAGGTAAGCTCGCCGACATGTATACGACGCTGAGCGCGACGCGCGCCTATGTCTACGCCGTCGCCAAGGCGTGCGACAATGGCAGGGCTTCGCGCAAGGACGCCGCGGGCGCGATCCTCTTCGCCGCCGAGCATGCGACGCGCATGGCGCTGGAGGCCATCCAATGCCTCGGCGGCAATGGCTACATGAACGACTACCCGCCAGGCCGGCTGCTGCGCGACGCCAAGCTCTATGAGATCGGCGCCGGCACGAGCGAGATCCGCCGCATGCTGATCGGGCGCGAGATTTTCGAGGAGACGGCGTGAGCGACGATCGGGCTCCCAGTCGCAATCCGTCCCCTCTCGGCCCTCTCACCGCGCGCGGGGAGAGGGAGCGGAGTCCTGTATCGGCGCCGCTTCGGATTCACGGAAGAATTGCTCGATGCCGATCCTTCAGACAACCGTCGACGTAGACTCCGCGGACTATGTCGAGAACCGCCGCGCCATGGAAGGGCGCATTTCGCGGCTTCAGGCGACGGCGCAACGCATCCGCGCGGGCGGCGGCGAGGCGGCGCGCGCGCGGCATGTGGCGCGCGGCAAGATGACGGCGCGCGAGCGCATCGACGCCCTGCTCGATCCGCTCTCGCCCTTTCTCGAGATCGGTCGCTTCGCCTCCTTGGGCCTCTATGATGACGCGGTCCCTTGCGCGGGCGTGGTCGCCGGCGTCGGCCGGATTTGCGCGCGCGAGTGCATGGTCGTCGTCAACGACGCCACCGTCAAGGGCGGCGTCTATTTTCCGCTGACCGTCAAGAAGCATCTGCGCGCCCAGGAGATCGCCGCGCAGAACCGTCTCCCCTGCGTCTATCTCGTCGACTCCGGCGGCGCCGCGCTGCCGGCGCAGGACGAAGTGTTTCCGGATCGCGATCATTTCGGCCGCATCTTCTACAATCAGGCGCAGATGTCGGCGGCGGGCGTGGCGCAGATCGCCGTGGTCATGGGCTCCTGCACGGCGGGCGGCGCCTATGTGCCGGCGATGAGCGACGAGACGATCATCGTGCGCGGCCAGGGCACGATCTTTCTGGCCGGGCCGCCGCTGGTCGAAGCGGCGACGGGCGAGCGCGTCACGGCGGAAGAGCTCGGCGGCGCCGAAGTCCATTGCCGGCGCTCGGGCGTCGCCGATCAGCTCGCCGAGAATGACGCGCACGCGCTCGAGCTGGCGCGCGCGGCGATCGCAAATTTGGGGACGAAGCCTGCGCCGTCGCTCGTGGCGCGGGAATCTTTGGCGCCCCGCTACGACCCCGATGAGCTGTTAGGCCTCGCCCCGTCCAATCTGCGCAAGAGCTTCGACGTAAGGGAGATCATCGCGCGCGTCGTCGACGACAGCGACTTCGACGAATTCAAGCCGCTGTATGGCGCGACGCTCGTGACCGGCTTCGCCCATATTTGTGGCTATCCGGTCGGGATCATCGCCAACAATGGCATCTTGTTCTCCGAGAGCGCGCTGAAGGCGACGCATTTCATCGAACTCGCCGCGAAGCGCCGCCTGCCGCTCGTGTTCCTGCAGAACACGACCGGCTTCATGGTCGGCGCCAAGTATGAGGCGGGCGGCATCGCCAAGGACGGCGCCAAGATGGTGACGGCGGTCGCGACGGCCGCCGTGCCGAAATTCACGGTCGTCGTCGGCGGCAGTTTCGGCGCCGGCAATTACGCCATGTGCGGACGCGCCTATTCCCCACGCTTTCTATGGCTGTGGCCAAATGCGCGCACGGCCGTCATGGGCGGCGAGCAGGCGGCGGGCGTTCTCGCGCGGGTTCGTCGCGAGACGCTCTCCGCACGCGGCGCGGCGTGGAGCGCCGAGCAGGAAGAGGAATTCAAGGCGCCGATCCGCGAGCAGTACGAGCGGCAGGGCGAAGCGCTCTATTCGAGCGCAAGGCTTTGGGACGACGGCGTGATCGACCCGCGCGACACGCGTCGCGTTCTGAGCCTGTGTCTCGGCGCCAGCGCCAACGCGCCGATCGAGGACACGCTCTTCGGTCTCTTCCGGATGTGAACGGCGATGAGCGAGCTCCTCCAGTCGATCGAAGCGCGCGGAGTCGCGACTTTGACGCTCAATCGACCCGGGCGTCACAACGCTTTCGACGACGCGCTCGTCGGCCGCTTGACCGCGGCGTTGCATGCGCTCGGCGACCGCGCGGACGTGCGCGTCGTCGTGCTGCGCGGCGCAGGCAAGAGCTTTTGCGCCGGCGGCGACATCGACTGGATGAAGCGCCTGGGGACGGCGACTGACGAAGCGAACCTCGCCGACGCCGAAGCGCTCGCCTCGCTCTTTCTCACCCTTGACCGCCTGTCCAAGCCGACCATCGCCTATGTGCACGGCGCGGCTTTCGGCGGCGGCGTTGGACTCGTCGCCTGCTGCGACATCGCCATCGCCACGGAAGACGCGCGCTTCTGTCTGAGCGAAGCAGGGCTCGGCGTCATCCCCGCCGCAGTCGGGCCCTATGTGCTGCGCGCGATGAGCGCGCGCGCGACGCGCCGGCTCATGCTGACCGCGGAGGTTTTTGCCGCGCAAGCCGCGAAGGAGCTGGGCCTCGTGCACGAGGTCGTCAGCGACGCAGAAGGATCCGCAGAATGCGACAGGCTCATTGACGCCTTGCTCGCCTGCGCGCCGGGCGCCCAGCGGGAGATAAAGTCGCTGCTCGCCTATTGCGATGCGCATCCGATCGGCGAGGAGCTGGCGCGCGAGACGGCGCGCCGTTTGGCTGAGAAACGCGCATCGCAAGAAGGGCGTGAAGGCCTGAGCGCCTTCATCGAGAAGCGCGCGCCCAAGTGGCGGAGCGGGCCGTGATGCTGCGCAAGCTGCTAGTCGCCAATCGTGGCGAAATCGCCTGTCGCATCATCCGCACGGCGCGGCGTCTTGGAATTGCGACCGTCGCTGTCTATTCCGACGCCGATGCGCGGGCGCTGCATGTGCAAATGGCCGACGAAGCCCACGCGATCGGCCCCGCGCCGGCGCGCGATAGCTATCTCGCGATCGACAACATCGTCGAAGCCGCGCGCCGCTCGGGGGCGCAGGCCGTTCATCCGGGCTATGGCTTCCTCTCCGAGAATCCGGCCTTCGCGGAGCGATGCGTCGAAGCGGGGTTGATCTTCGTCGGGCCGCCCGCGGCCGCCATGCGGGCGATGGGGCAAAAGGCGCAGGCCAAGGCGCTCATGGAGAAGGCCGGCGCGCCGATCGTGCCAGGCTTTCACGGCGAGACGAAGGACCGCGCGACGCTGCGGGAGGCCGCAGTGCGCACGGGTTTCCCCGTGCTGATCAAGGCCGCAGCCGGTGGCGGCGGCCGCGGCGTGCGCCTGGTTCGCGCGGCGGACGAGCTCGACCAAGCCATCGACGGCGCCGCGCGCGAAGCGCTGACGGCCTTTGGCGATGATCGCCTGCTCGTCGAGAAATATCTCGACCGCGCGCGACACTTAGAGATCCAGATTTTCGCAGATGCGCATGGGGGCTGCGTCTCCTTTCCCGAGCGCGACTGCTCGATGCAGCGCCGACGTCAGAAAATTCTGGAGGAAACTCCGGCCCCGCATCTGTCGCCACACCTCTCGCAAGCGATGCGCGCCGCGGCGGTCGAGGCGGCGCGGACCGTGGGCTATGTCAGCGCCGGCACGGTCGAATTTCTCGTGCACGACGAGGGCTATTATTTCCTGGAGATGAATACGCGGCTCCAGGTCGAGCATCCCATCACTGAAATGCTCGTGCGCCAGGATCTCGTCGAGTGGCAGCTTCGCATCGCGAGCGGCGAGAAACTGCCGCTACGTCAGGAGGATCTTGTCGCGCGCGGCGCCGCGATGGAGGCTCGAATCTGCGCGGAGGACCCGGCGCTCGATTTTCTGCCCGCGGTCGGCCGGCTCGATCACTTCAGAGCGCCCGGGATGCGCGATAGCGTTCGCCTCGATACGGGCGTGCGCCAGGGCGACCGCATAACGCCCTATTACGACTCGCTGCTTGCGAAGCTCGTCGCCTGGGGCGAGAACCGCGGCATCGCTTTGCAACGGCTGCGCCACGCGCTCGCAGAGCTCGAGCTCGTCGGCGTCGAGAGCAATCTTGATTTCCTGCGTGCGCTCAGCGGGAGCGAAGCCTTCGAGAGGGGCGCATACGACACGACCTTCGTCGAACGAAATGCATCCGCACTGCGCGCAGCCGGGGAGATCGACCCGACGGAAGAGTTTGCCGTCGTCGCAGGCGGCGTCGCCGCCTGGCTCGCGGAAAAGCGTCGAGCCGCGCGCTGCGACGCGGCGCCTTCGCCGTGGAGCTCGGCGGACGCCTGGCGCTTTGACGCGCCCACCTTCGTGAAGATCGACTTCACGCTCGCCGAGCGCATCATCCGTGCGCGCGTCCGGCTGGAGGCTCAAGGCTTTCGTCTCGAAGCCCTGTCTCGCAGCGCGCTCGTCGAGGCGCAAGAGCAGGACGATCGTCTGCGGTTGTCGATCGACGGCGCGCAGCGCGAGGTCGGCGTCGTCCACCGCGACGGCGGCGTGATCATCATTTCCGCAGGTCGTAATTGGACGCTGCTTGAAGCACATCCTCGCTCGCAGACCAAGGCCCGCGACGGCGTGGGCGCAGAGTTGCGCGCGCCCCTGCCGGCGCGCGTCTCGCGCGTGCTCGCAAAGATCGGCGAAAAGGTCGAAGCGCAGGCTCCGCTCATCATTCTCGAGGTCATGAAGACGGAGTTCACGCTTGCTGCGCCGCGAAAAGGCGTGCTCGTGAAGCTGCGCTGCAAGGAAGGCGAATTCGTCGCCGAGAGCGCCCTGCTGGCGGAAGTCGGCGATGAGAAGGACGTCTAGCATGGCTTTTCGGCAGAGAGTCGAGATCGTCGAGGTCGGTCCCCGAGACGGCCTGCAAAACGAAACGACAAGCGTCAGCGTGGAAGACAGGGCGCAGCTCGTTAAGCTGCTGGCGCAGGCCGGAGTCGGGCGCATCGAGGTCGGCAGCTTCGTCTCGGAAAAGGCCGTTCCGCAAATGGCCGCGACCACGGAGGTCTTCGTCCGCTTGCGCTTGCCTCCCCCCATCCGCCTTTCCGCGCTGGTTCCGAACCTCGCCGGCCTGAACGCGGCGATCGCGGCGGGAGTCAGGGAGGTCGCGGTCTTCGCCGCCGCTTCCGAGACTTTCTCGAAGCGCAACATCAATTGTTCGATTTCGGAAAGCCTGGAGCGCTACGCCGCCATCGCCGCCGCCGCCAAGCGGAGCGGCGTTCTGCTTCGCGGCTATGTGTCCTGCGCGCTCGGCTGTCCCTATGAAGGCGCCGTCGCGCCCGGGCAGGTCGCAGCAGTGGCGCGGGATCTCTTTGCGCTCGGCTGCGCCGAAATTTCGCTCGGCGACACGATCGGCGTCGGCACGCCCTTGAAAGCCCGCCGTCTGTTCGAGCTGGTCGCGGGCGAAATCGGCTTGGAGCGCGTGGCGGTCCACTTCCACGACACGTACGGGCAGGCGCTCGCCAACATCTTCGCTTGTCTCGAAGTCGGCGTCGGCGTCGTCGACAGCTCGATCGCGGGACTGGGAGGCTGCCCTTATGCGCCCGGCGCGAGCGGCAATGTCGCAACCGAGGATGTCGTCTACATGTTGCAGGGCCTTGACATCGAGACGGGCGTCGATCTCGACGACCTGCTCGAGGCTGCGAGCTTCATCTCGCGCCGCCTCGGCAGGGCGCCTGCCAGCGCCGTCGCGAAAGCGTCCGAGGGCAGGCGTCGCGCTTGCCGCCCCGCGGCTTCGTTCTAGATTCCGTTCCATGTCCTCGCAATTCGGATTGACGGACGAGCAGCGGGCCATGCGCGGGACTGCGCTGGATTTTGCGCGCGAGAAAATAGCGCCGCATGCGCTGCGGTGGGACGAGGACGAGCATTTCCCGGTCGACGTGCTGCGCGACGCCGCGGCGCTCGGCATGGCCGCGATCAACGCGCGCGAGGAATTCGGCGGCGCAGGGCTCTCGCGCATGGACTCCGTGCTGATTTTCGAAGCGCTCGCCACGGGTTGCCCGTCCATCGCCGCCTATCTCTCGGTCCACAACATGTGCGCCTGGATGATCGACGCCTTCGGCTCCAGCGCGCAGCGCGGGACCTTCCTGCCGCGCCTTGCGCCCATGCGCTCCTTCGCCAGCTATTGCCTGACCGAGCCTGGCTCGGGCTCCGACGCCGCGGCGCTACGCACGAGCGCCGTGCGTCGTGGCGACAGCTACGTGCTTAACGGCGAAAAACAGTTCATCTCCGGCGCCGGCGCGAGCGGAGCGGATCACGTCTATGTCGTCATGGCGCGCACCGGCGGGGAAGGAGCGAGCGGCGTCTCCGCCTTCATTGTGGAGGGCGGCGCGAAAGGCCTCGCGCTTGGCGCTTCGGAGCGCAAGATGGGCTGGAACGCGCAGCCCACGCATGCGGTCAGCTTCAATGATTGCGTCGTGCCGGCCGAGAACCTGCTGGGCGCCGAAGGCGCCGGATTCAAGATCGCCATGGCCGGGCTGGACGGCGGCAGGCTCAACATCGGCGCCTGCTCGCTCGGCGGCGGCGAAGCCGCCCTCGCCAAGGCCGTCGCCTATATGAGCGAGCGCCGCGCGTTCGGGCGGCGGCTCGACGAGCATCAGGCCTTGCAGTTTCGCTTGGCCGACATGGCGACGCAATTGGAGACGGCGCGCGCCCTGCTCTGGCGGGCCGCCGCGGCCCTCGACGCGCAGGACGCTCAGGCGACGCTGCTTTGCGCCATGGCGAAGCGCGTCGCGACCGACGCCGGCTTCGCGGTCGCGAATGACGCGCTGCAATTACACGGCGGCTATGGCTATCTGCGCGACTACGGAGTCGAGAAGATCGTCCGCGACCTGCGCGTGCATCAGATTCTCGAAGGAACCAATGAAATCATGCGCGTCATCGTCGCGCGGGAAGTGCTCGGGAAAGGCAGGCGATGAGCGACGAGGAGCTCATCGTCTCGCGCCACGGACGCATCGGGCGAATCCGTCTTAACCGGCCCGCCGCGCTGAACAGCCTGACGCTGAATATGGTCCGCCTGTTCACGCACGCCCTTGCCGACTTCGCCTCGGACGACGAGATCTGCGCCGTTCTGGTTTCGGGCGAAGGGGAGCGAGGGCTGTGCGCCGGCGGCGACATTCGCCTGCTTTACGAGGCGCGCGGGGCGGAGCATCATCCCTACAAGCAGTTCTGGCGCGAGGAATATCGGCTCAATGCGCGCATCGCGGCGTTCGAGAAGCCCTATGTCGTGTTCATGGACGGGATTGTGATGGGTGGCGGCGTCGGCATATCGGCGCATGGGAACCGACGACTCGTCACCGAGCGCACGCGTCTCGCCATGCCGGAGACCAGCATCGGCTACATCCCCGACGTCGGCGGCGCCTGGCTGCTGACGCGCAGGCCGGGCGGCGGCGGCGCTTACATGGCTCTGACGGGAGCGGCGGTGGACGCCGCAGACGCCATCTTCGTCGGACTGGCGGATATGGCGATCGACTCCGCGGACATCCCAGAACTGCAGACTCGCCTTTCGGGCGCGGGCGAGGTTGCGGAGCTGGATGAAGCCCTGGCTCGCTTCGCTCGAAAGCCGGAGCCGGGGTCGATCGAGAAAAACCAGGATTTGCTCGACGCCGCGATGAGTGGCTTGCGCGTCGAAGATGTCGTGGCGACGCTTTCGGCCGAGAGCTCCGACTTCGCCAAGGCGGCGGCGGCGCGGATTCTGGCCAACTCGCCGACAAGCGTGCGGCTCACATATGAGCTGCTCAGGCGCGCCGCGCGCGCAGGCTCGCTCGAAGAGTGCCTCAACAACGACTATCGCGCCGCGTGCGCGCTTCTGGCGACCCACGATCTCTATGAGGGCGTTCGCGCCGCGATCATCGACAAGGATCGCAATCCTCGCTGGTCGCCGGCGAGCCTGAGCGAGGTCGAGGACGCGACGATCGCGCGCCTGCTCGAGGGAACGGGCGACACGCCGCCATTTCCAGACGGAGACGAAGCGCCATGAGCGGCGATCAGATTGTCATTCTCGGAGCCGCACGAACGCCCATCGGCGCCTTTCTCGGCGCGCTGAAGGACGTGACGGCGCCGCAGCTCGGCGCCTGCGCGATCGAAGCCGCGACCGCGCGGTCCGGGGTTTCTCCCGAGCAGGTCGACGAGGCGTTCATGGGCTGCGTGCTCCCCGCGGGCCTCGGCCAGGCGCCGGCCCGACAAGCCGCGCTCGGCGCCGGGCTGCCGCAGCAGACGGGCTGCACTACCGTCAACAAGATGTGCGGCTCCGGCATGAAAGCCATCATGCTCGCGGCTGACGCGATCCGCGCGGAGAGCGCGCGCATCGTCGTCGCGGGCGGCATGGAGAGCATGAGCAACGCGCCTTATCTGCTCGACCGGGCGCGGAGCGGCTATCGGATGGGCCATCGCAAGGTCATCGACCACATGTTTCTCGACGGGCTCGAGGACGCCTATGAGAAAGGGCGTCTCATGGGCTCCTTCGCCGAGGATTGCGCGACGAAGCATCAGATCACGCGCGCCATGCAGGACGAATATGCCGCGGCCTCGCTCGCGCGCGCGCATAGGGCCTCAGCCGACGGCGACTTTGGGCAGGAGATCGCGCCCGTCAAGGCGACGATCGGCAAGACGCAGACTTCCGTCGCGCGCGACGAGCTGCCGGCGATGATCGGTCTCGACGAAATGATGAAGCTCAAGCCGGCGTTCAGCAGCGATGGAACGATCACGGCGGCGAACGCGAGCTCGATCTCCGACGGCGCCGCCGCGGTGACGCTTACGACGTTGAAGGAATCCGAACGCCTCGGCGCGCGCCCGCTTGCGCGACTCATTGGAGCTGCGGGCCATGCCGGGGCGCCCGGCGACTTCCCGACGGCGCCCATCGGCGCGATCCGGAAGCTCCTGGATCGCGTCGGCTGGGACGAGAAAGACGTCGACCTGTTCGAGATCAACGAGGCCTTCGCGG